>DATFWW010000098.1:0-3002 GCA_035258825.1 Myxococcota bacterium
CGGCACGCCTCCCCGTTCACGAGCTCGATCCGGCCGTCGCGATCCACGACGACCACGCCGTCGAGCACCGCCTCGAGGACGTCTTTGAGATCCCGGTGGCCCATGAAGCTGCGGGAGTATGGACTCGCCGGGCCGCGGATGCCCGCTTCCTAGGCAGATCGATCCCGAGGGGCGAAGGAGCGGCGATCCAAAGGGTGGCTATCGTCCCGCCGCGCGCTTTCGGGGGACGCGGATGGCCGAGCTGATACTCCTCACGATCGCGTTCACGGGCTGGGTCTCGTTCCGCTACTGGCAGGACCGGCGCAAGACCCGCCGCGCGGAGCGGCGCTTCTAGAGGTTGGGCGGCACCCGACCGCACCGCCCGAGCACGGCGACGAACGCGACCCCGGCACGGTCGCCGCGACTCCCGTTCACGCCCGTGCCGCGCGCGCGCGGCACCGTGATCGTGACGACGCGCTTCGCGCTCGAGCGCGCGGGCCGGTGCCGCGCCGCGTGAGCGATTTGCACGACACGTTCGTCAGGTTGAGGAACTCCTCGATCGCGCGGTCGATCGAGAACTGCCAGCCCAGACCGCGAAGCTCTCGAACATCGTGCGGTAGTCGAAGACGTCGGGCGCCGGGAAGACGTTGCCCGTGCCTCCCAGTGCTTCAAGGCGAGCGAAGGCAGGCTCCTGCACGAACGAGGTAAGGTTGGCCCATGCAGCGCGACGTCACCGCAGCCGAGGCGCTCGCGCGCGTGCTCGCCCAGACTCCCGTTCTCGGGTCCGAGACGGTCGCGCTCGGCGAGGTGCTCGGCCGCGTGCTCGCGGAGGCCGTCGACTCCGACCGCGTGCTGCCGCCCGCCGACAACTCGGCGATGGACGGCTATGCCGTGAGCGCCGCCGACTGCTCGGCGGCCACGGCGCGCGCGGCCGTCCGGCTGCCCGTGGCGTTCGAGGTGCCCGCCGGCACGCTCGACGTGCCGCGGCTCGCGCGCGGGTCGGCCGCGCGCATCCTCACGGGCGCGCCGCTGCCCGCGGGCGCCGACAGCGTGGTGCGCCAGGAGGACACCGACCGCGACGGCGACCGCGTGGCGATCCGCGTCGCGCCCACGCCCGGCGAGAACGTGCGCCGCGCGGGCGAGGACGTGCAGCGCGGCGCGCGCGTGCTCGAGGCCGGCGCGCGCGTCGGCGCTGCGCAGGTCGGCGTGCTCGCCTCGCTCGGCCGCACCGTCGTGGCGGTGCACCAGCGACCGCGTGTCGCGGTTCTCTCGGGCGGCGACGAGCTCGTCGAGCCCGATGGCGACGTCGCGGGCGGGCGGATCGTCTCCTCGAACTCGTGGTCGATCGCCGCGCAGTGCCGCGAGCTCGGCGCCGATCCGGTCTATCTGGGCATCGCGCGCGACACGCCCGAAGACATCGAGCGCCGGCTGCGCGCGGGCCTCGCCGCCGACGTGATCGTGAGCTCGGCTGGTGTGTCGGTGGGCGACCGCGACTACGTGCGCGGCGTGCTCGAGAAGCTCGGCTGCCGGTTGGACTTCTGGGGCGTGAAGATCAAGCCGGGCTACCCGCTCGCGTTCGGAAGAGTTGTGCAAGTTTCGCGCAGCGAGCCGCAGGCGAGCGAAGACCAGCAGATGGCGCGCGGTCCCCTCGTGTTCGGGCTGCCGGGCAATCCCGTGTCCGCGATGATGACGTTCGAGCAGTTCGTGCGTCCCGCGCTGCTGCGAATGCAGGGCGCGGCCCGGCTGCACCGCCCGCTCGTGCGCGCGCGGCTCGCCGAGTCGATGCGCAAGAAGCCCGGGCGCATGCACTTCGTGCGCGTCGCGCTCGCGCACGAGGGCGACGCCGTGATCGCGCGCAGCACGGGCAACCAGAGCTCGGGTGTGCTCACCTCGATGATCCGCGCGCAGGGGATCCTGATCTTCCCGGCGGAGGCGAGCGAGCTCGCCGCGGGCGCCACCGCGAACGTGCAGGTCCTCGACGCCGACTTCCTCGCCTCGGACGAGCCGGGCTTCTGAGATTGTCCGCGCGCGGTTTCTCCAACGTGGCCGGGGCCGTGCTCACCGGCGGCGCCTCCACGCGAATGGGCACCGACAAGGCGCACGTCGCGGTCGGCGGCGTGGCGTCGGCGACGCGCGTGGCGCGCTGCCTGGCGTCGCTGTGCGAGGAGGTGGTGCTCGTCGGCGGCGACCCGCCCGCCGACGCACCGGGGCGCCGCGTCCCCGACAGCGAGGGGCCGCGATGCGCGCTGCGCGGGTTGGTGTCCGCGCTAGACGCGGTGCGCGCCGAGCGCGTGCTCGTCGTCGCGACCGACCTCCCGTTCGTCTCGCCCGACCTCCTGCTCGCGCTGATCGCGTGGCCCGAGGCCGACGCCGTGGTGCCGCGCGGCCCGGACGGTGCCCACCCGCTCTGCGCGCTCTACCGGCGCGAGAGCGCGCTCGCCGCCGCGCGCCGCCATCTCGCGGAAGGCCGGCTCGCGCTCTCCGCGCTGCTCGGCGCGCTCGCGGCGCACTACCTCGAGGGCGACGACCTGAGCGCGATCGACCCGGACGGCGTCGCGCTCACCAATCTCAATACGGTGGAAGACGTCGTGCGGGCGGAGCGCATCACCGCCCGAGGATGAAAGAGTTCTGGGCCCGGAAACCCGCGAGACGGAAGGGGTTCTGGACCGGCGCTCGGACGGCGTGGAGCAAGCCCTGTACCACGAAAGGCCGAAGGGCATGTACCACGTGACGCGCGGCAGGCGTCGGCGGGCGGTCGGCGGGCACAGGCTTCTACTGCGAGGGAGCGTCTGGT
The DNA here is from genome assembly GCA_035258825.1 of Myxococcota bacterium. Lineage (GTDB taxonomy): Bacteria > Myxococcota_A > UBA9160 > UBA9160 > SMWR01 > JAHEJV01. Next base: position 2,774 of record DATFWW010000098.1, read on the forward strand.
CGTTCCGCAGGCGTGTGCCCGATGATCTGGTCCCGCGGCTCGGCCGGAGCGAGATCGTCCGCTCGCTCGGGGTCGAGGTTCTGGCCGAAGCCCGGCGGCGGGCGGCGCTGCTCGACGTTCGGGTCGGACGCGTCTTCGAAGCGGTGAGGAGGGAACCTGGCATGGGGAACGAGGCGGCCGAGCGGCTCGTACGGGAACTGTGTGACGAGTACCTGGGCAACCTCCTGGC
>DATFWW010000099.1:0-14960 GCA_035258825.1 Myxococcota bacterium
CGGCAGACCCGATTCTCCAGGGCCCGATCGCGAACACCGAGATCTTCATGGTGCCGTGGATCGCCGCGGCCGCGCTGCTGGCGGTGCGGCAGCTCGGCGCGCCGCGGTCTCCGATCGCCGCGCCGCTTGCGATCGGCCTGATGCTAGGCGTCGCCAGCGCCTTCAAGCAGGTCGCAGTGGTGAACGCGCCGTTCCTGATCTGGATCTACTGGCGGTGCGCGCCCCGCGGCGAGCGGACCCGCGCGACGGCGCGCTTCGCAGCCGCGGTGGCGGTCGGCGGGTGCGCGGTGTGGGCGGCGATCTTGTTCTGGTTCTGGCAGCGCGGTGCGCTCGCGCCCGCACTCGACGCGATCCTGTTCCACAACCTCGAGTACGCCGCGGACCTCACGGCCGCCGAGCGGCTCGGTGCGCTCGCCTACTTCATCCCGCCGCTCCTGCCGTCGCAGGGCGCCGCGTGGGTGCTCGCAGCGACCGGCATGATCGCGCTCGCGCGCCGCGCCGATCGCACACCGGCTCTGTTCCTGGGCGGCTTCGCGCTGGCCAACGCGATCGGCGTCAGCGCGTCGGGCTTCTACTTCCCGCATTATTTCCAGCAGCTGCTGCCCGGGGTCGCGGCGCTCGCCGCGGCCGCGGCAGTGGGGAGCGGTGCGGCGCCGCGCTGGCGCGTCGCGCTGGTCGGGGCGATCGCGATCGCGCCGCTCGCTGCCGTGGCCGTCTCGTTCTGGGGGATCGGCCCCGTCGAGGCCTCGCGCCGCATCTACCCGGACAACTTCTTCGACGCGATGCCCGCGATCGGCGCCGAGGTGGCGGCGCAGACCGCGCCCGGCGATCGCGTGTTCGTGTTCGGCTCGGAGCCCGAGGTCCTGTTCTACGCGCGTCGCGTGTCGGCCTCGCGCTACATCTTCCTGTTCCCCGTGTTCGGCACGTTCTCGGACGCCGAGCAGCGGCAGGCCGACGTGATCGCCGAGGTGGAGGCGGCGCGTCCGGCCGCGATCGTCTGGATGCCGATGCAGTCGTTCTTCGGCCGCGGCCGCCCGCAGCGGCTCACCGAGTGGACGCGCTCCTACATCGACACTCACTACGCGTTACACGCGATCGCCGTGGTGGATGCGAAGGGCGCGAGCCGGCTCGAGCGGATCGACGCGCACGGCGACTCGCGCGCGCAGGTCGCCGAGAAGCAGCCCTGGGCGATGGTGTTCGTGCGCGCGCGCTGAGCGGATCAGCGCCCGAGCGCGCTCGCGCGCGCCGCGCGCGCGTCGCGGAGCGGGTCCGCGCGCAGCGCGCCGACCTCGCGCGCATCGTACTCGGGCCTGGGATCGGCGCCCGACATCTCGCGCATCACCCAGTTGAGGAGCGCCGCGAGGCGAGCGTCGTCGAGCGCGGCCTGCGCGACGCCGGGTACGCGCACGAGATAGGCGCGGCCCGCCGGCGTGGCCAGGAACGGCGCGAGCCCGGTGAGCGGCGGAACGACGCCGGGCACGCCCGCGCCGTCGGCGTGGTGGCACCCCGAGCAGTGGAGCAGATAGTCCTCGGCGGGCGGCGGCGTGGCGCCCGCGGCCGCGGCCCAGAGCACCGCGGCCGCGCCCGACACGGCGAGAGCCGCCTTCATCGCTCCGGCTGTGGCTCGGTCGCCTGTCCGACAACGATCGCCACCGAGCAGTGGTAGACGAGCGACTTCGCCGACACGCACCAGTTGATGTCGTTGTTGCGGACCCAGTGATAGTCGGGGCGCTCGCCCTCGTTGCGGTTGCAACCGCAGCGCCCGCACCATCCCTTCCCGCAGCAGTCGTTGTACGAGATGATGTAGTCCTTGCCATCAGCCGGGTTGTGGCAGCTCCCGACCCATCCGACCGGCGACTTCTCGGCTCCGGGCGGGCAGGTGGACGCCGACCCGCCGCAGCACGCGCACGCGAAGCCGTCCATTGCGCAGTGGCGCCAGTAGTCGCAGTCGGTCGGATCACCGGGCTTGCCGGGGATGTTCTCGTCGGGACCCGGGGCGCGCGGGCTCTCCGCCGCGCTGCGCGCAACGGGCAGGAGCGGCAGACCCGCGGCGCCGGTCAGCAGCGCGCCGAGGCGCGCGAGGAACGCGCGGCGCCCGGTGCGCCGCGCGAGCGCGCGCACTGCGCGCTCGATCCGGGCGTCGATCTCGGTCACGAGAGGATCCTCTGCGGCCGCGCGGGCTCGGCCGCGGCCAGCGCGAGATGATCCTGGATGGTGGGCACGCCGAGCCGCTCGGCCTCGAACAGGCTCTCGAGGTGCTCGCGCGTGTTGACGATCCCCTTCGCGCGCACGATCCCGTTCGCGTCGATCAGCACCGCGTAGGGCAGCTTCGCCACCTCGTAACGCATCCCGAGCTCGCGCGAGACGACATAGCTCGCGGGGTCGAGCTCGTGCGCGCGCGCGAACGCCGCGTGATCGGCGAGCTCGCCGTCGCTCGCATAGACGACTCGCACGCGATCCTCGTCGGCGACGGCGCGGCGCACGGTCGGGAGGAGCGTCTTGCAGATCGGGCAGGTCGGCGAAGCGAAGAAGAGCAGGGTGCTGCGGCCGCCGGCATCGGCGCCGCCGATCTGCAGCCGCGCGCCGGACAGCGCGGGCGCGTGCAGGACGGGCGCCGCCTCGCCGGGCACGGGACCGACTGCTGTCGCGAGCGCGCCGAGCGGTGCGAGCCGCTCGTGCAGCACGCCCACCTGCCGCGCGAGCGCCGCGACCACGCCTGCGAGCGCCAGCACGAGCAGCCACAGAAGTGTGTTGGAAACCAGCAGGGCCTGGATCATGCCGATCCTCCGAGGTGTGCCCGACCGCCGAGCGCCAGCGATTGTGCGGCGACCCAGACGAGCGCGAGCGCGGACGCGCCCGCGGCCGCGGAGAGCGCGTCCACCCACACGAGCTCGCGCGCCGCCGCGGGCAGCCCGGCCGGCAGCGCCGCCGCGGCGAGCAGCGCGTTGCGCGCTAGCAGGCCGCCCGAAAGCGGCTGCGGCCGCGCGGAGCACCCGCAGTCGATCTCGCGGCGGCCGCGCGCAAGGTTGATCGCGATCGCGCCGGAGTAGAGCGCGAGCAGCGCCGCCGCGGCGCCCGCTGCGTGCGGCGCACTCGCGGGCCACAGGAGCCCGGCGGCCACCGCGGCCTCGCACGCGGCGAGCGCGTGCGCGATCGCACCGACGAGCGGATCCGGCACGAGGCGGTGCGCCGCGAGCGCCGCGGAGAACGCGGGGAGGTCGCGCCCCTTGTGCAGCGCGGCCGCCGCGAATACGCCGGCCAGTGCGAGGCGCGCCATCCACGCGAAGATCGGGTCGATCACTAATCCACCCCCATCGTGGCGCCCGCGATGCCCGCGTCGTCGAGGGTGCGGAGGTGTTCGCCGCTGCGCGCATCGAGCACCGCGACTGCGCCGACCTCCGCGTTGCGCACGAACAAGAGCGGCGCGTCGTCCTGCGTCACCACGAGCGAGTGCGCGCCGTCGCTGGGCAGCCAGCGCTGGAGCATGCGGTGGAGCCAGCCGCCGCGCGCGATCCCGAACTGCGGCGCGGCGTAGGCGGCCATGAAGTGGGGCAGCGCGAAGCGCTCGACGCGCCGGTGCTGTGCGAGATCGTACACCCACACCTCGGGTCCCGGCGCCTTGTGCGAGCCGCGCTCGCCGCGGTGCACGATCGAATAGAGCCGCTGCGACGCGGCGTGGAGTGCGAGGTGCTGGAGCCCGCCGACGCGCCAGTGGTCGCTGCGCTCCGCGTCCGAGAACAGCGACCAGGCCGGAGCGACCACCGGAACACCCGACGCGAAGTCGACCTCGTGCGCGAAGCCCTCGAACGACACGAATACCCAGCGCGATCCCCACCGCACACCCGCCATCGTGACCGGGTCTGCGACCGGATCGAAGAAGGGCGCGGAGTGCGCGGCGACGCGGCCGTGGCCCGCCTCGTCGAGCTCGACTACCGCGGCGGTGCCGTCCCCGCAGAGCGTCGCGAGTCTGCGCTCCCCGATCGGGAAGATGCCCGCGCAGCCGGTGATAATCACCTCCGACGTGAAGATCCGCTTCTCGAGATCGGTGATCGATACCGACGCGAACGGGAACAGATTGAACGTCGCCAGGAAGCGCTCGCCGTCGAGCAGCGCCGCGTATCCGATCGAGGTGTTGGCGTCGCCCGTGCGCGTGGGCAACACCACCTCGCCGGTCACCGAGAGCGTGCGGTCGTCGTAGATCGTGATGAAGTCGGTGCGCTCGCCGCGGTCGCCGCGCGCGTAGGCGAGGTCGGCGGAGTAGATCTCGCCGCGCCGGTGGGCGTGGAGCGGCAGCTTCGGCGTCACGGTGGCATCGGGCCCATCGATCATCCCGAGCACCTGCCCGGTATCGCCGTCGAATAGCGCGCTGTGCCGCCAGATCCGGTCGGTGACCCAAACGCGATGAGGACCATCCGGCGCGACCTCGGTGATCCTCGGCGCGGGCGGCTCGCCCGTCGGGGCGACGCCGCACACGAGCCACAGCGCGCCGAATGCGGCGGCCGATCCGATCGCGGCGGCTGCGCGCCTCACGCGGCCTCCGCGAGCTCGGCGCGGCGAACGCGCTCGCCCTCGGGCCCGAACGGCTCGATCGCGAGCAGGAGCGCGGGCGTGAGCAGCAGGTCGGCGAGCAGTGCCGTGGCGATCGTGGTGGCTAGCAGGATCCCCGACTTCGCGTTCGCATCGAGCACCGAGAACACGTTGACCATGAAGCCGAGCACCAGCACGAGCGAGGTGACCGCGACGGCGTGGCCGACGTCGGACATGGCGGCCGCGAGCGCCTCGGCATAGCTGCCGCGCTCGGTGAACTCGTGGTGGCAGCGCGAGACGAAGTGGATCGTGTCGTCCACGGCGATTCCCATCGCGACCGACGCGATCATCACCTTGTTGTAGTCGAGCGGGATCCGGAGCCAGCCCATCGCCCCGAGCGTGAGCAGGATCGGCCATAGATTCGGGATCATCGACAGCATGCCCGTCTTCACGGAGCGGAAGATGAAGCACATCATCGCACCGATCAGCACGAAGGCGTACAGGAAGCTCTCGATCTCGCTTGCGACGATGTAGTCGAGCAGCTCGAGCCACAGCGCGCCGATCCCCGAGAGCGAGACCGAAACGCCCGGGATCGGGGTGCGGGCGAGATAGCCGTCCAGGTGCGCCGCGAGGTCCGAGGTGCGGCGGATCGGCGCGATCCCGAGCCGCAGCTCCAGGTTGGCGCGCGCGAAATCGGTGGTGGCCCACTCCTGGACGTCCTCGCCGCCCGACGTCTCGTAGAGCAGCAGGAGCTGCGAGACGAGCGCGCGATCGTCGGGGATCGCGAACCAGGCGGGATCGCCGTCGTGGAACGACTGGTTCAGGTCCTTCACGATGTCGGCGATCGAGTAGGTCTTGCGCACCAGGTCGTCGCGCTCGGCCTCGCGCTGCAGGCCGTCGATCGCGCGCAGCACCGCGGGATCGCGGATCCCGTCCTCCTTCCCGGTGTCGAAGATGTAGATCAGGTTGCTCATCCCGCTCATCACCGAGTCGATTCGGGAGGTCGCGCCCTTGAGCGGAACCCGGTCGGAGAAGTCGTCCAGCCAGTTGGAGTCGACGCGCAGGCGCGCGATGCCGACCGCCGACGCGATCGAGACCGCCGCGAACCCGTAGATCACGGCGCGGCGGTGGCGCACGTTCCAGGCGGCGACCGCGGCGAGCGCGCGGTGCATGCGCTGCTCCCCCGCGCGCGCAGTGCGGGCGCCCGGGCGCGGCCGCGGCGTGCGCGGGCCGAACGACACCAGCGCGGGGACGAGCGTCATCGTGAACGCGAAGGCGAGCACCACGCCCACGGCACTGTACACGGCCATGTGTGCGATCGCGACCACGGGCGAGACCTGCAGCGCGAGGAAGCCGACCGCCGTGGTCAAGCTCGTGAGCAGGCAGGGTGCGCCCAGCAGGTACATCGTGTGGACGAGCGCCGCGCGGCGGTCGAGGAGGCGGCGGAATGCCGTACCGAATTCGATCAGGATGTGGACGGCCTCGGCCACACCGACCGTGACGAGGATGTTGGGCACCTGGCCGAACATCATGTCGAGCTTCCACCCGCGCGCGGCGATGAACGTGGTCGTGCCGATCACGGCGATCACCACCACGAGCAGCGGACCGACGACGCCGACCACTGTGCGCACGAAGACCGCGAGCACCGCCGCGATCACGGCCAGGGAGATCATCATCAGGAGGTCGTCTTCGCGCTCGATAATCCGGTTGTAGGCCGTGTTCATCGGCACGTCTCCGGAGTGGTAGAAGCGCAGACCCGCATAGTCGGGGCGCGCGATGATCTCCTCGATCTTCTCGCTGGTGACCTGCGGGTACAGGTTGCCGAGCGAATCGCCGCCGTTCGGATCGAGGCGGATCTGCTCGGGCGGGTCGGTGCTCGAGCGGTCCATCTTGATCGAGAGCGCGCCGAAGCGCGCGTCGCCCGTGACGAGGCCCCCCACGTAGAGGGGCTTCGACAAGAACAGCGCGCGCGCCTCGTCCATCGCCTCCTGCGTGTGCGCGAAATCGCGCCAGACCCGGCGGATCCGGATGCCGTCGTCGGTCGGCTCGATCAGCTCGGCGTTGGTGACGCTCTTGACCTCGTAGACGAACGGCACCTCGTCTTCGAGCGCCTTGGTGAGGCGTGCGATGCGCTCCATCACCGCGAGATCGAAGACGCCGCCAGCAGCGTCGGGCGCCTCGTACATCAGGTACGAGATCTCGTCGGATCCGAAGTCGTCGCGGTACGACAGATAGGCGCGATAGCTCGGGTCGCCGGGCGCGAAGAACGCCTCGTACGAGTTGTCGATCCGCGGGCTGCCGATCAGCCATGTGCCGCCCGCGACGATTGCCACCGACAGCGCGATCACCACCCAGCGGTGGTCGAAACACCAGCCCGCAAGGGCCGCGAACGCGCGGTTGATCGCGCCGATCGCGCCCGCGCCCCCCTCCCGTTCGGTGGCCGCCACGCGCTAGAGGTTCCCGATCTCCTGCTCGAGCAGATGGGCGAAGCGCTCGCGCGCCGCGGCGCGCCGGGTGGGGAGGTGGCCGCTCGGCCACAGGCCGTCGACGCCCTTGTGGTCGCGCAGCACCTGTTTCGCCACCGTCACTTTGTGCACCTCGGTGGGTCCGTCGGCGATGCCCATCACCTCGGCGCCCAGCAGCATGCGCGTGAATGGCATCTCGCTCGAGACGCCAAGCGCGCCGTGGATGTGCATCGCGCGCTGCACCACGTCGTGATAGACCTTCGGCATCGCCACCTTCACCGCGGCGATGTCCTTGCGCACCTTCTTGTAGTCCTTGTAGCGGTCGATCAGCCACGCGGTGCGGAGCACCAGCAGCCGGAACTGCTCGATCTCGATCCAGCTATCGGCGATCTTCTCCTGCACCATCTGGAGCGAGGCGAGCTTGCCGCCGCGCACCTCGCGCGAGAGCGCGCGCTCGCACATCATGTCGAACGCGCGCCGCAGCTGCGCCACGGTGCGCATCGCGTGGTGGATGCGCCCGCCGCCGAGCCGCGTCTGGGCGATCACGAACGCGGAGCCGGGCTTGCCGAGCACGTGGTCGCCGGGCACGCGGACGTTCTCGTATCGGATGTAGGCGTGGCTCGCGTGTGCCTCGGACTCGGTGCCGATGCCGACGTTGCGGATGATCTTCACGCCCGGCGTGTCGGCGGGCACAATGATCATGCTCATGCCCTCGTAGGGCGAGACGTCGGGGTTGGTCACCGCCATCACGATCAGGAAGCTCGCATAGCGCGCGTTCGAAGAGAACCACTTCTCGCCATCGATCACCCATTGGTCTCCGTCGCGCCTCGCGCGGGTGACGAACAGAGTGGGGTCGGCGCCCGCGTGCGGCTCGGTCATCGAATAACAGGACGAGATCTCGCCGTCTAGCAGCGGCTGCAGGTAGCGCTTCTTCTGCGACTCGCTGCCGTAGTGGGCGAGGATCTCGGCGTTGCCGGAGTCGGGCGCCTGACAGCCGAAAATCGAGGGCGCCCAGCTCGAGCGCCCGAGGATCTCGTTCATCAGCGCGAGCTTGAGCTGGCCGAACCCCTGCCCGCCGAGCTCTTCGCCGAGGTGGCAGGCCCAGAGCCCGCGCTCCCTCACGCGCGCCTGCAGCGGCCTGGCGATCGCGAGCGCGCGTTTGTCGCTCTTGTCGTAGGGGTCGCCCAGCACGAGGTCGAGCGGCTCTACCTCGTCGCGCACGAATGCGTCCATCCAATCCAGCTCGCGCTGGAACTCCGGCTCCGTCTCGAAATCCCAGGCCACGGTCAACCTCCGTAGGGAGCCACCGCCTCGCCGCGACGGCGCGCCCGGTGGCGGTCTTTCAGGATCAACGCTGCGTCGACCAGCGTCTTGCGCTTGGGCCCCTGCTCGAGGATCGCGTCGAGCTCGCGCAGCTCGTCTTCCGTAAAGCCGGCCTCGATGCGTTCCTCGCGCGCGACCGCGCGGGTTCCGAACGAGAAGCGCGTGTCCGTCTCGCGCTGGAACTCGGCGGCGCGCCGCGCGCGCTCCGGGTCGTCGCGCGTGAACTCCTTCACCCAGTCGCTGCCGAAGCGCACATGGGTGAGCTCGTCCGCGAGCACGAAGTCGATCGCCTGCTCGATGATCGCCTCGCCGTTCGCGCGGCCGTACTCGATCAGCGAGCGGAATGCGTCGCAAGCGAGGCCCTCGAGGCAGCGGTTGACGCCCGCCACGCGCAGCACGGGATCTTCGACGCACGAGGTCTCGTAGAGGAAGGTGTTCTCGGGGAACTCGCCGAGCTCGCCGCCGACGTGGTGGATCAGCTTCTCGTAGATCTGCACGTGGCGCGCCTCGTCCCAGCATTGGCGCGCCATGTTCATCTTGAATTCCCAGGGCGCATCGGGGAAATCCCAGAGTGTGCGGCTCGCCGCCTCGAGCGCCTGGAGCTCGCCCACGAAGATACCGTGCAGCTGTGCGCGCAGCTGGAGCGGCGTGCGCTCGGTGCTCTGCGCGGTGCCCGCCGCAGTGGTCAGGAACATGAACCCGGGGCCGAGGTCGTCGAATACCGCCTCGAGCGCGGTGCCCGCGACGCGCTCGCGCAGCTTCGGACCCACCCGCTCGAGCACGCGCACGATGCCGCCCACATCGTCGGGCAGCGTGCGGAACAGCTCGTTCTTCGAGTTGGCGCGCTTGAAGCGGAGGTCTCGCGCCAGATCGCGGGGCGGGAGGAATCGCCGCATGACAACCTCCGAGCACGCCCGCGAAAGATGGCGCCCCCACGGCAAAAGCTCAACAAGGCGCCGTAAACCGGAGAACCGCCGCCCGGGTCGCGAGGGGGTGAAGCCAACCAGGGGGATTTCGCATGAGTCGGAAGACGTGGATCGGGATCGGGGCGCTCGCCGCGGGCTTGCTGGCCACCGCTACCTCCGCCGGCGCGTTCGGCCGTCACGGCGGGATGCCGGGGATGCTGGGCGTGGAGATGCTCGAGCACCGGATCGAGCGCATGGATCTGCCCGCGGACGTGCGCGCGAAGGCGTTCGCGATCGTCGATGCCTCGCGCGGCGAAGAGCGCGCTACGCGAGAGCAGATCCGCGCGGCGCACGAACAGCTGCGCGAGATGGTGAAGGCGGGTGCGCCCGACGCCAAGGCACTCGACAAGCAGATCGAAGAGGTCGGCGCGCTCCGCACGCAGCAGCACAAGCAGTTCCTGCACGCGCTGATCCGGATCGGCGCGCTGCTGCCCACCGACCAGCGTGCGCAGTGGTTCGAGCCGCCGCATCCCGGTGGCCGCTGGCACGGCGGCAAGTAAAGGTGGCAGCATGACCCAGGAGTCGATCATCCAGCCCTTGCACGAGCGGAGGCCGCCTTTTCGACTTCGCTCGCCCATCCGATGGTCTTCGCTCGCGTGCAGCTGGCTGCGCGAAACTTGCGCTCGCTGCGCGCGCCGCTTTGCGGCGCTTGCGCCGTAGCCTCTTGCTGCGGGCGATGCGCCGTGGAGCCTCCGGCCCGAACCCTTCCCGCGATCGCCGCGCCGGCAGGAGTGCAGGTGCAATCGGACCCGGACCTCGAGCGGCGCTTCGATGCGTTCGTGAACGGCTATCGCGATCGCGCGGTCGGGATGGCGTGGCGGCTGCTCGGCGGCGACGGCGCCGCGGCGGAGGACGTCGTGCAGGAGGCGTTCGCGCGGGCCTATCGCGGGCTCGCGCGCTTTCGCGACGACGCGAAGCTCTCGACCTGGTTCTACCGGATCCTCGTCAACGAGGTCCGGCGCTACCAGCGCTGGAAGATCGTGCGCCGCTCGCGGACGGCCGACCGCGAGCCCGATGCGATCGAGGATCCGCGCGCGAGCGCTCCGCGGCCCGATCCCGCGCTGCGCCGCCGGATCGGCGAGGCGATCGCCGCGCTGCCGCGCGGACAGCGCGAGGCGTTCGTGCTCGTGCACCTCGAAGGGCTCACGCTCGTGGAGGCCGCGTCGGCAACCGGGCGCGCAGTGGGTACGATGAAGTCGCATCTGCACCGCGCGCTCGCGAGCCTGCGCAGTCGGCTAGCGGATCTCGCGACGGAGGAGACGCGATGAACGCCGATCGCCCGCATTTCGATCGCGATCTCGATCTCGGCGACGCGGAGCTCGTGCGCCGCATCGCCGAGAGCTATCGGGCGCCGGAGCCGAGCGCGGCGGAGCGCGTCGCGTTGCGCGCGCGCATCGACGCGCGCCTCCAGCGCCGGTCGGTGCGCCGTCTCTGGGTCGCGGGCGCGGCGACGGCCGGTGTCGCGGCGGCAATCGCGCTGCTGCGTGCAGGGGAACCGGCGGTCGCGCCCGCACCCGACGCCGCGGCCGACGAGGCGCTGCTCGCACTCGCGGCTCCGGCGGGCGCCGAGGAGGAGGCGCTGCCGGACGACTACCAGGCGATCGAGGATCTGCTGCTCGAAGGCGAGGGGGTATAGGTGGTGCAGCGGCGGCTCGGAACTCGGCGGAGGGTCGGGTGGGCCGCGCTCGCGGCGACCGCGCTCGCCTTCGGCGCGGGCGCGGCGGCGCAGCCCGGACCCGATCGCCCGGGCCAGCCCGGCCCGCCGGATCAGCCCGGCATCGAGCGCATGCTCGAGCGCAACGCCGATCGCCTGCATCTCGACGGCCCGACGCGCGAGCGGATTCGCGCGCTCGCCGAGGCCGGCCGCGCGCAGAGCGCGGCGCAGCGCGAGGCGCTCCACGCCCTCCACGACGCGATGCACTCGCTGCTCTCGGCCGACTCCCCCGACGCAGACGCGGTGTTCGCGAAGGCCGACGAGATCGGACGCGCGGAGACTGCGCTCCAGAAGGAGCGGCTGCGCACGATGCTCGCGATCCGAGCACTGCTCACGCCCGAGCAGCGGCGCGAGCTCGTGCGGATCCACGAGGAGTTCCGGGCGCAGCACCGCGACGGCCCCGGCGGTCCGGGCTGCTGGCGCGACCGCGGCGGGCGCGAGTAACGTCGCCGGATGTTCGACAACCGCGTGACCCGGATGCTCGGCGTCGAGATCCCGATCGTGCAGGCGCCGATGGGATGGATCGCGCGCTCCCAGCTCGCATCGGCGGTCTCGAACGCGGGCGCGCTCGGCATCATCGAGACGTCGTCGGGCGAGCTCGACGCCGTGCGAGAGGAGATCCGCAAGATGCGCGATCTCACCGACCGTCCGTTCGGCGTCAACATCGCGCAGCTGTTCGTGCGCGATCCGAGCATCGTCGAGTTCGTGGTCGAGCAGGGTGTTTCGTTCGTGACCACCTCGGCGGGCGATCCGACGAAGTACACGCGTGCGCTCAAGGACGCCGGGCTCACCGTGTTCCACGTGGTGCCGACGCTGCGCGCGGCGCTGAAGGCCGTGGACGCCGGCGTCGACGGGCTGGTCGTCGAGGGCGGTGAGGGCGGCGGCTTCAAGAACCACCGCGAGGTGTCGACGATGGTGCTCCTGCCGCTCGTGCGCGAGAAGGTGGACGTGCCGATCATCGCGGCGGGCGGGATCTGCGATGGCGCGTCGATGGCGGCGGCGTTCGCGCTCGGCGCCGAGGGCGTGCAGATGGGCACGCGCATGGTCTCGTCGCTCGAATCGCCGATCCACGCGAACTGGAAAAACGCGATCGTCGCAGCGCCCGAGACCGGCACGGTGATGCTGAAGCCCGAGAAGGGGCCGGCGCTGCGCGCGCTGCGCACGCAGCGCAGCGAGCGCCTCGAGCGCGAGCCGAACACGGCGATGTTCGAGCTCGGCGACGGCGTGCGCCGCGTCTACTTCGAGGGAGATCTCGAGGCCGGCGTCGCGCTCTCCGGGCAGGTGGCCGGGAGGATCGAGGCGATCGTTCCGGTGGCGGAGATCATCGTGCGGATGGTGCGCGAGTTCCACGAGACGATCGAATCGCTCGCGAAGCGCTATTCGCGCTGAGTCCGGGACTCGAATCGCCGCCGCGCGAGTACGACGAGCAGCGCGACGCCCGATGCGAGCATCGCGAAATGGCCGGGCTCGGGCGCAGAGACCGGCTCGAGGTACAGCGTTGTAGCCCGAGCGTCATCGCGTAGACACCCGCGCTGCTGCGCGTCGCGCTGATCGGACCGTAGTCTTCACGGCTCAGGCCGCGGTCGGGAAGAGCCGGAGCAGTGGATCGCGATGCAGGATCAAGCTGTAGACGATCGCGCCGCACAGGCCGTGGGCGATTCCCACTGGCACGACGTTGCGAAAGCGCGCGAACAGGACGCTGAAGACCAGGCCGCCCGCCGCGCTGAGATACATCAGCCGCGACCCGGGGTGGTGCGCGAGGGCGAATAGCAGCGTGGTAGCGCCGATCGACCACGACGCGGGCACGCCCAATCGCAGCAGATTGGCGTGAAACAGTCCCTGGAACAGGAACTGCTGCGCGAAACCCCAGACGGGATAGACCGCCAGCAACAACCAGAAGTCGAGCGGAACCGGGCGATGGGTCGGCGCCGCGACGACCACGCCGGCCGACAGCACGACTGCGACCACGCACGACGACCACGTCGCACTCGCGCCGAGATTGGCGCTGGTGATCCCATAGCTCGCGAGTGTGCGCCCGGCGCGCGCCACCGACACCGCCAGGTAGACGGCGCCCAGCGCGAGGGCCGATGCGATGAACGACCAGCGGTCCTCGATCGCCGCTCGGAACGCGAAATGGCCCGCGACGATCGCGATCACCGCGACCAGCTCGGCGATCCGCGCCGTCTGGTCCGCCGCCGTCGGCGGCGGATCCTCTCGGAGTAGCGCCTGTCCGCTCATTCGTACTGGAGCGAGGTGATCGGGTCGAGGTGTGCCGCGCGCCGCGCCGGGTAGTAGCCGAAGCAGAGCCCGACGGCCGCCGAGACCGCGAACGCCGCGATCACCACTCCGGTCTGGGGAACGAACGGTACGTGCAGGACGCGCGTTCCGAGCACACCCGCTGCCGTTCCGAGCGCGATCCCGACGACCCCGCCGAGCGAGGTCAGGACCGCGGACTCGGTGAGGAACTGGCGCTGCACGTCGCGTTCGCGCGCGCCGACGGCGAGCCGGATCCCGATCTCCTGGGTTCGCTCGGTCACCGACACCAGCATGATGTTCATGATCCCGATCCCCCCCACGAACATGCTCACCGCCGCGAGCGCGGCCACGAATCGGGTCAGTGCCTGGGTCGTGCCGAGCGCGGCGCTCGCGATCTCCGTCATGTCGCGGATCGAGAAGTCGTCGCTTCCGCGCTGGATCCGGCGCCGCTCGCGCAGGACCTGCGCGACGTCGCGCGCGAGCTGTCCCGTCGCCACGTCCGCGCGCGCGGACACGTACAGCGAGCGGACGCCCGAGTTGCCGACGAGCTGGCGCTGGAACCAGCGCAGCGGCACGAGCACGAAGTCGTCCTGGTCCGCGCCGAAGCTCGAGGCTCCCTTCGGCGCGAGCGTGCCCGCGACGCGACACGTCCGCGAGCCGATCCGGATCCGGCGATCGGTCGGATCTTCGCCGCCGAACAGGTCCGAACGCACCGTGGCGCCGAGCACGCAGACCGCTGCGCCGGCGCGCTCCTCGCCATCGCTGAAGCCGCGCCCATTCGCGAACGTCCAGGCGCGCACGTCGAGCAGCGCATGGGTGCTGCCCGTGACCGTCGTCAGCCGGTTGCGGTCGCCCGCGATCGCCTGGAGCGGTCGCGATTCGACGGGAGCCACCGCCTGTGCTTCGGGCACCTCGCGCGCGATCGCATCGGCGTCGGCGGCGCCGAACGGCGCGGCCTCCGCGCGCGCCCCGGCGCCGGCCTCGCCCGGTCGCACGAGGATCAGGTTGGTTCCGAGTCGGGAGAGGCTCTCTCCGACCTGCTGCGTGACGCCTGCACCCATCGTCACCATCGCGATCACGGCCCCGACTCCGATCACGATGCCGAGCATCGTGAGCGCCGATCGCAACGCGTTGCGGCGCAGCGCGCGCAGCGCGAGCAGGACGAGGTCCGCGAGCGTCACGACGGACTCCCGGCCCCCGCGTCGCGCCGCAGGCGGCCATCCTCGAACCGCACGGTCCTGGCCGCCCAAGAGGCCACCGCCGCGTCGTGGGTGACGATGACGATCGCGAGGCCGCGTTCGCGGTGCAGCTCCAGCAGGAGGTCGAGGATCACCGCGCGGCTCCGCGAATCGAGGTTGCCCGTCGGCTCGTCGGCGAGCAGCAGCTTCGGCTCGCCGACGATCGCGCGCGCGATCGCGACGCGCTGCTGCTCGCCCCCCGAAAGCTCGGCCGGGTGGTGTCCCGCGCGGCCCGCGAGTCCGACCGCGGCCAGCGCGCGCTCGGCGCGCGTCCGCCGCTCGCCGGCGTCGGCGATCCGGTAGAGCAGCAGGAGCTCCACGTTCTCGAATGCGGTCGTACTGGGAAGCAGGTGGAAGCGCTGGAACACGAAGCCGAGGTAGCGGCGGCGCACGAGCGCGCGCTCGTCCCGCGTGAGCCGCGAGACGTCGGTGCCGAGCATTCGATGGCTGCCCGACGTCGGGGAGTCGAGGC
>DATFWW010000100.1:0-22301 GCA_035258825.1 Myxococcota bacterium
GCTCGCGCCCGTCGATCGGCGCGAAGAAGTAGATCGCGTCCGCGTTGTCGATCGTGGCCTTGGTGAGGATCGAAAGCGCATGGCGAACGCTCGGGAAGCGCGGGTCGTGGTGGAACGCGCGCTCGATTGCCGAGTGCACGAAGCCCGCGAGGTAGCGGTATCCCTCGGCGAGATTGCGGTCGTTGGTCGGCGCGGGCAAGAGCTCCGGCTGGTCGATCGCATCGCGCGCGCGCTGGAGTTCGTGGATCAGGTCGTCCCACGCCGCGCGCAGATCCTTCTGGGCGTCGCCCATCACGCATCTCCTATCCCGTTTGAACTTCGCTCGGCTCCGCCTCGCTGCGCGCGGAGGAACCGCTTGCGTCTTCCCACCCGTACCGTTCGAACAGCTCGGCGAGCCCGCTGCGGATCGCGCCGGCGTCGAGCCCGAACTTCTCGAGACTGTAGCTGTGCCCCGATTTGTGGTGGCGCGCGCGCTTGCCCTCGGCGAGCAACACCTCGCGGTATTCGGGTGAGACCTGCAGGCCGAGCGAGCGGTAGATCTGTTCGATCGTCGCCGCGGGGTCGGCGACGAGGTCGCGATAGTCGATCACCGCGTGCGGCACTTCGGGGTGGCGCGCGAGCACCGCGAGCGGATATAGATAGGTGTCGAACGATTGATCGGCGAGGATCCGGAGACAGCGCTGCTGCCGCTCGGGATCCCAGCCGAGCGCCTTCCAACCCGAGCGCATCAACTCGAGCAGCGACGGAATCGTCTCGTACGGGTTGCGCATCGGGATCACGATGCGCGCGTCGGGAAACGTCTCGAGCAGCGTCTCGAGCCGCCCCGGGAACACCGGGTTCTTCGATAGGTGGATGCGGTCGCGGCCGTTCAGGTAGAGCTGCCGCCGGATGCAGTCGGCGTAGAAGCGCATCATCCGGCGCTGCCTCCGCTCCGGCCAGCGGTCGACGTAGTAGAAGTCGAGATCGCCCATGTAGGGCATCTTCGTGATCCAGAAGCCCGCGGCCATCGAGTAGAACAGGACCTGGTCGTCCTCCTCGGTCTCGAAGATCCCGGTCGGGTGCATGTGGCGCGACGGGCCGTAGGTCCTCTCGTCGTAGGCGCGCACGCGCCTCTCGATCCACCCGCCGAGCCAGCGGCGATCGAGGCGACCGAGCGCGCGGATCAGCTCCTTCTGGAGCAGCGACGGGAAGAACATCTCGTAGAGCCGGAGCGAGCTGAAGCGCTCGCCGTCCTGGCTCATCAGCCGGTGCACAAGCGTGGTGCCGCTGCGCGCGTGGCCGACCACGAACACGGGTGTGCGGATCGCGGTGCGGTGCAGGCCCGGGAACAGGATTCCGTCGAGGAGGAAGCAGACCGCATGGAACAATGCGACGGGCGGCACCCACAGCAGGAGCTTCGCGAGATAGGTGCGCCGCGCGCGCGGGTTCTTTTCGTGCCACGCGAGGCGCACCATCTGGAAGTAGTTCGCGAAGTCGAAGTGGAAGAGCATCAGTCGAGCGCGCGGCGCCCGTCGAGCGTGCGGACCTCGCGCCCGAGCTCTTCCAGCAGGCGCAGGCTGTAGGTCACCCGTCCGGTGAGTTTCTCCGGATCGCCCGCCACGAGCGCGAGCGCGGCCTCCGCCATCGCCTCGACCGGCTCGATCATCGAGGGCTCGATGAACGGCGTGGCGCCGCTCGCGCGCACGCCCTCGGTGATCACGGCCGCGACCGGCGCGAGCGCGTTCACGGCGATCCCATCCTTGTGCAGCTCCGCGGCGAGACCGGTCGTGAGCCGGTCGAGCGCGGCTTTTCCGCTCGCGTACAGGTGCGGGCCGCCGACGCGCTCCCACTCGATGTAGGGCGGTCCCTGCGGATGCTTCGCGGTCGCGGACGAGATGTTGAGGATCCAGCCCCGGCGCCTGGCGCGCATGTCTGGCAGCGCGAGCTGCACGAGGTGGAGCGGCGCGCCCACGCTCGACTCGAGCGTGCGCGCGATGTTGCGCTGGCCGAACTTTTCGAGCGGACCGTACGGCCCGAATGTCGCGTTGTTGACCAGGATGTCGATCGGGCCGAGCGCCGCGCGCGCCTCGGCCATGAACCGCTCGCGCGACGCGCCGTCGAGGATGTCGCCCTGGATCGCGACGGCGCGCCCGCCGCCGGCCTCGATCGCCGCGATCGTCTCGCGCAGCGTTCCGGGGACGCCTTCGGGCGAGCTGTCGAGGCTGCGCGCCACCGCGGCCACCGCCGCGCCCTCCGCGGCGAGCCGCTGCGCGATCGCGGCGCCGATCCCGCGGCTCGCGCCGGTCACGAGCGCAACCTTGCCAACACACTCTTCTGCCATTTCGGATACCTCCGCCGCTTCGCCACCGCGAAGCGACCATGATCTCACGAAAGCATCTGCACCAGCTCGGCGAGATGGCCCTCGGGATCGGTGGCGAACGCCACCCGCAGCTTCATCTCCGGGATCTCCACGATCGGCGCGTGCACGCTGCCGCCCGCCGCCCGCACGCGCTCGAGCAGGACCGGCAGATCGTCGGTGGTGAATCCGAGGATCAGCTCGCCGCTCGGCGAAGGCCCGCGTCCGAGGTACTTGAGCAGCACCAGGGAACCGTACTCGGCGTTCGGGTCTGCCGACACCATGATCTCGTCGATCTCCTCGCCGCCGATGCTCTGGCCGCGCAGGCGTTTCACGGCGTGCAGGCCGTACGCGTCGCCGTAGAACGCGGCCATCTTCTCGAGATCGTGCACGATCAGCTTGCTGAACGAGTAGTTCGCATCAGGCATGGCGTCTCCGTTCCAGGAACGCGTCGAGCGTCTTGCACACGTAGTCGACGTCGTCGTCGCTCATCGCGTGGTTGCAGGGCAGGATCAAGCCCGTTTCCATCGCGCGGTCCGTGTTGGGCAGCCCGTCGGGCGGGGCGCGGTGCGCGATCTTCCGGAACGCGGGCTGGCGCAGGATGTTGCCGCTCCAGACCATGCGCGTGTCGACGCCGCGGCCCTCCATCCACTGCTGGAGCTCGCCGCGGCGCACGCCGGACCCGGAGAGGACCTGGATCGGGAAGAGATGCCACGCGGTGTCGAGCTCCGCCGTGGTGCGCGGGAGCACGAATACCTCCGGGTAGCTCGAGAGGTGCTCGTAGAGCCGCGCGAAGTTCCGCTTGCGGCGCTCGAGGAAACCGGGGAGCTTGCGCAGCTGCACGCGCCCGAACGCAGCCGAGATCTCGGACGGCTCGAAGTTCCATCCGATCTCGTCGAAGATGAACAGGTTGTCGTACTCGATCCCGTCGAGCTCGGAGAAGAAGTGCCGCTCGCCCTTGCGCGAGCCGAAGAACTGCGGCTCGCTGCGGCGGCCCCAGCGCCGCAGCGTGAGGCAGCGGTCGGCGAGCGCCTCGTCGTCGAGCAGCACCATGCCTCCGGTGCCGGCCGCGGTGATGATGTGTGAGAGCGCGAAGCTCGTCACGCTGATCTGCGACCGCGTGCCGGTCGGCGCGCCGCGCAGCCGCGCCCCGAGGCAGTCGCACGAGTCCTCGACCACCGCGAGCCCGTTCCGGTCCGCGATCGCGCGGATCGCATCCCAGTCCGGGGCGTTGCCGATCAGGTTCGGCGCGAGGATCGCGCGCGTCTCGGGGCGAATCGCCTCCTCGATCCGCGCGACGTCGATCTGATAGGTGTCGGGCTCGACGTCGACGAACACGGGTACGAGCCCCGCGCGCACGATCGGCGCGATGTCGGTCGAGAAGGTGAGCGGCGACGTGACGATCTCGGCGCCGCGCGGGAGCCCGAGCAGCTCGACCGCGAGGTAGAGCGCCGAGGATCCCGAGTTGCACATCACGCCGCGGCGCTTGCCTGACAGCGCGGCCACGCCCTCCTCGAAGGCGCGGACGTTGGTGCCGATCCGCAGCGCCGTCGCACCGCCGCGCAGCACCTCGAGGCAGGCGGAGATCTCCTGCTCGTCGTGCACGCTGCCCGCGTAGTCGATGCGCCGCGTCATTCGTTCGCCTAGCGCGGCACCATGCCACCGTCGGCGAACACGACGTGGCCCGTGATGAAGCTGCCCGCGTCCGAGGTGAGCAGCAGCGCGGGCCCGACCATCTCGTCCGGGTGCGCCATGCGCGGCAGGAGCTGCATCTGCTTCATCACGTCCTGTGCCTCGGGCGGGTTCTTGCGCACCATGTCGGTGTCGGTGGTGCCGGGCGAGAGCGCGTTGACGCGGATGCCGTGCGGCGCGAACTCCGCGGCCATCGAGCGCGTCGCAGCCATCAGGCCCGCCTTGCCGATTCCGTACAGCGAGATCGTCGCCGAGAACAGGAACCCGGCGCCCGAGAGCACGTTCAGCACCGCGGCGTGCCGGCTCCGCTTCAGGTGCGGCAGCGCCTCCTGCACGAGGAACACGGGCCCACGCAGGTTCACGTCCAGCGACTTCGCCCACGCCTCCGGCGTGTACTCGCCGTGCAGCTGGGCGAGCGCATTGGCGGCGTTGTTGACCAGCACGTCGATCGCGCCGAATGCCTCCACCGTGCGCTCCACGAGCTCGCGCAGCGCGTCGAGATCGCCCACGTGGCACGGCGCTGCGACCGCCTCGCCGCCCATCGCGCGCAGGTGCTTGGCGGTCTCCTCGCAGGCGGCTGCCTTGCGGCTCGCGACGACCACCTTCGCGCCGGCCGCGACGTAGCCCTCGGCCAGCGCCCGGCCGATGCCGCGCGTCGCGCCCGTGACGATCACGACGCGGCCGGTCATGTCGAACAGGGAACGGAGCTGCTCGCGATTCATGAAATCGGGTCCCCCATGCGCGCGAACACGTCGGCGATCGCGCCCCCGAAGAAGCGCGCGCGGCGCTCCGGTTTCAGCTCGGCGAGCTCTCTCGCATAATGGCCGATCGGATCGGTGAAGCCTTCGAAGTGCGGGAAGTCGGACGAGAACACGATCATGTCGTCGGGCAGCTCCTCGATGATCCTCGCGATCGGCGAGTCGTTGCCGGCCGACAGCGGCGTGCCGCGCACGTTGCGCGCGAGATATTCGGACGGCTTCATCGGGTACTTCCAGCTGCCGAGGAACAGCTCCGCGGTCGGCGAGATCCGGTCGTCGATCTCGCGGTACAGGAACGGCAGCCAGCCGACGCCGACTTCCGCGAGCAGGAGCGTGAGGAGCGGATGCCGCTCGAAGACGCCGCTGTAGATCATCGAGTTGATCAGCGTCATCGGAGCGACGTGCCGGAAGCTCCCGCCGAGCTGGCGCAGGTAGGTCACGTCGGCGCCCGCGTTCGCCCAGCCCCCATCGATGCGCGTGTGCTCGAACCCGGTGTGGAGCATCGGCGCCATGCCGAGGTCGGTCGCCGCAGACCACACGCGGTCCCAGCTCGGGTGGCTCGGCGGCACGCCGTTCACGGGATAGCCCGGGATCAGGAAGATCCGGCTGCCGCGCGCGCGCATCCGCGTGAGCTCGCGCGCGATCCAATCGACGTCCTCGAATTCGAGCACGGTCACGGGCCGCAGGCGCCCGTTTGCCTCGTCGCAGGTGTCGGCGAGCCAGCTGTTGCTCGCGGCGAGCGTCTCCTGGCGCAGCGCGCGGTCCTCGACGAACAGCGTCTGCGCGATGCCGGACAGGCAGATCACGTTCTGGATCGCGATCCCCTGCCCGTCCAGCCACTTCACGCGCGCGCTCGCGTTCGCCTTCTGGAACTGCTGCTTGCCCGCGAACTCGGCGCGGCGCGCGGCCTCGCCCGCCTTCTCCTCGCCGAATAGCGTCAGGAGCCCCGGCGGCAACAGCTCCGAAACGCGTGGACGCTCCTCCTCCGGCACGTCGCGCAGCAGATCGCCGACGATCGTGTGCACCGCGAGCAGCGCCGGGTCCACCTTCGGTAGGCATTTCGCGAGGTCGGGATAGGGCTCGAGCCAATCGGAGCCCGGCTCGAAGTGCGAGTCGATGTCGATGATCATCCGCTCACCTCTCCACCAGATCGGCGATCGCCGCGATCGTGCGATCGGCGACGAGCGCGAAGAACCCGTCCGCGTCGATCGCCGAGAAGTGACTCAGGAGCGGCGCGTGTCGCCGGCGCGCCTGCTCCGACATGCTGTCGAGCGCGTCGCCCGCCGCGGCGATCTGCTCGTCGAACGGGACGCTCGCCTCGTTAACCACCACGCCCATCGTCGTCTCGGCGACCCACAAGTAGGCGCGGGCGAGCGCAGCGCCGCGCAGACCCGCCTCCTCGAGGATCTCGATCAGCGCGCTGCTCGCGTCGAACCACGCCGGCGAAGTCCGGCCGCGCCGCCCGATCAGGCGCACGACGCCCGGGTAGCGCAGCAGATGCGCGCGCATGCACCGCATCCAGTCGCGCACCTGCGCGCGCCACGACGCGCGGCGCCGGATCTCGAAGCGCACGCCTTCCAGTACGCGCGCGAGCACGCCGTCGAGCAGCTCGTCGAGGCTGCCGACGTGGCGGTAGAGCGCGGCCGGCACCGCGTCGACCTCGCGCGCGACCCGCAGCAGCGTGAGCGGCTCGTCGGGCGCCGCTTCGAGCAGCGCCAGGCCCGCGTCGACGATCGACTCCCGCGAGAGCCGGGCCGGCCGCCCGCGCCCCCGCTTCACCGCCGCCCGCTTCTCGGCCGCCTGCGCCACGCGCGCTCCATTTCGTAATTGGCTTTCACTATATCAGGCTCCACCACTTGCGCAATCGCGCGATCTGCGCGTGTCGGCGCTCCCCCGGAGCCCGGGGCGTCCGCAACAGGTGATGGCGCGATTTGCCGAGGCGATCGAGGAGGCGCGCGTGGACGTGGTGCCGAAGGTCGTGATCGGGAGCGGCCCGGGCGCGAACGGCTCCGGAGGGTCCGGGCTCGGCGGCTCGACGGTCTTCGAGGCCCTGCTCGCGCTGCTGCTCTCCGACCGCGTCGGCGTCGACGTGACCGCGGCCGCCAGCGCTCCGAGCGCGGAGGCACAGCGGGTGCGCGACGGGCTCCGGGCGAAGCTCGCCGAGTCGCGTTAGTCAGCGCGTCAGAGCGACTCGATCGCGGAGAGGTGGCGCGCGAAGAAGGCCGCGAGCTTCTCGTGGAAGTCGACCCGGTTGGTCTCGTCGACGAGCTCGTGCAGCTCGCGGCGATACGAATAGCTCTCGACCTTGCGGCCGGCGTCCTCGATCGCGCTCACGATCGCGCGCGGCTGCTCGCTGCTCACGATCGGATCGGCGACGCCGTATGCCACGAGCACCGGAACGCGGATCTGTGCGCCCAGCCGCGCAGGTGAGATCGCGGCCAGGGCGGGGCGATCTCCGGGCAGCTTCCCCTCGACCGGCTGGTTCAGGTCGGCGCTGCGATAGTGAGCGGGGTTGTCGAGTAGATCGACGAGGTCGGTGACGGGCGCGTAGCCCGCCGCCGCGCGGAACAGCTCGGGGCTCTTCGCCGCCGCGAGCAGCGCCGCATAGCCGCCATAGCCGATCCCGTAGATGCCCACGCGGGTCGGGTTCGCGATCCCTTCCGCCACGAGCCAGCGCACGCCGTCGGCGAGATCGTCCTGCATCGCGAGGCCCCATTGGCCGTATCCCATCCGCTCGTGCTCTCGCCCGTAACCCGTCGAGCCGCGGTAGTTCGGCTGGAACACTGCGAAGCCGCGGCTCGCGAAGAACTGCACGACCGGATCCCATCCCCAGCTCACACGACCGCTCGGCCCGTCGTGCACGATCACGATCACCGGGAGATTCTTGCCGGCCGAGCCGTGGGGAACCGTGAGATAGGCCGGGATCGGAGTGCCATCGTGCGCCGTGAACCGGACGGGCTTCATCGGCGAGAGCTCCGTGCGATCGACCACGGGATTCTCGGCGAACAGGAAGTCCATGCGCCGGCGCTCGCGGTCGTAGCGATAATAGTCGGGCGGGCTGGTGTCGCCGCTCGTGCGGACGATCGCCACCTTCGCGGCGCGGTCGAAGCTGACGATCCGGTTCGTGGCACCCGGGAACGCGGCGTCGATCGCGGCCTGTTCGCGTTGGGCGGCGCGGTCGAAGAAGTACAGCTCGGGCTTCTCTGCGTCGACCTCCACCGCCCAGAGCGCGTCGCCCTGCGGAGCATGGACGAGGCGGCCGACGTCGAACTCCTTGTTCGCGTAAAGCGCGGAGCCGCGGCGCTGCTGCCCGAGGTCGTAGGCGAAGAGCTCCCTGCGGCCCGTGGCGCCGATCGCGTAGACGTAGAGCGTCTTCGGGTCTGCGCCGAATCCCGCGAACTCGAAATCGCTCTGCTGCCCGGTGCCGACGTCGGAGAGCTCCGCGAACGGCGCTCCGTCCTTCTCGCGCGCGAGCACGACCGCGGTGATGCCATCCTCGCTGCGGCCGCTGCCCGCGCGCACCCGGCCCTGGTAGTCCGCATACCACACGTTCACACCGGTTTTGGCGGGCACCACGACCTTCGGAAGACCGTCGCGCACGCGCGCGATCACCGCGCTCGCGCCCTCGTCTGCCGACGGGAACCAGTTGATCAGCACGCGTTCCGGGTCGTCGGGCAGCCAGTGGATCACCGCACCGGGCAGCGACGGGTGGACCTTGAGCGGCCAGCTCGAGTCGGTCGCGCGCTGGCGCCACGTGTCGACCCGCAGCGCGACCATCCGGTACTCGCGTTCGCGACCGCGCCGCGCCCGCGCAGCGTCTGCGTCATACACGACCACGCTGTCGGGTGACTTCCGACTCTCGATCTCGCGCTCGCCGCTCGCGTCGGGCTGCTCGTATCCCACCACGAGCACGCCGTCGCCCGACCACCCGAACGCGTGCACGAGCGTCTGCGGCTCGAGCTTCGACAGGTAGTTCACCTTGTGCTTGTCGCGCGCAGACTCGAATACCACGCGCACGCCGCCGTTCGACGAGATGCCCGCGACGCGCTTGCCGTCGGGCGATAGCGTCACGAGCGACACCGCCGGGGTGCGCAGGAACGCCTCGGCCGAGGTGCTCTGGGCCGCCGGCGCCGCGGCCTTCTCAACAGGCGGCCCGCTGCGACAGGCGCTGAACACGAGCGGGAATGCGGCGAGTGCGGTGGCGCGCAGCGAGGGGGGCAGCAGCGACATCTTCGGGATCCTAGACCACCTGTCGTATCATGCCTGCCCGCCCGCTCCGCGAGAGGAACCCCCGTGCCCTACCGAGTGATCGTCCAGGGAACCGGCTTCGTCGGAAAGATGGTGATCCGCGAGCTGATCGCTCACCCCGATTTCGAAATCGTCGGCTGCATCGTCCACGATTCCGGAAAACACGGCCGCGACGCGGGCGAGATCGCGGGGATCGGCCCGATCGGCGTGGTCGCCACCACCGAGATCGACGCCGCGCTCGCCGTGCCCGCGGATGCGCTCGCCCACTTCGGCCCCACCGCCGCGCTCGCCGCGCAGAACATCGACCACATGTCGCGCGCGCTGCGCGCGGGCAAGAACGTGGTGTCGACTGCGATGACCCCGTTCGTCTACCCGAAGTCGTGTCCACCCAGCATGCTCGAGCCGCTGGAGAAGGCCTGCCAGGAGGCCGGCACCAGCTGTTTCACGACGGGGATCGATCCCGGTTTTGCGAACGACCTGTTCCCGATGAATCTGATGGGCGTCTGCGGGCGCGTCGACCGCGTGCGGATCCAGGAGATCCTCGACTACTCCACCTACACCGGCGACTACTCCACGATGGGCTTCGGCGAGCCGCTCGAGCAGAAGGCGATCCTCGAGAACCCGCAAGTGCTGATCTTCGCCTGGGGCCACACGATCCCGATGATCGCGGACGCGATCGGGATCGAGCTCGAGAAGGTCGATACGATCTACGAGAAGTGGGAGGCGCCCGAGCGGATCGTCTTCGCGCACGGTGTGATCGAGGCCGGCACCTGCGGCGCGGTGCGCTTCGAGATCCGCGGCTGGGCCGGCGGCGAGCCGCGGATCGTCGTGGAGCACACCAACCGGATCACGACCGCCGCGGCGCCGCACTGGCCGCGCCCGAAGATCGAGGACAACGACGCCTATCGCATCACGATCGAGGGCAGCCCGAACATCGTGCAGGAGACGGCGTTCCGCGGCGCGGGCGGCGACGCGAACGCGGGCGGCTGCCTGGCCACGGGCATGCGCGCGGTGAACGCGATTCCCGCGGTATGCGCGGCAAAGCCGGGCCTGCTCTCGCCGCTCGATCTCCCTTTGATTCCGGGCCACGGCAACATGCATTTTGGAAGGAGACCCCTGCGATGATCCTCGAAGGCAAGACCGTACTCGTCGCCGGCGTCGGCGCCGGACTCGGACGCCACGTGGTGGAGGCCGCGCTGCGCGACGGCGCGAACGTGTTGCTCGCAGCCCGCACCGAGGCGGTGCTGGAGCAGACTGCCAAGGAGGTCGATCCGAGCGGCAAGCGGGTCGCCTGGCGCCGCACCGACATCGGCGACGCAGGCGATTGCCAGGCGCTGGTCGCGCACGGCGAGCAGCGCTTCGGCAAGGTCGACGCGCTGGTGCAGGTGGCCGCCTACGAGTTCGCCTTCGGCGGACTCCACGACGCCGACCTCGACAACTGGCGCAAGTGCTTCGAGACCAACGTGCTCGGGACGATGACGCTGCTGCGCGCGGTGCATCCCGCGATGAAGCGCGCGGGCGGCGGGTCGATCGTGCTGATCGGGTCGCAGTCGATGTTCTTGCCTTCGCTTCCGCAAGCGGGTTATGCGGCTTCGAAGGGGGCGCTCCTGACAGCGATGTATTACCTCGCCCAGGAACTGGGGGCCGACAACGTGCGCGTGAACATGGTGGTGCCGAGCTGGATGTGGGGCCCGCCGGTCGAGGGGTTCTTGTCCGCGCGTGCCAAGAACGAGAAGCGACCCCTCGAAGAGATCGTGGGCGAAATCACGGGGAAATTCGCGCTGCGCCGCATGACCGAGGACGGCGAGGTCGCCGAGGCCGCGATCTTCTTCTGCTCCGACCGCGCGAAGGCGATCACGGGGCAGCACCTGCTCGTCAACACGGGCGAGTTGATGCGCTAGCCGCGGCTTGACTCGCTAGGCTCTCCTGTACGCCCGCCGCAGGGTCCATGAGCCAGCGAAGACCCGACCAAAATCCGGAAGAGGCGCCGCGGCCGCTCGAGAGCGCGCTCGCGCGCGACCTCGCGGTGCTGCGTGGCGAGGCGCGCGGACCGGGTCCGGAGCGCGGCGAGCGTCGCCGGCGTCGGCACCGGATCTGGATCGGCACCGCGCTCGTCGCCCTCGCGCTTTGTGCCGCGGCCGCGTGGCGCGTCTGGAGCCGCCCGCCCGAGGTGACGCTCGTGACGGTCGCCTGGCGCGACGTCGGCGCCCCGCCCGTGCTGCTCTCGGCGTCGGGCTACCTCCAAGCGCACCGCCAGATCACCGTGAGCAGCAAGGCGCAGGGCAAGATCGTCGAGATGGCGGTGGCCGCGAACCAGCGCGTCGCGAAGGGCGACCTGATCGCGCGGCTCGAGAGCGACGAGGCGCGCGCACAGCTCGCGCTCGCCGAGGCCGAGCACGGCGATGCTGCGCGCGAGCTCCGGAGGCTGGAGAACCTGCGCGGGAGCGGCGCGGCATCGCAGGCCGCCCTCGACCGCGCGCACACGCGCTTCGACGTCTCGCGCGCGCAGCGCGACCTCGCGCGCGTCGCGCTCGACAACCGCGAGATCCGCGCGCCGATCGATGGCACGGTGATCCGCCGGATCCGCGACGTCGGCGAGTTCCTCACGATCGGCGTCACCGCCGAGGGCGATCCTGGCACCGCAGTCGTCACGCTCGCCGACCTCTCCGCGATCGAAGTCTCGCTCGACGTGGGCGAGAGCGAGATCCGCAAGATCGCGCTGGGCGCCATCGCGCTCGTGACTCCCGAGGCGATGCCGCGCCAGCGCTTTCTCGCCGATGTGATCGAGATCGCTGCGATGGCCGACCGCCAGAAGGGCGTCATTCCAGTGAAGGTCAAGATCCGCACACCCGACCGTTCGCTCCTGCCCGACATGTCTGCAAAAGTGAGCTTCTTGGCTGCGGAGCCCTCCGGACCGATCCAAGTCCAACGCGCGGTCCCCGTTGGTGCGGTCGTCGCGCGCGGCGATGCGCAGGTCGTCTTCACGGTCGACGACAATCGCGCCAGAGCGGTGCCGATCCGAGGTCACGACATCGGCGACGGTTTCTTCGCGCTCGACGAAGGCCCCGAGGAGGGCACGCCGCTCGTCGAGCGTCCGCCCGAGCGCCTGCGCGACGGCGGCGCCGTGCGGCTCGCCGCCACCGGCTCGTGAGCACGGGCGCGACCCTGAGCCGGACCGGCGTGACCGCGCTCGTCGAGATTCGCAGCTTGTACAAGTCCTACTGGCGCGGCGCCACCGAGGTGCCCGTGCTCTCGGACCTCTCGCTCGACATCGCGCGCGGCGAGTTCGTGGCGCTGATGGGACCCTCCGGATCCGGCAAATCGACGCTGCTGAACCTGATCGCGGGGCTCGACCGCCCGACGCGCGGCAGCCTGCGCATCGACGGCCGCGAGCTCTCCGAGTTCAGCGAGCCCGAGCTCGACCGCTGGCGGAACCGCCGCGTCGGATTCGTCTTCCAGTTCTACAACCTGATCCCGGTGCTCTCCGCGCTCGAGAACGTGGAGATCCCGCTCCTGATCTCCGACTACGGCGGCGACGAGCGGCGCGACCGCTGCGAGGCCGCGCTGCGGATCGTCGGGCTGGGTCACCGCCTCGACCACCGCCCCGGCGAGCTGTCGGGCGGCGAGCAGCAGCGCGTGGCGATCGCGCGCGCACTCGTGAACGATCCGCTGCTCGTGCTCGCCGACGAGCCCACGGGCGACCTCGACAGCGAGAACGCGGAGGAGGTGCTGTCGCTGATGGCGCTCCTCAACCGCCAGGCCGGCACCACGTTCGTGATGGTGACGCACGACCCGCGCGCCGCCGCGAAGGCGCGGCGCCTAGTGCACCTCGAGAAGGGGAGGCTCGCAGACACGCCATGACGAACCGCAAGCCGGCGCAGCCGGCGCGCAGCGAGCCGCAGGCGAGCGAAGTCGGACTGTGGCACCCGCGTCCGCCACCGCGCCGATACCCTGGTATCGCACCGTGTCGCTAGCTCGAGAAATCGCCCGCCAGGCGCCGCTGATCGCCCGCCAGCTGCGCCGCAGCCCGCGCCGCACCGCGCTGACCTTCCTGGGCCTCGTGATCGCGTTCTTCCTGTTCACCTCGCTCGAGAGCCTGCTCTTCACGATGAGCAACCTCGTGTCGGGCGCGTCTCGCGACGCGCTCTTGTTCTCGCGCGCCGCAGACCCCGACTACTGGCGTGCGAAGCTGCCCGCGAGCTATGCGGACGCGATCGAGGAGCTGCCCGGCGTCGTGGCCGCCTCACCCGTGCGCGTGCTGTTCGGCTCGGGCCGCAAGGAGGGCAGCTTCGCCGTGGCGATGGGGGTCCGGCCCGACGCGTACCTGAAGCTCGGCATTCCCGACGGCGTCACCGGCGACGAGCTGCACGCGCTGTTCACCGAGCGCGATGCAGCCCTCGTGGGCGCGCGCATGCTCGAGGACAACGACTGGAAGGTCGGCGATCGCGTGACGATCGGCGGCCACCTGCGACAGCGAGACTTCACGTTCACGATCCGCGGCGACATCGCGCGCGGCGACCGGCTCGATCGCGTGGCCGTGGTGCGGCTCGACTACCTGGAGGAAGCCCTTGGCGGCGCGGGCCACGTCACGTTCATCCAGGTGCGCGCGCGCGACGCGGGCCTCGCGCCGGCGGTGGCGGCCGCGATCGACCGCCGCTTTGCGAACTACACGATTCCGACCGAGACCGTCACCGAGAAGGCGCACATCGCGCCGTTCATCGCGAGTTTGTCCGACGCGCGCGACGGCCTGCGGATCGTCGGCTACCTGGCGCTCGCGGTAACGCTGCTCGTGGTGGCGAACAGCATCGCGGTCGGCGTGCGCGAGCGAACGCGCGAGATCGGCGCGCTGCGCGCGATGGGCTACGGGCGCGCCCGCGTGATGAGCCTCGTGCTCGCGGAGGCGCTGCTGGTCGCCGTGATCGGCGGCACGCTCGGCGCGCTCGCCGCTTACGCGCTGTTCTCGACCGGGCGCGTCGAGGTGCCCGGCGCCGGCTTCGTCTACCGCAGCGACCTCTCGGTCGTATTGCGCGCCGCACTGCTCTCGATCCCGCTGGGGCTCGTCGCGGGCGCGCAGCCCGCCTGGGGTGCCGTCCGCATGACGATCAGCGACGCGCTGCGGTACAGCGAGTGACGGCCCACCGGAAGATCGCGCGCTGGTCGCGGATGTCGCTGCCGCTGCGCTATGCGTGGCGCAATGCCTGGGCACATCGCGGCGCCACCGCAGTCACGCTGTTCGGCGTGGCGATCTCGGTGATGGTGTACGTGGTGATGGGCGCCACCGCAGATTCGCTGAAGGGGATCGCCGCGACCACGGGCGACCCCTCGAACGTGATCGCGCTCTCGAAGGGCGCCAGCAGCGCCGAGAGCTCGCGGCTCGATACGCCCACGGTGAACGGCGTGCGTTTCGAGCCCGGCGTCCAGCGCGACGCGAGCGGCGAGCCGGAGACGAGCGTCGAGCTGCTCGCGATGCGGCGGGTGCCGATTCCCGGGCGCCCGCCCGACGACCCCGCCTCGCAGCGCTTCGTGTCGCTGCGCGGTGTCACGCCCGCGGCGCTGTTCGTGCACCCGCGCGTCCGGATCATCGCGGGTCGGTTCCCGTCGAGCTCGGGCGAGCTCCTGATCGGTCGACTCGTCCCGGAGACGCTCGGCGCGGTCGGCATCGGCAGCGAGATCTCGATCGAGGGCCGCCCGCACCGCGTGGTGGGTGTGCTCGGCGCCGAGGGCCAGTTCTTCGAGAGCGAGCTCTGGATGACGCTCGAAGACCTGCGCGGCCGCAGCGGCGAGCGCGAGGCGTCGGCCGTGGTGCTG
Source organism: Myxococcota bacterium (assembly GCA_035258825.1). Taxonomy (GTDB): domain Bacteria; phylum Myxococcota_A; class UBA9160; order UBA9160; family SMWR01; genus JAHEJV01. The sequence continues at coordinate 14,842 of DATFWW010000100.1, forward strand.
CGCGCGGCGGACCCCGCGGCCGCCCTCGCGCTCGTCGAGCAGCTGGAGCGGTCGCGACACGTGAGCGTGTCGGCGAAGACCGAGCCCGAGTACTACGCGCAGATGCAGCGCGCGGCGACCGCGTTCGTGTACCTCGCAAACCTGATCGGCGGCTTGCTCGGGCTCGGCGCCGTGGTGGCGGGCGCCAACACGATGTACGCGACGATGAGCCGCCGGATCCGCGAGATGGGCACTCTGCGCGCGCTCGGATTCGGTCGCTGGCGCGTGGGCGCGTCGCTGCTGCTCGAGAGCGCGATGGTGTCGCTGCTCGGCGGCGCCATCGGCGTGCTGCTCGCGTTCGCGTGGAATGGCGTGGCGTTCTCGATCGTCTCGCTCTCGTTCGAGATCGCGATCGGACCCGCCAACGCGGCGCACGGCATCGCGATGGCGCTCGCGATCGGCGCCGCGGGCGGTTTCCTGCCCGCGCGCTCCGCGTCGCGCCTCGAGATCGTCGCGGCATTGCGCCACGTGTAGCGGCGATATGATGGGTGCAAGTGGCTGACGCGCGCAAACGAGCGACGCCCACCGATGGGCGCAAGGCGGAGCCCGGCGAGCCGAAGGCGCCCAGGCCCGCGATCATCCCGCCCGGCCGGATCTGGCTGGTCTTCCTCGCCGCGCTGATCGCGAACTTCGTCGCGATGCGGCTGCTCTTCCCCGCACCGGCGGCGATCACCATCCCCTACACGGCGTTCAAGGAGGAGGTCGCGAAGCGCAACGTGTCCTCGATCTACAGCAAGGGCGAGAGCATCGAGGGCCGGTTCGTGGCGCCGGTGACGTGGCCGCCCGAGAAGAAGGCCGCAGATGGGAAGCAGGAGACCCCACCACCCACCCATCCGCACCTCGGCTTTCCCGCGCGGCCCGAGCCGCAAACGGCGAGCCACTTCACCACGACGCTGCCCGCGTTCGTCGATCCGGGCCTCGAGGACTTCCTGATCGCGCACGGCGTGGAGATCAGCGCCGTGCCGATCCAGAGCGAGAGCGGATGGTCGACCCTGCTCTACGGCTTTGGCCCAGCGCTGCTGCTGATCGGCTTCTACGTGTGGATGTTCCGGCGCGCCGCGCGGCAGGGCCTCGCCGGCGGGTTGATGGGGATCGGCCGGAGCAAGGCGCGCCGCTACGACGCGGAGCACGACGACCGCGTGACGTTCGACGACGTGGCGGGGATCGACGAGGCCGAGAACGAACTCGTCGAGATCGTCGACTTCCTGCGCGACCCGCACAAGTACACGCGGCTCGGCGGCACCGCGCCGAAGGGCGTGCTACTGGTGGGCGCGCCCGGCACCGGCAAGACGCTGCTCGCGCGCGCCGTCGCGGGCGAGGCGGGTGTCCCCTTCTTCTCGCTCTCCGCGGCGGAGTTCGTCGAGATGATCGTCGGCGTCGGCGCCGCGCGCGTGCGCGACCTGTTCAAGCAGGCGCGCGAACAGGCGCCCGCGATCATCTTCATCGACGAGATCGACTCGATCGGACGCGCGCGCGGGCCCACCGCGATCGGCGGATCGAGCGAGCAGGAACAGACACTGAACCAGATCCTCACCGAAATGGACGGATTCTCGAGCCGCGAGGGGATCATCGTGCTCGCCGCCACCAACCAGCCCGAGATCCTCGACCGGGCGCTCTTGCGGCCGGGGCGCTTCGATCGCCGCGTGGTCGTGAACCTCCCCGACAAGAACGGGCGCGAGGCGATCCTGAAGGTCCACACGCGCCGGGTGCCGCTCGCGGCGGACGTCGATCTGGGCGAGCTGGCCGCCTCCACGCCCGGTCTCTCGGGCGCGGATCTGCGCAACCTCGTCAACGAGGCCGCGCTGCTCGCCGCGCGCCGCGCACAGAACCAGGTGGGGCAGCGGGATGTCATGGACGCGCTCGAGAAGATCGTGCTGGGGCCCGAGCGCCCGCTCCTGCTCTCGCGCGCCGACCGCGAGCGGATCGCCTATCACGAAGGCGGCCATGCGATCCTGGGCCTGGTCGTGGCGGGCGCGGATCCCGTGAACCGGGTGACGATCGTGCCTCGCGGGCAGGCGCTCGGCGTCACCTATCAGCGGCCGGAGAGCGACCGCTACAACTATCCCGAAGCGTATCTGCGCGCGCGGATCATCGGCATGCTCGGCGGCCGCGCAGCCGAGGAGGTGGTGTACGGCACGCGCACCACGGGCGCCGAGAGCGACATCGAGCAGGCGACCCAGCTCGCGCGCAACATGGTGACGCGGTGGGGCATGAGCGAACGGCTCGGCCTCGTGCAGCTCGCGCCGCGCGCCAACCCCTACCTCGGCGTCGCCGGCGGCGCATTCGGCGCCGACCGGCCGTTCAGCGAAGACACGGCGCGCGTTATCGACGCGGAGGTGCAGCGCATCATCGCCGAGAGTCACGACGAGGCGGTGCGACTGCTGAGCGAACACCGCAAGGCGCTCGACGCGCTGGTCGCGGCGCTGCTCGAGCGGGAGACGCTCGACCAGCGGGAGATCCTCGCGGCCACCGGCCTGCCTCCGTCGCCGCCGCTCGAGAGTCGACCGGCGGCGGTCCCGCGCGAAGCGCCACTCCGTTAGCCGATCTCCCAGCGGTAGCATCCGCGGCGTGCAGCGATACCCCGTCTTCGCGTCGATCGCCGCGCTCGTCGCGCTGGCCTGCGCGCACGGGTCCCCCGCGCCGGCGCAGCAGAGCGCCGATCGGCCGGGCTGGAGCACCCGGTCGGACAGCGGGCGGCTCGTGGGCCATCTCGCGCCGGAGCCGGGCACCGTCGAGATCGGGAAATTCCAGACCTGGATCCTCGAGCTGCGCGAGGCGCGCGGCGCAGCCGTGACGGGCGCCGACATCGCCATCGCTGGCGGCATGCCCGGCCATGGGCACGGGCTCCCGTCCCAGCCGCAGGTCACCGAAGAGATCGGCGACGGGCGCTATCGGATCGAGGGCGTGAAGCTGAACATGGTCGGCGCATGGGTGATCGAGGTGTTCGTGCAGACGGCAGCGGGACGCGACCGGCTTCGCTTCGATCTCGCGATCGACTACTGAGTGCATGATCCAAAGATCCGTCGCCGAGTTCTTGCGCCTGCGGAGGCCACCTCTTCGACTTCGCTCGCCTGCGGCTCGCTGCGCGCGCCGCTCCGCGGCGCCTGCAGCGGCGCTCGCCGCCGCGCTCGCGCTCTGCGCGACCGCCCGCGCGGGCGAATCGACCGGGTGGAGCGACCGCGACCTGCGCCTGCTCGCCACGCTGCGCCAGGATCACACTCCGCCGCCGTCGCCCTCGAACCACGTCGCCGACGACCCGCGCGCCGCGGCGCTCGGCCGGCAGATCTTCTCCGATCGCGGATTCAGCGAATCGGGCGCGACCGCGTGCGCGACCTGCCACCAGCCCGCGCGCCACTACACAGACGGGCGCGCCAGATCGGTGCCACCCAGGGGGCGCAACGCGCCGACCGTGGTCGGCAGCGCGTACGGCAGCTGGTTCACGTGGGACGGCCGGCGCGATTCCCTGTGGGCACAGGCGCTCGTCCCGTTCGAGGCGAGCGATGAGATCGGCAGCAGCCGCACGGGCGTCGTGCGCCGGATCGCGGGCGATCCGGACTATCGCGCCGACTACGAGGCGATCTTCGGGCCGCTGCCGGCGGAGCTCGCGGGAGCCGGGCTGCCCGCCCACGCGGGCCCGCTCGGCGACGACGCCGCGCGCACGGCGTGGCAGCGCATCCCGCAGTCGCAGCGCGACCGGATCGACCGCGCCTTCTCCAACGTCGGCAAGGCGATCGAGGCGTTCGAGCGCACGCTCCTGCCCGCCGACTCGCGCTTCGACCGCTATGTCGATGCGGTGCGCGAGGGCCGGCCCGAGCGCGCGGTCGAGCTGCTCGATGCGCAAGAGGTGGCGGGGCTGCGCCTGTTCATCGATCCGGCGCGCACGCAGTGCCTCCAGTGCCACAACGGCCCGCAGTTCACCAACGGCGGCTTCCACAACCTCGGCACCGGCACCTTCGACGGTCCCGCTCTCGACTTCGGCCGCGCGCTCGGAATCCAGGGCGTGCTGCTCGACGTGTTCAACTGCGCGGGACCCTACAGCGACGCGCGGCCCGACCAGTGCAGCGAGCTCCGCTTCCTCTCGCGCGACGCGCACATCCCGCTAGAGGGCGCGTTCAAGACGCCGACGCTGCGCGACGTGGCGCAGACGTCGCCGTACTTCCACGACGGCCGCTTTGCGTCGCTGCGCGACGTGCTCGACTACTACAACTCGCCGCCCAGAGACACGTCGCACGAGCTGCGCCCGCTCGGCCTGCGCGACGAGGAGCTCGGAGATCTCGAGCGTTTCCTGCGCGCTCTCTCGGGCACGGGGACCGCGCCGTGACCACCGCGCGCCGCGCCGCGGCGCTCTGGATCGCGCTCGCGTGCGCAGCGTGCGGCGGGAGCGCGCAGGGCGCGGGCGCGCGCGCGCCGAAGGTTTGGTCCGACACCGAGCGCGCCGTGCTCGCCACGCTGGTCCTGTCCGCGCGGCCCGCGCCGCCGCCCGACCCGGGCAACGCCGAGGGCGACGATCCGGCCGCCGCGGCGCTCGGGCAGGTGCTGTTCGCGGATCCCGCGCTCTCGCGCAACGGGCAGATCTCCTGCCAGACCTGCCATCGGCCCGAGCGCGCGTTCAGCGACGGGCTCGCGCGCTCGGTCGGGCTCGGCCCGATGCTCCGCAATGCACCGTCGCTGCTCGACATCGCCTACCAGCGCTGGTTCTTCTGGGACGGGCGCGCCGACAGTCTCTGGTCGCAGGCGCTCGCGCCGCTCGAACAGCCCGCGGAGATGGGCGGCAGCCGCACGGCGATCGTCCACCGCGTGGCGACCGAGCCCCACCTCGCCGAGCTCTATCGCCGCGCGTTCGGGCAGCCGCCCGAACTGCGGTGGGAGGACCTGCGCCTCGACGCGGGCCCGTACGGCGATCCCGCCGCGCGGGCGGCCTGGTCGGCGCTGCCCGAGGCGCAGCGCACTGCGCTTTCGCGCGCCTTCGCGAACGTCGGCAAGGCGCTCGCGGCCTACGAGCGGACGCTGCGCTCGCAGCCCACTCGCTTCGACGCCTACGCCGAGGCCGTGCTCGCGGGCCGCGACCGCGAGGCGGGGCGCCTGATGGACGCGCGCGAGGTCGCGGGACTCGAGCTGTTCCTGTCCGGGCGCAGCGGCTGCCTCTCGTGTCATCACGGCCCGCTCTTCACCGATGGGAACTTCCACAACATCGGCACGGGCGAGGTCGGCACCGCGAGCGAGGATCTCGGGCGCGCGCGCGGCCGGGAGCTGCTCCGCACGGCCGAGTTCAACTGCGACAGTCCGTTCCGCGACGGACCGGGCGCAGGCAATTGCGCGCGCTCCGACGGGGGGTTCGGCACGGAGGTCCAGGCTCTCCAGCGCGGCGCATTCCGCACCCCCGGACTGCGAAACCTCTCCGCGACGGCGCCCTATCTGCACGACGGGCGCTTCGCGACGCTCGAACAGGTGCTCGAGTACTACCGCCACCCCGCGGACAAGGCGGCCGTCGCCCACGAACTGCCGCGCGCGCTGGCGCTTTCCGACAGGGAAATCGCGGATCTGGCTCGCTTTTTGCGCACGCTCGCCGCAAGCTAGGTGCCGCGCCGCTTGCGCGTCACTTTCGCCGTAACCTTTTCCGTCGGCGCGCAACTTTCCAGTAGCGGCCGCGCGCGTCGCTGCGCCTCCGGACGGATCGCGCGCCGAGAGAGAACCCGTTGCACCCCATCTCGCGTACCGCCGCGGTTGCGGCAGTGATCGTGCTCCTGCTCTTGATACTCGCGGAGCCCGCGAGCGCGGACTTCGCCTACTCGGTCTATCAGGGCGCATGGACCTCGCTGCCCAACTTCGACGCGTTGACGCCCGTCGCGACCGGCACGAGCTCGGTGATCGACCTCTCGGTGACCTCGCTAGCTGACAACTTCGGGCTGCAGTTCATCGGGACGCTGACGGTCGCGCAGCAAGGCACCTACCTCTTCTCGACGACTTCCGACGACGGCAGCGACCTCCGGATCAACAACCAGACAGTCGTGGACAACGACGGCTTGCATGGAAGCCACGAGGAGCAGGGCACGATCGAGTTGGCCCCGGGCACGTATTCGCTGCGGGTCCGCTTCTTCCAGGCGACCGAGGCAAAGGTGCTCCAGATCCGCTACGCGCCGCCGGGCGGCTCGCTGCGACCGATCCCCGCGAACGGGCTCCCCCTGCCCCCTCCGGATCCGCACCAGGTCGGAGCCTGGGGGCCCGTAATCCCGTGGCCGCACATCGCGATCAGCGCCGCGGCGCTCCCGAACGGGCGCGTCCTCACCTGGTCGTCGGACGAGACGAACGACATCTCGTCCGGCACCGGCACGCAGTTCAGCTACTCGGCGTTGTTCGACCCGACCACGCAGGCGTTCCAGACCACCAACAACCCCACTCACGACATGTTCTGCGCCGGCGTCTCGACGCTCGAGGACGGCCGGATCGTCGCGTCGGGCGGCAACCCGACGAACACGCGGACGAGCGCGTTCGACCCGCAGACACTGACCTGGTCGGCGCTTGCGAACATGAACTTCGGCCGTTGGTACTCCACGAACCTGACGCTGCCGAGCAACGAGATCTTCGCGACCTTCGCCAACGGCTCCGGCAACACCTCCGAGCGCTACAGCCCGGTGGCGAACACATGGGCGCAGACCACCGGCGCGGACATGCAGGATCTGCTCAACGAGCAGAACGCCGAGAACGGGCAGAATCCCGTGAACACGGCCTCGGATCTGCAGTGGTTCGGCCAGCTCGCGGTGACACCGGACGGGCGCATCATCCACGGCGGCCCCACTCAGACATGGCACCTGTTCGATCCGCGCGGCAGCGGCGCGGTGCAATCGCTCGGGCAGCCCACCGGCACGCGCACGCGGATGTGGGGCAACGTCGTGACCTACGGCGCGGGCAAGGTGCTGCTCCTCGGCGGCTCGGACCGCACCCAGAATCCGGCGTCGACGAAAGCGGTCTACAAGATCGACTTGAACGGACCGAGCCCGGTGATTTCGTCGGCCGCCGCGATGGCGTGGCCACGCGCGTTCCACAACTCGGTCACGCTGCCGACCGGCGAAATCCTCGTGGTCGGAGGAAACACCTCCGGCGCGACGTATGACGACCGCAGCGCCGTCTACGCCGCCGAGATCTGGAACCCCGACACCAATCAGTGGCGCACGGCTCCGTGGATGGACGTTGCGCGCACCTATCACTCGACCGCGCTGCTGCTCCAGGACGGCCGCGTGCTGTCGGCGGGAGGCGGAGGGTGTGGGAACGGCTGTGCGGAGAATCACCTGGACGGCCAGATCTACACGCCGCCCTATCTCTACGCGTCCGACGGCACGCTCGCGAGCCGCCCGGCGATCACCGCGGCGCCCGCGATCGGCGAGGCGGGCGAGTCGATCCACGTCGACGCCAGCGGATCGATT
>DATFWW010000101.1:0-12419 GCA_035258825.1 Myxococcota bacterium
TGCCGACCTCGCGCGCCACGCGCGTCACCTCGGACGCGAACGACCGCAGCTGATCGACCATCGTGTTGATGGCCTCCTTCAGCTGCAGGATCTCGCCGCGCACGTCGACGGTGATCTTCTTGGACAGGTCGCCGCTCGCGACCGCGATCGTGACGTCTGCGATGTTGCGCACCTGAGCGGTCAGGTTGCCGGCCATCGAGTTCACGTTGTCGGTGAGGTCCTTCCAGGTGCCGGCCACGCCGAGCACCTGCGCCTGGCCGCCGAGCTTGCCCTCGGTGCCCACCTCGCGCGCCACGCGCGTCACCTCGGCGGCGAACGCGTTGAGCTGATCGACCATCGTGTTGATCGTGTTCTTGAGCTCGAGGATCTCGCCCTTCACGTCCACGGTGATCTTGCGCGACAGGTCGCCGCGCGCGACCGCGGTGGTCACCTCGGCGATGTTGCGCACCTGGCCGGTCAGGTTGCCCGCCATCGCGTTGACGCTGTCGGTGAGGTCCTTCCACGTCCCCGCGACGCCGGGCACGATCGCCTGGCCACCGAGGCGTCCGTCGGTGCCCACCTCGCGCGCGACGCGCGTCACCTCGGCGGCGAACGACCGCAGCTGATCGACCATCGTGTTGATGGCCTCTTTCAGCTGCAGGATCTCGCCGCGCACGTCGACGGTGATCTTCTTGGACAGGTCGCCGCTCGCGACCGCGATCGTCACCTCGGCGATGTTGCGCACCTGTGCGGTCAGGTTGTTCGCCATCGAGTTGACGCTCTCGGTCAGGTCCTTCCACACCCCCGAGACGTCGCGCACCTGAGCCTGGCCGCCGAGCTTCCCCTCGGCGCCGACCTCGCGCGCCACGCGCGTCACCTCGCCCGCGAACACGCCGAGCTGCTGGATCATCCGGTTAACGATCGTCGCGGAGCGCAGGAACTCGCCCTCGAGCGGGCGTCCGTCGACGTCGAGGCGGACCGTCTGGAGCAGGTCGCCCTGCGCCACCGCGGAGATCGCGCGCGTGACCTCGGTGGTAGGCCACACGAGGTCGTCGATCAGCGTATTGACCGACGACTCCATCTCGCGCCAGGCGCCGCCCGATCGGCCGACGTCGAGCCGCTGGCGGATCTTGCCCTGCTTGCCGACGACCTGGCCGACGCGCTGCAGCTCGGCGGCCATCCGCTGGTTGGCGGAGACGATCGCGTTGAACGTGTCCGCGACCTTTCCCGACAGACCGGTCCAGTGATGCGGCAAACGGACGGAGAAGTCTCCCTCCTGAACCGCCTGCATCACCCGCAGCAGCTCCTGAGAATCGGGCTGCGAAGGCTCTTCGAGACCCTTCGCGACCGCGCTCGCACCACGCGCGCTCTTCATGGACGGGTACCCCGTGGCGATCCGGACCCCGGGGCGTGAGAGCGTCGTTACTCGCTCGCCGCCGGCCAGCCGAACCTCCCAACCCTCGGAGCGAGGATTGCCATTTATATCACCCGCGCAATGGGGAAGGGGGGTTAATTCAAGGAAGTTGTGTAGTCGGATCTTGGAAAGCGGGTAGCGAAGTACCGATCTGTCGGTGATTGGACTACGTGCCCGGAACCTGCATGGCGCGGCGCGGGACCACGAGCGGGGCACCGTCCGGCGCGTCGAAGACTTCTGCCTCGACGCCGAACACGCGCGCGAGCAATTCGGGGCGCAATACCTCGGCAGGTGCCCCGCACGCGGCGAGCACGCCGTCGGCGAGCAGGGCGAGGCGGCTGCAGCTGCGCGCCGCGAGCGTGAGATCGTGAGAGACGACCAGCGCGGCGCCGCCCGCGCGCGCGAACTCGCCGACCCGCTCGAGCACCACCGCGCGATGGCGGAGATCCAGGTGCGCCGTGGGTTCGTCGAGCAGCAGCACCTCCGGGTCCTGGGCCAGCGCGCGCGCCATCAGCACGAGCTGCCGCTCGCCGCCGGACAGCTCCAACATCGACCGGTCCGCGAGCGACTCGATGCCCACGAGCGCGAGGCAGGCGCGCACGCGCTCTACGTCGGCCGGCGTCTCGAATCCCAAGCCGGTGCGGTGTGGCGCCCGGCCCATCAGCACCACCTCGCCAGCGCGGAACGGGAACGGCACCGCCACGTCCTGGGGAACCACGGCGACGCGGCGCGCGAGCTCGCGGCGCGGGAGCGTTCGGACGGGCGTGCCCGCGATCCGGACTGCCCCGCGGTCGAGCCGCACCACGCGCGTCGCGGCGCGGAACAGCGTGGTCTTGCCGGCGCCGTTCGGGCCCGCCAGCCCGAGCACCTCGCCGCCGGCGAGCTCGAGCGATACGCCGCGCAGCACCTCGCGCGTGCCGAACCGCACCGCCACGTCCTCGAACGCGAGCGCCGGGGCGGTCACGGCGCCCCGCTGTGCAGCTGCTGGCGCCGCAGCAGGTAGAGGAATAGCGGGCCGCCCGCGAGCGCCGTGATGGCGCCCACCGGCAGCTCGCGCCCACCCAGCACCGTGCGCGCCGCCGTGTCGCAGAGCACCAGGAAGGCCGCGCCCGCAAGTGCGGACGCGGGCACGAGCAGGCGGTGGTCGGGGCCTAGGCGCAGGCGCAAGAGGTGGGGGACGATCAGCCCGACGAACCCGATCAGCCCTGCCACGGACACCGCGGCGCCGACCATCAGCGAGGTGGAGAGCAGGAGCACGCGCTGGACCCGCGCGACGTCCACACCGAGCTGTGCCGCGGACTCCTCGCCGAGCGAGAGCAGATCGAGGTCGCGCAGCAGCGGCAGGGCACAGCCGAGGCCGAGCGCGAGGAACGCGCCCACGATCGGCGCCGCGTCGGCGCGCACCGCGGACAGGCTGCCGATCAGCCACAGGAACAGGCTCGTGCCCTCGGTGAGGCCGGCGAGCGACGCGACGAACACGATGCCCGCGGACGCGAACGCGTTGAACACCACGCCCGTGAGCAGGAGGTGAGTGGCCGACACGCGCCCGCGCACGGCGGCGACCGCGTAGAGCGCCGCGGTCGTGGCGAGCGCGCCCGCGAATGCCGCGGGCGTCACGGCCGCGGCACCCCAGCCCAGCGCGGAGCCGAGCGACAGCGCGACGATCCCGCCGACTGCGGCTCCGCCCGACACGCCCAGCACATAGGGATCCGCGAGCGGGTTGCGCAGCAGTGCCTGGAACAGCGCGCCCGCCACCGCGAGCGCGGCGCCGACCGCCGCGGCGAGCACGACGCGCGGCAACCGCACGCGCAGCGCGATGTCGGCCGCCACGCCCGAATCCCCGCGGGTGAACAGCTCGCGCAGCGCGTTGCCGGGCGCGAGCGCGCTCGGCCCCGCGGCCAGGCCGAGCGCGAGCGACGCGAGCAGCAGCGCGCCGAGCAGCGCGAGCCGCAGCGCCGCGGCGCGAGCGGTGAGCACCTTCACTGCGGACTTCCGGAGCCGCGCACGCGCCGCGCGAGCTCGGCGAGCGAGCGGTCGAGATAGGGGCCCGGAATCGTGATCGCGCGGTCGAGCGCCTCGACGCGCCCCGCCGCCACGGCGGGCAGCGACGGCCAGTGCCCCCAGTGCGCGCTTGCTCCGGCGGCGGGATCGGCGGCGTCGAGGATCACGTCCGGTGCCGCCGCGATCAACCACTCGAGCGACGCGCGCGGATAGGGATCCGCGAATCCGCGCGCGAGGTTCTCGGCGCCGGCGGCGTCGAGCATCGCGTCGAGGAAGCTGCCGCGCCCGACCACGTAGAGCGGCTCGCGCTGGAGCACGAGCACTGCGCGGACGCGCGCGCGCCCCTGGGCCTGCGCGCTCGCCTCGCGGAAGGCGGCGCGGATCGCGCTCACCCGCGCCCGCGCGGCGGCACTGCGGCCGACGCGCTCGCCGAGCATCGCGATCGAGTTCAGGACGTCCTCGTAGCTGATGTTCGGCAGCGCGAGCACACCGATGCCGAGCGACTCGAGGCGCTCGCGCAGGTCGCGCTGCTGCGCGCTCGGCACGAGCGCCACGAGGCTCGGCTGGAGCGCGACGATCGCCTCGAGACTCGGATTGAACAGCCCGCCCACGCGCGGCAACGCGCGCACGCGCGGCTCGACCCGTGCCGACACCTCGTCGACACCGACCAGCGACGCCTGCGCATCGAGCGCGAGCAGGATTGCGGTGATCGATGGGCTGAGCGCGACCACGCGGGGGAGGTCGGCTGCGGCGCGCGCGGCGAGCGCGAGTGCGAGCAGCAGACAGACGGCCGAACGCCGCGCGGGCATCGCGGCAGGGTAGCCCCGAGCACACCGGAGAGGCCGGCGGCGGCGCGCCGCCACCGCCGGCCCGTGGCACAACCACTGCTATTCGGGCTTGACCGTCGTCTTGCCGTCGAGCGTCAGGTGCGGGCGCAGCTTGGCGAGGCTCGCCTCCCCGATGCCTTTCACCGCGAGCAGATCGTCGAGGCTCTTGAAGCCGCCTTTCGCCTCGCGCGCCTCGATCACGGCCTTCGCTCGCGAGGCGCCGATGCCGGGCAGCATCTCGAGCTCGGCCGCGGTCGCGGTGTTGACGTTCACGACGCCGATGACCTGCTCCCCTGCGAGCGCGGGTGCGCCCGAGAAGACGAGCAGAGCGGCGAGCGCCAACGCGGCGCCCGCGAGGTGTGCGAATCGAAGCATGGGAGTGACTCCCGGGACCGATCGGGGGGCGAGGGGAAAACCGCTAGCGGTCGCGCGAAACGGCGAACTCGGCAGCAGCGAGCAGGTCGCTCTGGGCGCCTCCATCGGGGAAGGGAGCGATCGCGGTGCGCGCGCGGCGCGCGTGCTCCTCGGCGCGTCGAACGGTGTCCTCGACGCCGCGGTAGCGCTTCACCACCTCGATCGCAGGCCCGAGGTCGCGCGCGCGCGCGGCCTCGGGCTCCGCGGAGAGCGACACCGCCTTGAGCAGCGACGCCACCGCCTCGCGCTCGGCGGCCGTAGAGCGCTTCAGCGCGAGCAGCAGGGGCAGCGTGACCTTGCCCTCGCGCAGGTCGCCGTAGGGACGCTTGCCGAGATCGGCCTCGCGATCCTCGTAGTCGAGCGCGTCGTCGCGCAGCTGGAACGCGAGCCCGAGCTCGCGCCCGTATTCGGCGAGCCGGCGCCGCTCGGCGCGCGTCACACCGCCGAGGATCGCGCCCGACTCGCACGCCGCGGACAGGAGCACCGCGCTCTTGCGCTCGATCACCTGGAAGTAGTGCGCCTCGGTGACCGAGGGATCGAAGCTGCGCTGGAGCTGGAGCAGCTCGCCCTCGGCCATGCTGCGGATCGTGTCGGCGAAGATCCACAGGATGTCGAGATCGCCGTCTTCGACGATCAGCGACGACGCACGCGCGTAGAAGTAGTCGCCCGCGAGCACGGCGCGCCGGTTGCCCCAGAGCGCATTTGCCGAGGGGCGGCCGCGGCGCAGCTCGGATTGGTCGACCACGTCGTCGTGCAGGAGCGTGGCGGTGTGGAGCAGCTCGACGGCGGCGGCCACGTGGATCCGGCGCGGGCCGGTGTAGCCGCACAGCTCGGCCGCGAGCAGCAGCAGCGCCGGGCGCATCCGCTTGCCGCCCGAGGCGAGCACGTGATCGCCGAGCGCCGACAGCATTTCGCTCGCCGACACGAGCTGCTCGCGCATGGCGCCCTCGACGAGCGCGAGGTCTTCGGCGAGCCGCTCCATCGCCGCGGCGTAGGCTTGGGTCGCCTGCGCGGCGACGGGCGAGCAAGGCGTCATCACGCCAACGCTAGCCCGACCGGCGCGGCACTGTCAAAGCAAATCCGGCGAAAAGATCAGTAAATCCGGTATGTTAACGGCCAGGCTCGGGGCCGTGTACGACCGTTGACGCGAGCCACGCCACCGCTTCGGCGACATCGCCGACCGGCACCAGACGCGCGCCGCGCGGCGCGCGCAGCGAGTCCTGTGCGCCGGCCGGGACCAGCAGATTCCGGAAGCCGAGCCGGGCGGCTTCGGCGACGCGCGCGTCGAGCCGAGCCACGCGCCGGATCTCGCCGCCGAGCCCGATCTCGCCGCACGCGGCGGAGTCGCCGGGCAGCGCGAGGTCGAGCCGACTCGACGCGAGCGCGAGCGCGAGCGCGAGGTCGGCGCCGGGCTCGCGGATCCGCACGCCGCCGACCGCGTTCACGTACACGTCGCGCGAGAGGAGATCCACACGCGCGCGGCGATCGAGCACCGCGAGCAGCAGCGCGAGCCGCGCGTCGTCGACGCCGATCGCGGTGCGCCGCGCGGTGCCGTAGCCGGCGGGCGCGACGAGCGCCTGGATCTCCACGAGCATCGGGCGGCTGCCCTCGAGCCACGGGACGATGCACGAGCCCGGCGCTCCCGCGCGGCGCTCGGCGAGGAACAGCTCGCTCGGGTTCGCGACCGCCTCGAGGCCGGCCCCGCCTATGTGGAACACGCCGAGCTCCTGCGTCGAGCCGAAGCGGTTCTTGTGCGCGCGCAGCAGCCGGAATGCGTGGAAGCCGTCGCCCTCGAGCTGGAGCACCACGTCGACCAGGTGCTCGAGCACGCGCGGGCCCGCGATCGCGCCCTCCTTGGTGACGTGCCCGACTAGCACGAGCGGAGCGCCGTGCGCCTTCGCGGTGGCGGCGAGCAGCGCCGCGCACTCGCGGACCTGGGCGACCGAGCCCGGCGCCGACTCCACGCGCTCGCTGCGCAGCGTCTGCACCGAGTCGACCAGCACGAGCGCCGGCTGGGTATCGCGCCATGGCTCCGCAATCGCCTCGACGCAGGTCTCCGCGAGCACGACGAGCGCCTCGGGCAGCGAGGGCAGCCGGTTGGCGCGCAGGCGGATCTGTTCCGGGCTCTCCTCGCCCGCCACGTAGAGCACGGGGCGGTCGCCGTGAACGCCCGCCGCCAGCTGGAGCGCGAGCGTCGACTTGCCGACCCCGGGCTCGCCCGCGAGCAGCACGACGGAGCCCGGCACGAGCCCGCCGCCGAGCACGCGGTCGAGCTCGGCGATGCCGGTCTCGAGGCGCGGCACCGCGTCGGCGTCGATCTCCGCGAGGCGCCGCGGCTTGGCGGTGGACGACTCGCGCGCGAGCAGCTCGCGCGGTTCGGCGGAGGTGACCGGGGTTGCACCGCGCTCCTCCACGAGCGTCGACCAACCTCCGCACTCGGGGCAGCGGCCCAGCCAGCGCGGCTGTTGGGCCCCGCACTCGGTGCAGGCGAACACGCTGCGGCTGCGCCCCATCGTGCTGGCAACGTAGCCCGTCAGCCCATCTCCGCGGCCGTAAACCGCCATGCCCGGTCCGGTTGACAGCAGCCGGGCGCGCTCTCTAGCGTCGTGCGCGAACTTTCAGGAGGTCCCGATGTTCGAGCGGTACGAGCGATTCGCGGCGCGTGCGCTGGCGGACGAGCCGCCCTCCGAGGCGGACGCCCAGTGGGTCCTCGACGGGCCCGACCTGGCGCTGCTGCCGCTGCTGCACGCCGCGTTCGTGCCGCGCGAGCGCCACTTCGGCCGCCGCGTGATGGTGCACGTGCTGAACAACGTGCAGAACGGGCTGTGCCCGGAGGACTGCGGCTACTGCTCGCAGTCGCGGGATTCCAAGGCGGCGATCCGCAAGTACGCGATGAAGGACCGCGAGGAGATCCTCGCCGGAGCCGAGCGCGCCGCGCGCGCGGGCGCCACGCGCTATTGCATGGTGATGTCGGGCCGCGGCCCGACGATCGCGATGACGCACCGCCTCGCCGACCTCGTGCGCGAGGTGAAGCAGCGCTTCCCGATCGAGGTGTGTCTCTCGGTCGGCCTGCTCGCGGAGGAGCACGCGCGCATCCTCGCCGACGCGGGCCTCGACCGCCTGAACCACAACCTCAACACGAGCGAATCGCACTATGGCCAGATCTGCTCCACACACACCTACGCCGACCGCGTGCGCACGCTGGCCGCCGCGAAGAAGTGCGGCATCGAGGCGTGCAGCGGATTGATCCTGGGCATGGGAGAGCGGAGCGCCGACGTGGTCGAGGTCGCGTTCCGCCTGCGCGAGCTCGAAGTGCCGTCGATCCCCGTGAACTTCCTGATCCCGATCGAGGGCAACCCCGTGCAGTCGGACGGCTCACTCACACCCGAGCGCTGCCTGCGCGCGCTGTGTCTGATGCGGCTCGTGAACCCGCGCGCCGAGATCCGCGCTGCGGGCGGGCGCGAGGGCCATTTGCGCGGCATGGAGGCGCTCGCGCTGTGGCCCGCGAACTCCCTATTCGTCGAGGGCTACCTCACCACGCGCGGCGACCCGCTCGCCGACACCTACCGGATGATCCGGGAGGCGGGATTCGAGGTGGACGGCAATCCGCTGCAGCCGGGCGAGACCGCAGGAGGCGCTGCCGCGGGAGCCTTCCAGCTGCGCGGGGCGGGCCCGATCTTGCGGCCCGAAATCCAGCGCGCATAGCATGGGGCTGGCCGACGTCGCCGCCGAGACGCTCGCCGATATCCGCGCGCGCGGCACCTACCGCCGCATGCGGGTGCTCGAGGGCGCACAGGCGCCTCGCATGCGCGTGGACGGCCGCGACGTGCTGCTGTTCGCGGGCAGCAACTACCTCGACCTCGCCCGACACCCCGAGGTGGTGGAGGCGTCCGCGCGCGCGGCGCGCGAGATCGGCTGCGCGGCGGGCGGCTCGCGGCTGATCAGCGGCAACCTCGCCGTGCACGAGGCGCTCGAGGAGTCGCTGGCGAAGTTCTTCGAGGCGGAGGCCGCCCTCGCGTTCAACAGTGGCTATGCCGCGAACCTCGGCGTGATCCCGGCCCTGGTCGGCCGCGGCGACGCGGTGGTCTCGGACGCGCTCTCGCACGCGTCGATCATCGACGGGTGCCGGCTGTCGCGCGCCGAGGTGTTGGTGTTTGCGCACGGCGATCTCGCGGCGCTCGACGAAGCGCTCGGCGGCGCCGCGCGCGCCCACCGCCGCGTACTGCTCGCGATCGACGGCGTCTACAGCATGGACGGCGACGTGGCGCCCGTGGCCGAGATGGTCGCGACCGCGAGGCGTCACGGCGCGATCGTGTTGCTCGACGACGCCCACGGCACCGGCACGCTCGGCGCGCGCGGCCGCGGCAGCGCCGAGCTGTGCGGCGTGGGCGAGGGCGTCGACGTGCTGCTCGGCACGCTCGGCAAGGGCCTCGGGTCGTACGGCGCGTTTGCCGTCGGCACGCGCGCGTTGCGCGATCTGCTCGTGAACGCGGCGCGCTCCTTCATCTTCAGCTGCGCGCTCGCGCCGCCGCAGGTGGCGGCCGCACACGCGGCGCTCGATCTCGTGCGGCGCGAGCCGTGGCGGCGCGAGCGGCTGCAGGCGAACGCGGCGCGACTGCGCGCGCAGCTCGCGGCGCGCGGCGTCGATACTCGCCCTAGCACCACCCACATCGTGCCAGTCGTGGTGGGCGCGAACGAGGCGGCCATGGCGATCTGCGAGCGGCTGCTCGAGCGCGGATTCTACGCGCAGGGAATCCGACATCCTTCCGTGCCCGAGGGCACCGCGCGGCTGCGCCTCACGCCGATGGCGACGCATCGCGACGAGGAGATCGACGCCGTTGCCGATGCCGTGGCCGACGAGGTTTTGCGGATCCCTTGAACCGCGGCGTGTTCGTAACGGGCACCGATACCGGTGTCGGCAAGACTCTGGTCGCCTGTGCACTGTTGCGGGCGCTTCACGCGCGCGGGATCGACGCGGGCGCGATGAAGCCGATCGAGACGGGCGTCGGTCCGGGCGGTCCCGCGGACGCGATCGCGCTGCGGCGCGCCGCCGGGGAACGGGATCCGCTTGCCGACGTCTGCCCGCAGTCGTTCGCGCTCGGCGCGGCGCCAGCCGCGGCCGCGCGCGCGGAGGGCCGCGCGCTGGATCTCGGCGCGATCGACGCCGCATATTCGCGCCTGCGCGCCCGGCGGGCGTTCCTGGTCGTGGAGGGAGCGGGCGGCCTGCTCGTGCCGGTCGCGGCGGAGCTGTCGATGGCCGACCTAGCGCGGCGATTCGAGCTGCCGCTCCTGGTCGTGTGCCGTGCGGCGCTCGGCACGATCAACCACACGCGCCTCACGCTCGAGGCCGCGCGCGCGCGCGGGATCTCCGTGGCGGGCGTGGTGATCAGCCATGCTGGTGGAGCGCTGTCAGCCCCGGATGTCGCCAATCTCGAGGAACTGCGCAGTGAACTCGGCGCGGCGCTGGCCGGCGAGATCCCGCCGCTCGGCGCAGGCGAGTTGCCGGCCCCCGAGCACCTGAACGTCGAGGCGCTGATCTCAAGCGGCGCGTCCGGGGCGTCGAAGAGCTAGTCGGGGAGACTCGCTTGGCGGCCGAGGCGATCGATGAAGAGCTGCGCATGCTCGAGTTCAAGCTCGCGCAGCTCAAGCGCGACTACGACCAGTATTTCCTCGGCAATCGCCCGCGCGAGCCGGTGCAGCTGCGCGGCGAGATCAACAAGGCGGTGATCGAGCTCACCAACACTGCGATCAAGAACACCGCGTCGCGCTTCAAGTTCAGCAGCATCTGTTCGCGATACCAGGCGTTCCGGCGTCAGTGGGACGAGACGCTGCGCAAGATCGAGGCGGGCACCTACGAACGGCACCGCTTCAAGGCGCGGCTGCATCAGGAGGCGCCGGCGGCGGACGCCGCGAAGCCGCCTTGCGCCGCGGAGGGCGACCTGTTCCAGAGCTACGTCGACGCGCGGATCAGCTGCGGCGAGAGTGTGAAAGGCCTCACGCGCGAGAAGCTCGACGCGATCCTCGCACAGCAGCGCGCGGCGCTATGCGCGAAGTATGGCCCGGACTCGCAGTTCCGCTTCCGCGTCCAGATCGAGGACGGCAAGCCGCGGCTCAAGGCGTCGCGCGTCAAGTCCTAGGCCAGCACCGCGCGCGCGCGCTTGGCGAGCTGGGACTCGAACGACGCGCGCGGCACCGCGACCCTCTGGCGCAGCTCGCTGCTGCGCAGCAGCCGGCGCGTCGACGCCGCGCAGTGCCCAGCGAGGTCGGGATCTTCGAGCCCGCGCGGGTGCGCCCGCGCGAAGCCGGCGAGGGCGCGGTAGTAGCCCTGCTGCCCCGGGATCTTCATACAACCCTGCGCGAGCGCTTCGACCACGGCTGCGCGATCGCGCACCGCGAGCGCGCGCGTCGTCGCGACGCGATCCCCCCAGCCGTCGAGCATCGGCGCGATCGGCAGCAGCAACTCGGGGACCCGGCGCAGCGCGCGCGGGCCGCGCAGCGGGTAGTTCCGGTGGCCCTCGCTCGCGAGCAGCGCGCGGTAGAGCGAGGCCGCGCGCGTGAACGCACCGCCGTACCGCGAGGGACCCCCGCGAGCGAGGTCGCCGAAGCGCTCGACGAGCAGGCTCCCTCTTCCCGCCGACGCGAGCCCCTGCATCAGGTCTCCCGCGTTGTGGGTGAGCACCGCGGCGAGCCGCAGCAGATCGAGCTCGCGCCCGGGCGCCCGCTCGAGCTCCGCGAACGCGCGCGCCTCGCGCGCGAGCTCCCGCTCGATCGCCGCCTCGAGCTCCGCCGCGCCTTCGCTCTCCCGCGCGTGCAGCGAGGCGACGAGCCCGCCGCACAGCACGGACAGCCGCTCGCCGTCGTGACCCGACACGACGCCGACCGGATCGACCAAGACCTGCCGCGCCGACACGGGCGAGACGTCCCACTCGAAGAGCCCCAGCGCGAGCGCGCGCATCCGCGCGAGCTCGGGGGTGCCCACCGCCTCGCGCCAGAGCGCGCGGCGGATCTTGGTATCGACGTCGGTCGGCACGAAGCTCGCCGCGCTCGCGAAATGCGCCGCGAGACAGAGCGCGAAATAGTCGGTGCGCTGCGCGGGCGTCGGCTCGGGGCTCGCTTCGAGCCGGGCCGCGCTCCGAAGCACATGCCACCAGCCGTGCGGGCCAAAGGCCAGCTCGTAGAGCGATCCACCGCGGTGCGAAGCCGCGCCGAACCGCTCGGCGAATGCGGGCGCGAGCAGCCACGGCAAGGCGCTCTCGACCTGCGACGCGAGCGTGCGCGGGCCGATGAATCCACCGAACGCACCGGACCGCTCGGGAGTCTGCTGGACTTCGGGTTGCATGCTGCGGGGACCGCGGAGGGTGGATTCTCCCGCCCGATGCCCGCCCTGTCAGCCCCGCACGGGGGCGTTACGGTCCCGCAGGCCGATGGCACCGCCCGCACCGCCGACCCCCCGCGCGCGCGACGCGCTGCGCTTCGCGGGGGTCTGGCTGCCGTACGCGCTGCTCGTGCACCGGTTCTGGTTCGTCACCGACGACGCCTACATCTCGTTCCGCTATGCGCGCAACCTCGCGCGCGGGCTCGGCCTCCGTTTCAACCCGGGCGAGGACCCGCCCGTCGAGGGCTACAGCAACTTCCTCTGGACGCTCTACGCCGCGCTGCTCGAGGCGCTCGGCGCCGACCCGGCATTCTGGTCCGCGCTGCTCTCGGTGGCTTGCGGCACGGCGCTGCTCTGGCTCATCTACCGCACGCTCGTGGACCGGCTCGCGCTCGACGCGCCGATCGCC
>DATFWW010000102.1:0-4606 GCA_035258825.1 Myxococcota bacterium
GCGGGCGACGCGCAGGCGGGCGAGGTCGCGACCGCCGAGCTCGAAGTTCCGTCGGATCCGAATCAGCTCCTGCCGCCCGAGCAGGCCTACCTCGTGACCGACATGCTGCGCGCGGTGGTGCTCGAGGGAACCGGCACCCGCGCGCGCAGCCTCGGCCGGCCGGTCGCGGGCAAGACTGGAACTACCAACGATCAGGCCGACGCGTGGTTCGTCGGCTTCTCGCCCGACGTCGCCACGGGTGTCTGGGTGGGCTTCGACGAGGCCCGCTTCCTCGGCAACGGGGAGACCGGCGCGCACGCCGCGCTGCCGATCTGGATCGACTACATGCGCACGGCACTCGAAGGGCGCCCGACGCGCGACTTCCCAGTGCCCGCCAACGACAAGATCGTCTGGGCGCGCATCGACAAGGAAACCGGTCTGCTCGCGTCGACCGACAGCGACGCGAAGACGATCTTCCAGTCGTTCATCGCGGGCAGCGAGCCGACCGAGAGCGCCGCGACCGCGCGCGAGACCGACCGCGCCGCGCAGGACCTGCGCGAGGAGAGCTTCCACGAGGGCGACGGCGAGGCCGCCGCGCGCGCCGTCGATCCGTTCTAGCTTAGGCGGTTCTTCCCTTCGCGCGGGCGGTGTACCATTCCGTCCGTCCGCGGAGCCGCGCGCGACGAGAGGCCGCATGCGCATCGCCATCCTGTCGAGGGGGCCTCGTCTCTACAGCACGCGGCGCCTCAAGGAGGCCGCGATTGCGCGCGGTCACGCGGCGCGCGTGCTCAACACCCTCTCGTTCTCGATCGAGATCGAGCAGGGGGCGCCGCGCCTGTTCTACAAGGGGCGCAAGCTCGCCAGCTACGACGCAGTGGTCCCGCGGATTGGCGCCTCCGTGACGTTCTTCGGCACCGCGGTGGTGCGCCAGTTCGAGCAGATGGGCGTGTTCTGCGTCAATCCGTCGCACGCGATCAGCGTGTCGCGCGACAAGCTGCGCGCGCTGCAGGTGCTCTCGCGCCACCGCGTCGGCCTGCCCACCACGCTCTTCGTGCGCCACGCGAACGAGATCATCCCGGGCATCGAGCGGATGGGCGGCCCGCCCGTGGTGGTGAAGCTGCTCGAGGGCGCGCAGGGCATCGGGGTGATCCTCGCCGAGTCGACGCAGGTGGCCGAGGCGATCGTCGCGACGCTCGCGGGCCCGGCGAAGATGAGCGTGCTGATCCAGCAGTTCGTGAACGAGAGCCGCGGCCGCGACGTGCGCGCGTTCGTGGTCGGCAACCGCGTGGTCGCGGCGATGCGGCGCATCGCCGCCGACGGCGAATTCCGCGCGAATTTCCACCGCGGCGCGCGCTGCGAAGAGATCCGGCTCGAACCGGAGTACGAGCGCGTCGCCGTCCACGCCGCGCAGGTGATGGGGCTGCGCGTGGCCGGTGTCGACCTGCTCGAGGGCCGCGACGGGCCCGTGCTCGTCGAGGTCAATTCGTCGCCGGGGCTCGAGGGAATCGAGTCCGCCACGAAGGTCGACGTGGCCGGCGAGATCGTGCGGCTGATCGAGGAGGAGGTGCTGTTCCCGGAGATCGACATCCGGCAGCGGCTCACGCTGCAGAGCGGCTACGGCGTGATCGAGGTTCCCGTCGACGACCGCTCGGAGCTGTGCGGCAAGACGATCGAGGGCGCCGCGCTGCGCGAGCGCGACGTGATCGTGCTGACGATCCAGCGCGGCGGCATCACGATCCCGAACCCGAAGACGAGCCGCGAGATCCTCGCAGGTGACGTCCTGCTCTGCTTCGGCAAGACCCTCACGCTGAAATCGCTCGCGCCGCGCAAGAAGCGCAAGCGGCGGACCGCTAGGCGGACAGCCAATCCCGCGCGAGGCGGCTGATCTCCAGGAGCCCGTTCCCGAAGAAGTGGTCCGCGTCTTCGATCACTTCGAGCTGGCGCCGCGCGCCGCGGCCGACCCGCTCCGCGAGCTCGGCGGTGGGCGCAAACGAGTCGCGGCTGCCGGCGATGACCAGCGCGCGGCCGCGGAACCGCGCGAGCGCCTCCGCGTCGAGCAGCGCGGGTGGCGGCGACACGAGCAGCAGGCGGCGCACGCGCGGATTCGCATGCGCGACGCGCACCGCCGCGGCGGCACCGAACGAGTAGCCCGCGGCGAGGATCGGCCCCGCGACGGTCTCCTCGAGATAGGCGAGCGCGGCCGCATAGTCGGCGTCGGCGTCGGCGAAGTCGCCACTCGGCTCGCCGCCGCTCGCGCCCACGCCCCGCCAGTTGAAGCGCACCGCCGCATAGCCCGCGCGCTGACACGCGAAGCCGAGCTCGGCCACGACCGGCGAGTCCATGCTGCCGCCGTAGAGCGGGTACGGGGCCGCGATCACGGCACCGCCGGGGCCTTCGCCCGCGACGCCGCTGAAGATGCCCTCGAGCGCCCACTCGGCGCCGGGCACCGCGATCGCGATCATCTTGTCGATCGGGTCCGCCATGCGAGGCCTCCGCGCGGACCCGACGTTACCCTGCGCGGATGCCGAAGCCGAGCGCCGGACACGAGCCCGTGAAGGCCGGATTCCACGTCGAGGTATCCCGCGAGCGCGTGGCGCTGCCGAATGGCCGCGAGGTGATGCTCGACATCGTGCACCATCCGGGCGCCGCAGCGGTGGTGCCGTTCGTCGCCGAAGACGAGGTGGTGCTGATCCGCCAATTCCGGCATGCGGCGGGCGGCACGATCCTCGAGGTGCCGGCGGGCAAGCTCGACGCGGGCGAGCCGCCCGAGCGCTGCGCCGCGCGCGAGCTCACGGAAGAGGCCGGGTACCGCGCCGGCCGGCTGGTCGCACTCGGCTCGATCTGGACCACGCCCGGCTTCACCGACGAGGTAATCCACCTGTTCGCCGCGTTCGATCTCACGCGCGCGGCGAGTCAGCACGACGACGACGAGGTGATCGAGGTGATCCGCGTCCCGCTCGCGCAGGCACTCGACCTCGTGTGGCGCGGCGAGCTGCGCGACGCCAAGAGCGCGCTCGCGCTGATCCACGCCGCGCGCTACGTCGACCGATTGCGGTGAAGCATGAAGTGGGGCGTCGCGTTCACGTGGCACTGCCTCGCCTGGGAAGATCTCCTAGAGCTGGTCGCGCGTGCGGAGGCGCTCGGCTACGACACGGCCTACGTCGACGGCGACGTCACCCAGCTCTCGCGCCGCGAGGTCGACGTGCTCGACGGCTGGACCGCCACCACCGCGCTGATCGCGCGCACGCAGCGGATCCGGATCGCCTCGATCCGGCTCGTGCAGCACTGGAACGCCGCGCGCCTGGCCCAGGTCGCGGCCACGGCAGAGCGGATCGCCCCGGGCCGCCACCACTTCTTTGCGTCGATCGGCGATCGGCCCGAGGATCGCGCGTGGGGTCTGCCGCTGCTCTCCGCGTCCGATCGCGTGGCGTGGCTCGACGAGACGCTCGACGCGGTGCGCGCGCTCTGGCGCGGTGAGTCGGTCACGTGCAGCGGGCGCTTCGTGGCGCTCGAGGGCGCGCGCGTGCGCCCGGTGCCGCCTGGGGGCCGGCTTCCGATCGAGGTGGGCGCGAAGGGGGCGCGCCTGCTCGCGGTGGTCGCGCGCCACGCGGATGTCTGGAACGTGAACTGGCCGGCGATCCCGGCGCGCGTCGGGGCTTCCGCCGCGGAGCTCGCGCGGGCCTGCAAATTGGAGCGCCGACCGCCCGAGGCGATCCGGCGCCGGCTCTGGATCTTCACGCGCGCCGAGCCGCTCTCCCGGCCGGAGGCATTCGCGGAGTTCCGGCGCTGGAACCCGTGGTTCCGCGACATCCCGGACGCCGAGCTCGCGCCCGCGCTCGTGGTCGGCAAACCCGCGGAATGCCGCGCGCGGATCGCCGAGTTGGCCGCGGACCTCGACCTCGAGATGCCCGTGGTCGACCTCTCCGGTCTCGGGGCAGCTCGCGCCCGCAACACACTCGAATCGCTCCCCGCGGGCGAATTGCGTTGACGCGCGCCTTCGCCGTGCCGTAACCTGAATCGGATTCGCGGGATATCGCGCCCTTCCCGCAGCCGATGGATTCGAAACAGCCGACCGCCTGCATCAGGCGCCAGATCCGGCGCGAATCCATAGCGGGAGACCGAAGCGAGTGTACGGTGGACGCGGGTATCGGCCGGTAGGCGGCGGCGCGGGATTGGGATTCGGACCGCCGTTCACCCCGCCGGTCGTGAAGCAGCTCCTGATCGCACTCGCGGGTGTGTTCCTCGCCCAGAATCTGGTCGGACCCCTCACGCCGATCATCAGCGTGCTTCCGGTGCGACCCGTCGACGTCTGGGAGCGCGGCTTTCTCTGGGAGCCGTTCACCTACATGTGGCTGCACAGCGGGCTCGGCCACATCGCGATGAACTGCTTCGTGCTCTGGATGTTCGGCGCTCCGCTCGCGATGGCGTGGGGACCGAAGCGCTTCCTGCGCTTCTACCTCGTGTGCGGTGTGGGAGCGGGTGTGCTGATCGCGACGGTTCCGTACCTGCTCTACGCGCTCGGCGCACCCGCGCGCACGCTCGCGATTCCGACGCTCGGCGCCTCGGGTGCGATCTACGGGGTGATCCTCGCCTACTCCCTCACCTGGCCGGACCGCACCATCATGCT
>DATFWW010000103.1:0-11916 GCA_035258825.1 Myxococcota bacterium
GTGGCGCACGCCGCGTCTGGCGCGCAGCTCGTCGAGCGCCTCGTTGATGCGCGCGAGCGGGTAGCGCGCGGTGATCAGGCTCTCGAGGTCGAGCTTGCCGGCCCGCCACAGCGCGATCATGCGCGGGACGTCGCGCTGCGAGTTGCAGCTGCCGAGGATGCAGCCGACGAGCTTCTTCTCCTGCACGCCGAATAGCGCAGCGATCGGGATCGTGATCGGCTGCGCGATCGGCACCGCTCCCACCATCACGGTCATGCCGCCCTTGCGCGTCGCCTGGATCCCCGTGTCCACGAGCGCGGCCGCGCCCGCAGCGTCGAACGCGTAGTCGACGCCGATTCCGTTCGTGATCGCGCGGCAGCGCGCCACCACGTCGTCGGCGCTCGGATCGACGAGGTGTGTGGCGCCGAGCCGCCCCGCCACCTCGCGCCGAGCGGCGACTGGGTCGGAGACGATCACGGCTGAAGCGCCAGCCAGCCTCGCTCCCTGCACGATCGAGAGGCCGATGCCGCCCGCGCCCATCACGAGCACGGTGGCGCCTTCCTCGACGCGCGCGGTGTTCAGCACTGCGCCCACGCCGGTCTGCACCGCGCAGCCGATCACGCATGCGATCTCGGTCGGCACGTCGGCCGGGATCTTCACGGCGCCGGTGCTCTGCGTGATCACCTGCTCCGCGAAGCCGCCCACGCCGAGGCCGCGGTACACGACCTGCCCGCGCCGCGAGAGCCCCGTGGTGCCGTCCGCGAACGCGCTCGTGAGGATGTTGTCGGAGTTCACGCACAGCGCGTGCTCGCCGCGCACGCACCAGTAGCAGGTGCCGCACGGCGGAGCCGGTGTGAGCACCACGCGGTCGCCCGGCGCGAGCCCGGTAACCCCGGGCCCGACGCGCTCCACCACGCCCGCCGCCTCGTGCCCGAGCACGATCGGCAGCTGCATCGCAGGATTCTCGGCGTCGATGATCCCGAGATCCGAGTGGCAGATGCCGCAGTGCCGCACCGCGACGCGCACCTGGCCCGGCCCGGGCTCCGCCACGGAGAGGTCGTCGATCACACTGAGCGGCTTGCGCTGCTCTTCCAGAAGGGCTGCGCGCATGGCGTCTCCTCGATGGTCGAAGAAATTCGCGTGCATCCTACACGCCCGCGAGGTAGAAACGGGGCGTGATCTTCGAGGAGTTCGCGACCGAAGGGTGCCGCTCCTACCTCGTCGGCTGCGAGGAGGATCGCGTCGCGGCGATCGTCGATCCTGTCCTCGATCGCACCGAGCGATACGCGGCCACCGCCGCGGCGCGCGGGCTCGCGATCCAGTACCTGATCGACACGCACACCCACGCCGATCACTTCTCGGCCACGCGCCACATCGCGCGCGAGCTGGGTTCGCCCGTGGTCATGCACCGCGCGAGTCCCGCGCCGTTCGTCGACCTCGCGGTGCAGGACGGCGACTCGCTCACGCTCGGCACGCTGCGGCTGCGCGTGCTGCACACGCCGGGCCACACCGCCGACTCGATGTGCCTCGTGCTGCCCGACCGCGTGCTCACGGGAGACACGCTGCTGCTCGGATCGCTCGGGCGCACCGATCTCCCGACCGGCGACGCCGAGGCGCTCTGGGACAGCCTGCACGAGCAGCTGTTCGCGCTCGATCCCGAGCTGCTCGTGCACCCGGGTCACAACTACAAGAGCGCGCCGCCCACCACGCTCGCGGAGCAGCGCGCGACCAATCCCCGGCTCGAAGTGGCCGACCGCGCCGCGTTCGTGGCCGAGATGAGCAAACGCAACCTCGAGCTGCCGCGCCACGTCACCGAGGCGCTGCGCACCAATGCGTCGGGCGGCAAGCCCGTCTCCCAGCTGATCCGCGACGCCGCGCGCGCGATCGCGTTCATGTCGATCGCCGAGCTGCGGCGGCGCGTCGAGCGGCGCGCGTCCGACATCGCGATCGTCGACGTGCGCGAGGCCGACGCCTACGCCAAGAGCCACGTGCCCGGCGCGATCCACATCCCGCGCGGCCAGCTCGAGCTGCTCGTCGACCGCTACTTCCCGGACCCGGCCACACGCGTGCTCGCCTACTGCGAGTTCGGCAAGATCTCCACGCTCGCGGCCGCGACGCTGCGCCAGATGGGCTTTGCGAGCGCGGTCGCGCTCGACGGCGGCTTCCGCGACTGGGTGGCCGCGGGCGCGCCCGTGGAGACCGGGATGAGGGCGAAGCCCGCCGCCTAACGCTCCGGCAGAGTCCGTCGGCTTGCCGCTAGATCCCCGCCACGAAGTGTGTGCCGAGCCCGCGCGCCACGCGCTCGATCTCTCCCGCTCGCTCGGACACGTAGGCCGAGGGATGCGCCGCGGACATGCGCTTCGGGTTCGGCAGCACCGCCGCGAGCAGCGCCGATTCTTCGAGCGAGAGATCGCTCGCGGGCTTGCCGAAGATCAGCTCGCTCGCGGTCGCCGCGCCGAACACGCCGGGGCCGAACTCGATCACGTTCAGGTACACCTCGAGGATCCGTCGCTTCGGCCAGGTCTGCTCGAGCCAGACCGTGAACCAGGCCTCGAGCCCCTTGCGCACTAAGCTGCGCCCCGGCCACAGGAACAGGTTCTTGGCGAGCTGCTGCGAGATCGTGCTGGCGCCGCGCGGGTTGCGGCGCCGCTCCTGCGTCGCGCGCACGATCGCGTCGACGTCGAAGCCGTTGTGCGCGGCGAACTTCTGGTCCTCGGCCGCGATCACACAGAGCGCGAGGTTGCGCGAGATGCGCGGATAGGCCAACCAGCGCTGGCGCGTCACGTGTCCATTGAATTGCTCGCGCAACATGAACGCGCTGGTCGGCGGCGGGATCCAGCGCCACGGCAGCACGAGCGCAGCGCTCGCGAGCACCGCGGCCGCGACGAGCTTCAGCGCGGATTTCGCGAGCCACCGGCCCAAGCGCCCGCGCCGCCGTCGCTCCGCCTTCACCGCGCGCGGTTCGCCTCGCGAGCGGCGCGCTCGAGCTCGAGCGCATCGAAGCGCTCGCGCGAGATCGAGACGAAGATCCCCTCCGCCTCGGCGCATAGCACGTCGCTCGCGTGGACGCGCGCCTCGGTATACAGCCTGCGCCCCTCGCTGCGGACGTACTCGGCGGTGAAGCGCAGCTCCGTGTACAGCGGTGTGGGCTTCCGGTAGCGCACGACCAGCGTGCCGGTCATGCCGGGTCGGCCCGACAGCGACTGCACGAAGCCGAGCACTTCGTCGAACGCCGCGGCGACGAACCCGCCGTGCACGTTGCCGGGCGGCCCCTCGTACGCGGAGCTGAATACGGCGCGCGCCTCCGCCGTGCGCTCGCCCGTCTTCGCGATCGTGATCGGCGGCGCGAGCGGATTGGCGAGGCCGATCATCGGGCTGCGGTCGAAGAACGCCGACACGTCGCCCGCATTGGCCGACTCCGCGTAACCGTGCACGAAGCGCAGCCGCGGGTGGGCCGCGAGCGCGTCGGCATACCGCTCGAGCGCATCGGCCGCGCGGCGCAGCTCGTCCTCGGGCGCGTCGCTCGATACCAGTCGCTCGATCACGAGCCGCATCGCGTCGGCGAGCCGGCGCTTCTGGGCCCACTTGCCCGGGTCCTCCTTGGTCGTGTCCCAGGCCGATCGCAGCGGCTCGCGCGCTCCGGTCACGCGGCGCCGCCGAAGATCTCGAGCGTGGCGTCGAGATTGTCCTGGAGGCGCCCGCGCGGAACGCCCACGCTAGGCGCGTAGAGCAGCGGCTGTTCGGTGAGGTCCTTCCAGAGCGCCAGCCGATCGCGCGCCTCGTCGGGCGTGCACGCAATCGCGATCTCCTCGACCAGCGCATCGGGAACCGCCGCCGCCATCGCCTTGGTGTCCATCGTGCGCAGCGCGGCGCGGCACGCGTCGCCGACCGCGCGCAGGCCGTGCAGGTCGAGGATCGAGTGGTAGATCCCCGTGGTGAAGTAGAAGCCGATCTGGTTCTTCGCATCCGCGACCGCGACCTCGCGATCCCGCTGGATCGACGTGATCACGTACGGGGCCAGCGCGCACGCACCCTCGCGGCGCCCTGCGGAACGCTCGCCCTCGCGCAGGCCCGGCAGCGTCACCTCGCGGTGCCAGCGGCGCGTGGCGATCGGGTGGCCGACCAGGCCGTCGGCGGCGGCGCCCGCCGCCGCGATCATCCCGCGGTTCACGGCCGCGATCCAGATCGGGATGTCTACGCGCGGCGCGCCGGGCCGCGCGTAGATCGGCACCGAGAGTTTCCAGTGCGCGCCGTCCCAGCGGAAGCCGCCACCCTTCTGCGCCGCGAACGCGGCGCGCAGCAGCTCCACGAGCTCGCGCATGCGCGGCGCGGGCGCGGAGAACGGCACGCCGTACCAGTCCTCGTTCATGCGGCGCGTCGCGCTGCCGAGCCCGAGCACGAGCCGCCCGTTCGAGAGCTCGTCGAGGTCCATCGCCGCGGCGGCGTGCACGAGCGGGCTGCGCGTGAACGCGTTGGCGATTGCGGTGCCGATCCGCACGCGGCGCGTGGCCTGTGCGACCGCGCCGAGCGGCACGTAGCCGTTGCGGTTGAAGAACTCGATCGTGAACACGCCGTCGAAGCCAGCCGCCTCGGCGCGGATCGCGAGGTCGACGTCGGCGCGCGCCGAGCCCGCGGTGAGGATGATGCCGATCCGCATGGGGTCTCCGATTGGGGCCGGGAAGGGTCCGAATGATACGCGCGACCCCGCAGCCGGGCTTTGGTCTTGAAATTAATCGAACGTATGATTAATTTATCGGGATGAGATCGAAACCTAGACCCGGCCGCCCCCGCCACGACGCGGGCTCGCCCCAGGTCCGGCAGCGCCTGGTCGAAGCGGCGATCGAGCTCGCGACCGAGCGCGGATTCCAGGCGGTCGGCGTGCGGCAGATCGCGCAGGCCGCGGGCGTCACCCCGGGCATGATCGCCTACTACTTCGGCGACAAGCGCGGCCTCTACCAGGCGATGCTCGAGGCCACCTACCAGCGGCTGATCGAGCGGCTGCGCGCGCTGCTCGGCCGCCCCGCGTCGAGCGGCGACCCGATCGCGCGGCTCGTCGATCTCCAGATCAGTACGCTCGCGGACACACCGTGGCTTCCGCCGCTGCTCGCGCGCGAGGTGCTCGCGCGCGAGTCGCCGCTGCGCGAGTTCTTCGCCGAGCAGCTCGCCAAGGGACCTGCGGTCCTGATCCCGCAGATGCTGCGCCGCGCGATGGCGGAGGGAAGGATTCGCGACGACCTCGATCCGATGCTGCTGATGCTGTCGATCCTCGGGCTCGGGATGGTCCCCTACCTGATGCAGCCCGTGGCGGGCCCCGCGCTCGGATACGAGCTCGACGACGACTTCCGCGATCGCCTGGTCGCGCACGTGCAGGCGCTGCTCGCGCGCGGCCTCGCGCCGGCCGGGGCGCCCGCATGAGCCGGCCCTTCGCGATCACGCTCGCGGCCGCAGCAGCAGTTGCCGCCGTCGCCTGCTCCGACGATCGCGAACCGTCCTTCGTCGGCACGCTCGAGCGCGATCGCATCGAGCTGATTGCCGAGGCGTCGGAGCCGATCGTGCAGCGCGCCGTTGCCGAGGGCGACTCCGTGAAGGCGGGCGATCTCGTGTTGCGCCTGGACGACGAGCGGCTCGCCGCGTTGGTCGCGCAGGCGGAGCATCGCCGCGCGGCGGCGGCCGCGCGCATCCCGGGCGCCGAGAGCGCGCTGACGACCGCCGAGCGCGTGCTCGCGCGGATTAAGACACTGCATGCGAGCGGCGTCGCAGCGCCCGAGGCGCTCGACCGCGCGCGCGCGCAGCGCGACGCGGCGCGCGCGGAGCGCGATGCGGCGCGCGCCGAGGTGTCGCAGTCCGAAGCCGTGCTCGCGGAGGCGCGCGTGCATGCGGAGCGGCTCGAGGTCCGCGCGCCGCGCGACGCGACCGTCGATGCGCTGCCCTACGAGCTCGGCGAGCGACCGCCCACCGGCGCCGTCGTGGCGGTGCTCTTGGCCGACGACACTCCGTACGCGCGCGTCTACGTGCCGGAGCCCGTGCGCGCGCGCGTGGTGCCGGGGGCGCGCGCGGCCGTGAAGGTCGACGGCGTGAAGGGCGCGATTCCGGGCCGCGTGCGAACGGTCTCGCAGGAAGCCGCGTTCACGCCCTACTACGCGCTGACCGAGCGCGACCGCGGCCGCCTCGCCTACGTCGCGAAGATCGACCTCGAAGGCGATACCGCGCGCGCGCTGCCGACCGGGCTGCCGCTCGAGGTCGAGCTCGCGCCCACAGAAACCGCCAGTCGTGAGTGAGCTCGCGATCGAGGCGCGCGGACTCACGCGCCGCTTCGGCGATCTGGTCGCCGTCGACCACATCGACCTCTCGATCCGACGCGCGCAGATCTACGGCTTCCTCGGCCCGAACGGCTCCGGCAAGACGACCACGATCCGGATGCTCTGCGGTCTGCTGCGCCCGAGCGCCGGCGAGGCGCGCGTGCTCGACGCGAGGATCCCGCGCGACGCCAACAAGCTGCGGCGCAAGATCGGCTACATGACGCAGCGGTTCTCGCTCTACGAGGAGCTCACGGTGCGCGAAAACCTCGACTTCATGGGCGAGATCTACTCGCTGCCGCCCGCGCGGCGGCGCCGGCGCGTCGACGCGCTGCTCGAGGAGTTCCACCTCGAACGCCCGGATCATCGCGCCGGCGCGCTCTCGGGTGGCCAGAGGCAGCGCCTCGCGCTCGCGGCCTCGCTGATCCACGAGCCGGAGCTGCTCTTCCTCGACGAGCCGACCAGCGCGGTCGATCCGCAGAACCGGCGCGAGTTCTGGGAATCGCTGTTTGCCCTGGTCGACCGCGGCACGACGATCCTCGTGTCCACGCATTACATGGACGAGGCGGAGCGCTGCCACGCGCTTGCGATCCTCGACGATGGCCGGCTCGTAGCGGAGGGCGCGCCGCGCGATCTCGAGGCGCGGATCGGCGCGGTCGTGCTCGAGGTGGAAACCGAGGAGATGCGCGGCGCGCGCGCCGCGCTCGCGGACATGCACGGGCTCTGGAGCGTCGCGCAGCTCGGCGCGCGGCTGCACGCGCTGATCGATCCCGCGGTCGCGGATCCCGCCGCTGCGGTGCGCGCGGCGCTGTCGCAGTCCGGTGTCGAGGCGCGGGTGGAGGTGGCAGAGGCCAGCCTCGAGGACGTGTTCGTGGCCGCCACCACCGAGCGGAGCACCTGAGATGCCGTCGGCGGATCTCCGCCCGCTCGCGCTTCGCTTCGCGCGGCTGGGTCGCGTCGAGGCGATCCTGCGCACGATGGCGATCGCGCGCAAGGAGGTGCGCCAGCTGCGCCGCGACCGGCTCACGTTCGGGATGATCGTGGGGCTTCCCGTGCTGCAGCTGCTGCTGTTCGGCTATGCGATCAACCAGGACGTGCGCCACCTGCGTGCGGGTGTTGCCGATCTCTCCGGCACGCAGCGCGCGCGCATTCTCGTGCAGGATGCGCAGGCGACGCAGGTGGTGGAGATCGTGAAGCACGCGCGCAGCGCCGCCGAGCTCGAGGCGCTCCTGCGCGAGGGCGCGATCTCGGTGGGGCTGCTCGTACCGCCCGACTTCGAGCGGCGCGTCGAGAGCGGCGCCCGCGCGCCCGCGCAGCTGCTCGTGGACGGCAGCGATCCGATCGTGCTCGCAGCATCGCGCGGGATCATCGAGCTGCCCGTGCGACCCCGCTCCCCCGCGGCGCGCGCGAGCTCGCCGACCTTCGAGGTGCGCGCCTACTACAACCCCGAGCGGCGCTCGCAGGTGCAGATCGTCCCGGGGCTGATGGGTGTGATCCTGACCATGACGATGGTGCTGTTCACGGCCGTGGCGATCGTGCGCGAGCGCGAGCGCGGCAATCTCGAGCTGCTGATCAACACGCCAGTGCGCACGCCGGAGCTGATGGTCGGCAAGATCCTGCCCTACATGGCGATCGGGATGGTCCAGGTCACGCTGATCCTGCTGGTCGGGCGGTGGCTGTTCGACGTTCCGATTCGCGGCTCGCTCGTCGACGTGTACGTGGCGGGCCTCGTGTTCGTGACCACCTCGCTCACGCTGGGCCTGTTCATCTCCACGCTCGCGGCGACCCAGGTGCAGGCGTTCCAGATCACCTTCTTCACGTTCCTGCCGCAGATCCTTCTGTCGGGGTTCATGTTCCCGTTCGACGGCATGCCGCGCGCCGCGCAGTGGATCGCGGAGGTATTCCCGCTGACGCACTTCGTGCGGATCACGCGCGGCATCCTGCTGCGCGCCGCGACGCTCTCCGAGGTGCGCGCGGAGGTGTGGCCGCTGCTCGCGTTCCTCGCCGTGGCGATGGCGGCCTCGATCGCGCGCTTCCGCAAGCGCCTCGATTGAGTGTGACCGGAGCTGTCACACGGCCTGGCCAACCTCCGCGCTGGAGATCGGAGGAGGGCGTCATGCCGGTTGCGATGGAGACGGGGGTCGCGATCACGGGAGCCGCATGTGGCGTGTGCGGCTCGCGCGAGGTGCACACGGATGCGGTCGAGCAGAGCGGCTGGATCCTGCTCGCCGAGTGCCCGCGCTGCGATCATCGCTGGACGGAGCCGCTGCGCGCGGCGCCGGCGAGCGGGCGCGCGGCGGTGCGCGTTGCGGCCGCGATGCGGCCGGAGGTCGCGAACGCGGCGTGATACCGTCGGGCCGTGCGGCTCGTCCTCTACACGGGCAAGGGCGGCGTCGGCAAGACGACTACGGCGGCGGCGGCGGCGGTCGTCGCGGCCGAGCGGGGCCTGCGCACGCTGGTCGCGTCTGCGGACGTTGCGCACAGCCTCGGCGACGTACTCGGCGAGCGGCTCGGCCCGGAGCCGCGCCAACTCGCGCCGGGACTGTTCGCGCTCGAGATCGACCCGCGCGTCGAGAGCGCGCGCCACTGGGGCCGCATCCAGCAATTCCTCGAGCGCACGTTCCGCCACCAGGGCATCGAGGCCGCAGTGGCGGAGGAGCTCGCGATGCTGCCGGGCGCGGAGGAGCTCACCACGCTGCTCGCGGTGGAGCAGCTCGCCGAGTGCCGCCGCTACGACCTGCTCGTGCTCGACTGCGCGCCCACCGACGCCGCGCTGCGCCTCGTAACGCTGCCCGAGGTGGCGAGCGGGATGATCCGGCTCGCGCTCCAGATCGCCGGCGCGCTTTCCGGGGTCGCGGTGCCGCTCGCGAAGCGCGTGGTGGCGATGCCGCTGCCCGACTCCGAGGTCTTCGCGGAAGCCGAGGCGCTCCTGTACCGGAACCTCGCCGCGCTGCGCGCGCGGCTCTCCGCGCCGGGCACCACGGTGCGGCTCGTGGTGACGCCCGAGCGCATGGTGATCGACGAGGCGCGCCGCGCGCACACGGAGCTCGCGCTGTTCGAGGTGGCGTGCGATGCGGTGATCGTGAATCGGATGCTGCCCGAGGGCGCGCTCTCCGAGCCGTTCTTCCGCGACTGGGGGCGCGTGCAGGCCGAGCGGCTCGCCGAGATCGAGAGCGGGTTCGGCCCGTTGCCGGTGTTCTGCGCGCCGCTGCAGGACGACGAGGTGATCGGCCTCCCGCGGCTAGCCTCGCACGGGCGCGCGCTGTTCGGCGATACGCCACCCGACGCAGTGCTCTCGCGCGCGCAGCCGGTGCGCTTCGCGCGCGAGCGCGGCGCCTACTGGGTGCGCGTGCCGGTGCCGGGCGTGGATCCCGCGCGCCTCGACGTCGCCGTGGTCGGCGGCGACCTCGTGATCTCCACGCCCGCGCGGCGCCGAAGGCTCTCGCTGCCGCGCCGCTATGCGCCGCTCTCGCTGCGGGCGGCGCGGGTCCACGGCGGCACACTGCACGTGCGCTTCGAGCGCGACGAGCGTCCGACGGCGGCCGGGGGCGAGGCCGGCTGATGCGCGTGCTGCTGCTCACGGGCAAGGGCGGCGTCGGCAAGACCAGCATGGCGCTCGCCACTGCGCTGGCCGCGGCGGAGCGCGGCCACCGCTGCGCGTTGATCTCGACCGACGCGGCGCACAGCCTCGGCGACGCGCTCGGCCGCCCGGTCGGCCCGCGGCCGGTCGAAATCGCCGAGCGCGTCTCCGCACAGGAGGTGTCGGCGCTCGCCGAGCTCGACCGCTCGTGGTCGGAGATCCACGCCTGGTTGCAGGCGGCGCTATTCGAGTCCGAGAGCCTCGCCGCCGAGGAGCTCCTCGTATTCCCGGGCCTCGAAGAACTCGTGGCACTGCGCGCGGTGCACGAGGTGGAGGTCGCGGGCGAGCACGACCTGTGCGTGGTCGACTGCGCGCCGACCGGGTCGACGCTGCGCATGCTGCGGCTGCCGGACGTGCTGCGCCACCTGATGGAGAACCTCTGGCAGTGGGAGCGGCGCACGGCACGCGTGCTGCGGCCGGTCGCCGAGCGGATCGGGGCGGGCCGCCTCGTGGCGCCCGAGCACGTATTCGACGCGTTCGAGCGGCTGTACGCCGAGGTCGAGAGCGTGCGCCAGATCCTGCTCGACGAGGACCGCACGAGCGCCCGCCTGGTGGTGAACCCCGCGCGCGTGGTGATCGACGAGACGCGCCGCTCGTTCGCGTATCTCTGCCTCTACGGCGTTGCGACCGACGCCGTGCTCGTGAACCGGCTGCTGCCCGAGACGGCAGCGCGCGGCTACTTCGCGCGCTGGGTCGAGCGCGAGCGCGCCGAGCTCGCCGACATCGCGAAGTCGTTCCCGGTGCCGCAGCTGTTCGCGCCGCTGCACCCGAGCGAGGTGCGCGGGGTGTCGGCGCTCGCCGCGCTCGGGCGCGAGGTGTACCGCGAGCGCGACCCCGCGGAGCTGTTCGTGCGCCGGCGCCCGGTGAGACTCGCGAAGCGAGACGGCGCGGCGCTGCTCGAGATCGACCTGCCGAGCGCGCGCGCCGACGAAGTCGACGTCTGGCTGCGCGGCGACGACCTGTTCGTCTCCGTGCGCGACTTCGAGCGCCGCTTTTCGCTGCCGGGCTCGGTCGGCGGTCTGCCGATCGCCGAGACGCGCTGGCGCGACGGCGTGCTCGAGGTGCGCTTCGCCCCCGTGCGCGCCGCGACGCCGTGAGGCCGCCGCCTTCGGACGCGCGGAGGATCGTCTCGCTCGTGCCCAGCCTCACCGAGGCGCTGTTCGAGCTCGGGCTCGGGCGGCGCGTCGTGGGCGTCACCGATTGGTGCGTGCACCCGGCGGCCGCGGTGGCGGATCTTCCGAAGGTCGGCGGCACCAAGAACCCGTCGGTCGCGCGCGTGCTCGAGCTGCGGCCCGACCTCGTGATCGCCAACCGCGAGGAGAACCGCGAGCGCGACGTCGAGCGGCTGCGCGCGGCGGGCGTCCCCGTGTGGGTGACCTACCCGCGCACGGTCGCTCAGGGCGTGGAGATCGTGCGCGACCTCGCGGAGCTCGGCGCACCCGCCCAGACGGGGCATCCGCTGGTCCGCGCACTCGAGGCCGCGCTCGACCGGGCCCAGGCCACCCCGCCCGACTGTCCCACGCCCGTGTTCTGCCCGATCTGGAAGCATCCCTGGATGGCGGTCGGCGCCGACACCTACGCCGGCGACCTGCTCGCGCTGTGCGGTGGCCGCAACGTTTTCGCCGCAAGTTTCGCGCGGCGAGCCGATCGCGAGCGAAGGCCATCGGGTGGGCACGAGCGGCGCTACCCGATCGTCTCGGACGAGGAGATCGTCGCCGCACAACCCGAGGTGATCCTCCTGCCCGACGAGCCCTACGCATTCGGCGCGCGCGACGTCGCCGAACTCGCCGCGCTCGCGACCCCTGCCTCCGCGTCCGGCCGGATCCACTGCATCGATGGCACACTGATCTCCTGGTACGGCCCGCGCATCGCGCGCGCGATTGCGGAAGTCAGCGCGTTATTGGGTAAAGATGCCCCGGGGTCGGAGCCCGGCTGATCTTCGATTAGCATCAAGCGCTGCCGGCCCGTTGCCGATACGCTGCGCACGAAAGCCGCCCCGCC
>DATFWW010000104.1:0-5869 GCA_035258825.1 Myxococcota bacterium
CGGGCTCGCGCGGCGGCGCGCCGACGTCGCGATCGCGCGCGGCCGGATCGCCGCGGTCGGCCACGTGCCCGGGGCGGCGCGCGCCGAACGCGTGATCGACGCGGACGGCCGGATCGTGGCCCCCGGCATCATCGATCTGCACACGCACTACGACCCGCAGATCACGTTCGACCCCTGGGCGAGCAGCTCGTGCCATCACGGCGTCACCACCGTTCTGGCGGGCAACTGTGGCTTCTCGATCGCGCCGGCGCGCGCCGAAGACCGCGCCTACCTGCGCGCGCTGTTTGCGGTGGTGGAGGGCATGGCGCCGACGGCGCTCGACGGCGTCGCGTTCGAATTCGAGACGTTTCCGGAGTACCTCGCTGCACGCGTGGGGCGGCTCGGCGTGAATCTCGCGTGTTATGTCGGCCACTCGGCGCTGCGCAGGTCGGTGATGGGCGCGGACGCCACGCGCCGCGAGGCGACCGCGGACGAGATCGCTGCGATGCGCGGGGCGCTGCGCGCGGCGATCGCCGCTGGCGCGGCGGGCTTCTCCTCGTCGCACTCGCCGACCCAGATCGACGGCGACGGCGCGC
The DNA here is from genome assembly GCA_035258825.1 of Myxococcota bacterium. GTDB lineage: Bacteria > Myxococcota_A > UBA9160 > UBA9160 > SMWR01 > JAHEJV01. The sequence continues at coordinate 576 of DATFWW010000104.1, forward strand.
CGGTGCCGAGCCGCTTCGCGTCGATCGGCGAGCTGGTGGAGCTCGTGGAGGAGGCGGGACGGAGCGGCGGAGGCAGCATCTCATACCTGCCGAAGAGCGTGGTGGGCGGGCTCGACGGCGCGGACGAGCAGCTCCTGATCGAGCTCGGCGTGCGGAGTCGGCTGCCGATCGTGATCCAGGGGCTCGGCGGGCGCGACAAAGTCGACGTGCCCGGCGCGGGGTGGGATCGCGCCCGGGCGTTCCTCGACGAGGCCGCACAGCGCGGCGCGGCGATCTTCTCGCTGCTGCGCAACCACCCGTTCGACCGCGCGTTCGACCTCGCTGTGGGCACCGCGCTGTACGCGGGTGTGCCAGCATGGCACGCGCTGATCGGCCTCTCGCGCGAGGAGAAGCTCGCGCGGCTGCGCGATCCCGCCTATCGCGCGACGCTGCGCGACGCGGTCGAACATCCGAACCGCGATCCCGACGCGGGCTCGACGCTGCCGCCGCCGCGCTGGGAGGTCGTGTTCGTCGACGAGGTCGCCGATCCGCGCAACGCGCGCTATGTGCGCCGCTCGATCGCGGAGATCGCCGCGGAGCAGCGCGTGGCACCCGCGGACGCGATGCTCGACCTCGCGCACTCGGAGGGGCTCGCCACGCGCTTCCGCTTCGAAAACCGCACGCCCGCGTGGGAGCAGGCGGTGCGCGAGAGCATGAAGCACCCGTCGATTCTGATCGGCGTCTCGGACGGCGGTGCGCACCTCGACCGCGACGACGGCGCCGAATGGTCGAGCCACTTCCTGCGCTTCTGGGTGCTCGACCGCGGCGAGTGGACGCTCGAGGAGGGGATCCGCCAGCTCACGCAGGTGCCCGCTGCACTCGCGGGCTTCACCGACCGCGGCGCGATCCTGCCCGGGTTCGCCGCGGACCTGTTCGTCTTCGATCCCGCGTCGATCGGGCCCGGCACGAAGCGGCGCGTCTCCGACCTGCCCGGCGGCGAGCGCTTCTTCGCGCGCCCGGACGGCATCGCCGCCACGGTGGTGAACGGCGAGCCGATCGTGCTCGACGGGAAGCTCACGCGCGCGCTGCCGGGCCAGGTGGTCCGGCCGGCCGGCTCGCGGCGGGAGTGAGGCGAGACTGAGATGGGGCGCTTCGGGCACTACGTGATCGACGCGGACGGGCACGGCGGCGAGCCGCTCGGCTGGCGGCGTCGGATCGCTGCCCGCCACCAGAGCCGCATGCGCGAGTACGTCGCAGTGATGAAGGCGCATTACACGGGGCTGCCCGGCGGCGGTATGAAGGTCGACGCCTCGGCGCCGCGCGCGGCTCCGAGCGACGACGAGCTCGAGCTCGGCGTGCCGATGCGCCCGGGCATGTACGACCCGGCCGCGCGCCTCGCCGACATGGACCTCGAGGGCATCGACGTGGCGGTGCTGTACCCGCCCGGCTCCGGAGAGGAGTGGGCGATGGGCGAAGCGGAGTTTGCCGGCGCGCTGTGCCGCACGCTCAACGACGCTCGCGCGGAGTTCGCGAGCCACGCGCCCGACCGCCTCAAGCTCGTGGCGAAGCTGCCGATGATCGAGCCCAAGCTCGCCGCCGAGGAGCTCGAGCGCTGCGTGACCGGGCTCGGCTTCGTCGGCCTCGTAACGGCGACACACATCCGCGACAGGAACCTCGACGATCCGAGCTTCGACGTCGTGTGGGCGGCGGCGCAGCGCCTCGGCGTCGCGGTGTGCGCGCACGGCGGCGGGCAGGCGCCCGGCCAGACGCCGTTCGCGATCGAGCGCTTCGCGACGCGCCTCGGCATCCACGCGATCACGCACCCGGTCGGCGCGATGCACGCGGTCTACCACTTCACCGTGGGCGGCATCCTCCACCGCTTCCCGGAGCTGCGCGTGGGATTCATGGAGGCCGGCGTCGGGTGGCTGCCGTTCTGGCTCGATCGCCTCGACGAGCACTGGGAGCGGATGCCCGAGCAGGCCCCGGAGATCGACCGGCCGCCGTCGGAGTACTTCCGCGGCCGCTGCTTCCTCACCGCCGAGCCCGGCGATCGCACGCTGCCGTGGGTGACACAGGCGTTCGGCCCGGACGTGGTCTGCTATGCCTCGGACTACTACCACTGGGACAGCGAGTTCCCGGACTCGGTGAGGATCTTCGCCGAGCGCACCGACCTCGACGCGCGCGCGCTCGAACACCTGTTCTCCGCGAATGCGGAGCGCCTGTACCGACTGCCGGCGCCAGGACGTTCGATCGCCTAACGACTTTACCCGCGGTACCGCGCGTTTTGCATTGGGGTCGACTCCGCGTCGTGCGATATTGAGCACGCCGCGGAGGAGCAGGCATGGCGCAGGTGGAACCCCTGACTCCGGGACATCCGGGACGACGACCGGGAGCGAGCCCACGCGGCGCGAGTTCCTGCAGCTCCTGGTCGCCGGCGAGACACCCTACAAGTACAACCTCACGCTCGAGGTGACTCCCCACAACGCTGGGGCGTGTCGCGCTCTGATCGCCGAGCATCCCGAGCCGAACGACGGCGACATCGACGAGGCGATGAAGAACAATGTGTGTCGCTGCGGCACCTACGTGCGGATCCGCGCTGCGATCAAGCAAGCCGCGCGCGTGATGCGCGGCGGCCGCTGATCGCTCGCGAATAATCGGTCGGGGTATCGACGTCGCGCGTGACGCCCGCGTCGGGCATCGCCACGCGCACGACCTCGTCCGCATGGCGGCGCAGCAGCGCGCGGCCGCCGCGGTCACCGCGCAGCGCGCACAGCGCCGCGAAGTGCCGCGCGGGCCACAGCACCGGATTGCCGCGCCGCCCGCCGCGCGCGGGCACGCAGATCGGGCGGTCGGCGCGTCCGAACGCGGCGATCAGCCGGTCGAGATGCGCGGCGGAAACCCACGGCATGTCGGCGAGGCAGATCAGCGCGCCGTCCGTGGCTTCGCCGAGCGAGCGCAGGCCGCGCCGCAGCGAGCTGCTGAGCCCGCGCGCGTAGGATCGGTTGTGGGCGAACTCGACCTCGCGGCCCGCGAGCGCGCGTCGCACGCGTGCTGCCTGGAACCCCGTCACCACGACGACGGCTTCGGCGCGCGAGGCCAGCGCGGCGTCGACCGCGCGCGCGACGAGCGGCCCGCCGCAAAGCGGCGCGAGCAGTTTGTTCACGCCGCGCATGCGGGTCGAGCGGCCCGCTGCCAGCACGACCGCTGCGACCCTCGCCGGGCCTTCGCGCTCGCATATCGCTCGCGCTCGGGCTCCGGCCTTCGCTCGGCTTCGCCTCGCTGCGCGTTGGCCGACTTCGTCGGCCTCCTTGCGCCGCGGAGCGCGTGCGCGCGCCGCGCTCACGAGGGTTGCCGCAGCTGCTGGATCACTTCGGCGAGGATCGAGATCGCGATCTCGGCGGGCGTCTGTGCGCCGATCGCGAGCCCGACCGGTCCGCGAATCCGCGCGATCTGCTCGTCGGTGAAGCCCTGCTCGCGCAGCCGCGCCACCCGCTTCGCGTGCGTCTTGCGGCTGCCGAGCGCGCCGATGTAGAACGCCTCGGAGCGCAGCGCGATCGCGAGCGCAGGATCGTCGAGCTTCGGGTCGTGGGTGAGCGCAACGATCGCGCAGCGCGCGTCGGGTGACAGCACGGCGAGCGCCTCGTCGGGCCACCGCGTGGAGATCCGCACGTCCGGGAAGCGCGCGTCGGCGGCGTAGGCGTGGCGCGGGTCGATCACGAACACCTCGAAGCCGGCGAGCCGCGCGGCGCGCACGAGCGGCTGCGCGATGTGGACCGCGCCGATCACGATCATGCGCAGCGGCGGGTTCCACACGTTGATGAACAGCGCGCGGCCGCCGCTCTCCGCCGGCTGCGCGCGGTCGACGCGCAGCGCGGCGCGGATCGCGGGCAGGAGCTCGCCGGACAGCTCCGGAGGCGTCTGTTCGCCAGCTCCGTAGAGCCACTGCTCGCCCGTCGCGAGATCCGTGACGACCGCGGCTGGCCGCTTCGCGCGCCGGGCGCGCTGCAGTCGGTCGAGCAGCTCGCGCTTCACTCCACCCTCTCGACGAAGATCTCGATGTCGCCGCCGCAGGCGAGGCCGACTTCCCACGCCATCTCGTTGGTGACGCCGAATCGCAGCCGCTGCACCCCGCCGCCCGCGATCACGCGCTGCGCGGCTTCGATCACCGCGCCCTCGATGCATCCGCCGGAGACCGAGCCGAAGAACTCGCCCGCGTCGCTCACCACGAGCTGGCTGCCGACGGGCCGCGGCGCGGACCCCCAGGTCGACACGACCGTCGCGAGCGCCACCCCGCGCCCCTGCGCGCGCCAGGCCGCGGCATAACCGAGCACGTCATCGGCGTCGATCGGGTCCACCATGCGCGCCGGCTTCAGCGCACGCGGCGGCGGCTCAGCGCGAACGCGGCGAGGCCCGTGGCGAACCGCGACGCGGTCGCGCCGGGCTCGGGCAGCACGTCGAGCCGGACGTCGTCGAACGTGAACGCGTGGGAGCAGGTCAGCTGCGTCGGGCCGCACGGGGCCGGTGTGTTCTGCGTGATCACGAGTGCGGTGACGCCGTGGAACGCCCCGGGCGCGGCGGCGCTGAAGTCGAGCGGCCCGGCCACCGTTGGCGCCGGGATGCTGCCGCCCGTGCCGCCGACCGCGGAGATCGTGAACTCGCCGACGCTGTCGGCGGGATTGATCACGTCGAGGCTCACGACGTCGAAGGTGCTCGCGGAGTAGGCCGTCGTCAGCATCACCTTCGACGGGATCGGCGGCCCCCCGGTGTTCGGATTCTCCTCGTCGAGGTTGAACGCCTGGCCGCCGTCGGGACCCGTGGCATCGGCATAGATCTCGTAGTGGCCCTGATCGCCGGTCGTGGTGATGCCGTTCTCCGTGAACGGCGCGGTCATGAAGTCGCCGCCCTTCGGCACGCCGCCGTAGTCGAGCACCGCGGTGGCGGCGCGCGCGCCCGGCGCGAGGCCGATCGGCGCGATCGAGAACATCGCGGCGAACCGGGCGGCGGCGTGTGAGCGCATGCGTCCCTCCCGGGCCGGACCGAGCACCATGAGTCGGCGACCCCGCCCCGCCAGCATAAGGGAAAAGGCATGCGGAGCGAAGCGCCGAGCCGGCAGCGATCCAGGTCGTTCGGCGATCGAATCAGTGGGGCCGCTACCGCCGCGTGCGCACGCCCTTCGACTCGAGCAGCTTGCGGATCGGCGCGAGCCCCACCTCGTAGAGCGCGCCGGGCAGCATGCCGCCGTCGGTGTAGATCGTGGTGCCGTTGATCGTGTCGGCCTGACCCGAGCACAGGAACACGACCGCATTGCCGATCTC
>DATFWW010000105.1:0-8161 GCA_035258825.1 Myxococcota bacterium
CCCGGCCGTGAAGTAAGCAGCGGTGAGCGCGAGTACGCGCCAGGTCCACGAGAGCACGCGCGGTCCGACCGCCTGGCGGATTGTCGACTCGCCCATTGGCCCCCGCAGCCGGCCCGGTGCCTGGCCTTCGGCGCTAGTGCACGAGCGCGGCTCCGGGCGTCACTCGTCGCCTTCTCATCGGTAGGCGGCGCGACCGAATGCCAACCGTACGAGAAACGTCAAGAAAAGTCGACGATCTCGTAGTCGCGCTCGCGGAACCAGCGCGTCCGCAGCGCGTACTCCGCGGCCAGGCCCGGGAACAGCGAGCGGTTCTGGCCGTCGCGCGAGAGATACCAGCTGTCGCAGCCCGACTTCCAGACCATGTACGGCATACGCCACTGGATGCGCTGGTTGTAGCGGTTCTGGACCACCTGCCGGACGTCGAGGAACTTGACACCGCGCTCGCGCAACAGCCGGATCGCCTGCATCACGTGCGCGATCTGCGCCTCGGTGTAGACGAGCACCGAGGTGTGGCCGGGGCCCGTGTTCGGTCCCATAAGGACGAACCAGTTCGGGAAGCCCGAGACCGTCATGCCCTTGTAGGCGACAGCGCCATGCGCCCACGCCTCGGAGAGCGTCTGCCCACCGCGGCCGACGATCCGGAACGGCGCGCTCGAGAGCCCGACCTCGAAGCCGGTGGCGAGCACGATCGCGTCCACGGAGCGTTGCGCGCCGTCGCGCGTGCGCACGCCGGTGCTCGTGATCTCCTCGATCGGCTCCGTCACGAGCTCGACGTTCTTCCGCTCGAAGGTCGCCCAGTAGTCGTCGGAGATCAGGACCCGCTTGCAGCCGAACTGGAAGTTCGGCGTGAGCTTCGCGCGCAGCGCCGGGTCGCGCACCTGGTTCGCGAGATGCTCGAGCGACATCTTCTCGGCCGGCCGCGACAGGCGCTCGGAATCGAGGATCACCGTCGGGCCGCGCAGCTCGGACAGCGCGTATTTCGCGAAGCGCGACAGCGCCAGCGCCAGCGGATAGCGTTCGAAGATGCGCTTCGCGCGTTCGGAATAGGCGGCGTCGTCTTTCGGCATCACCCAGCCCGGCGTGCGTTGGAATACGTGCAGCTGCTCGACCAGGGGCGCGATCGCCGGCACCACCTGCACGGCGCTCGCACCCGTGCCGATCACGGCCACGCGGCGGCCGACGAGGTCGTAGTCGTGGTTCCAGCGCGCGGTGTGGAACATTTCGCCGCGGTAGCTCGCGAGGCCCTTGATGTCGGGCAGCTTGGGATCGACCAGCCCGCCCACGCACGAGATCACCACGCGCGCGGAATAGACGTCGCCGTCGTTGGAGACGAGCGCCCAGACGCCCGCCGTCTCGTCGAAGCGCGCCTCGACGATCTCGGTGTCGGTGCGCAGGTGCGCGCCGAGCTGCCACTTGTCCACCACGCCGCGCAGGTACCGCCAGATCTCCTCGGAGGGCGAATAGCGCCGGGTCCAGCGCGGGTTCGGCTCGAACGAGAGAGAGTAGACGTGCGAGGGCACGTCGCAGGCCGCGCCGGGATAGGTGTTGTCGCGCCACGTGCCGCCCACGTCGTCGGCGCGCTCGAAGATCGTGAACGAGTGGATGCCGGCCTTGCGCAACCGCACCGCAGCGCCTACCCCCGCGAACCCTGCGCCGATGATCGCGATCGGAAACTCGGCGCGCGCCGGCTCTGCCATCGTCCCGCCGCCCTCCTAACGCATCTTCGCGATCACCTCGTCGGCGAACCGCGCGAGCCCGTCTTGCTTTACCGTGAGCGAGCGGGGATCGCCACCGTAGAGCAGCCACGGGATCATCCAGAGGTGCGTGACGCCGGCGTCCTCGAGCCGCCGGTAGGCGTCGAGGTCGAATCCGTCCTTCGGGGCCCCGATCACCTCGAACGGCTCGCCGGCGCGCGCGGAGTCGGCGCGGTGGCGGCGGATCGCCGCGACGCCGCGCGCGAGCTCGGCGCGCGACAGGATGTCGGGGATCCAGCCGTCGCCGATCCGCGCCGCGCGGCGCAGCGCGGCTTCGCTGCGCCCGCCGACGAAGATCGGCACGCGGTGGGGCACCGCGGGGCTCATCTGGAGGGGCGGGAAGTCGAAGTGCCGGCCGCGGTGCTCGACCATCTCCCCGGTCCAGAGCTTGCGCATCACCTCGATCATCTCCTCGCCGCGGTCCGCGCGGCCCGCGAACGGCTGTCCGACGAGATCGAACTCCTCCTTCATCCACCCGAGCCCGAGGCCGAGCGAGACGCGCCCGCCCGAGAGCAGCGATGCGGTTCCGAGCGCTTTCGCGAGCGTGAACACGTCGCGCATCGGCACCACGTAGACTCCCTGGTAGAAGCGGATCCGCTCGGTCACCGCCGCCATCGCGGCCGTCGACACCCAGACGTCCGGATACGGATCCGACGCCTGCCACGGGCGCTGACCGCCTTCCGCATAGGGATAGGGCGTGGCGATCTCCGCGAGATGCACGAGGTGATCGGAGAGCACGATCCCATCCCAGCCGCACGCCTCGGCGGTGCGGGCGAGCGGCAGGTAATGGGTTGGATCGATCCACACGAACCCGGTCAGGAACTGCAAGCGCGCCTCCGCCGTCGGGGGCGCACGAGTATACGCGCGCGATCGGCGCGCGCGCCGCAGCCGAAGCGATCGCTCCTTCCCGCGCTCGAGGACCCAGTTCGCGCGGCGGATTCCGGACCGCGCCCGGGATGCATCGACCCGGTCGCTATTCGACCTCCGCGAGCTCCTGCACCCACGCGAGGAGGCGGCCATCCTCGACGGTCGTGTGCAGCGAGTGCGCGTCGTCCACCTCGATCAGGCGGACGCGCTCCGGCGATCCGGAGCGCGCGAGCACGCGGCTGTCCTCCGGATCGATGATCTCGTCGCGCGTGCCGTGCACGAGCCAGACGGTGACACCCGGAGGCAGCGCCGCGGGCAATCCGATCCGCAGCGCGGCCTGCGCGAGCAGCAGCGTGGGTCCGCGCCAGACCCCGCGCTGGAGCAGCTCGACCGCGACGGCGCCGCCGTACGACGAACCGACCAACACGCGTGGTGCGAACTCGCGCACGACTGCCGCCTGCACGTCCACGCTCGCCGCGAAGTCGCGCGTGTTCATCGCGGGCGTCCGCGCGGTGAAGTGGCGCGCGAGCAGCTGCGCCTTCACGCCCTGCGGGCTCGATTCGAGTCCGTGGATGAATTGCACGCGCACGTCGCGGCGCATCCGATCGAGGATAGACGAGCTAACCTCGGGCCGCGGAGGCTTCGAAGCCCGGCATGGACCCGCGCGAGGCGAAGTTCGGCATCGGCCAGATCGTCCGACACCGGGTCTATCCGTTTCGCGGCGTGATCTTCGACGTCGATCCCACGTTTGCCAACACCGAGGAGTGGTGGCTCGCGATCCCCGAGGCGAACCGGCCGCGCAAGGATCAGCCGTACTACCACCTGCTCGCCGAGAACGACCAGACCAGCTACGTCGCGTACGTCTCCGAGCAGAATCTGCTACCGGACCACTCCGGCAAGCCGGTCCGCCACCCGCAGGTGGCAGAGGTGTTCGGCGAGCTGCAGGGCGACCACTACACGCTGCGCAGTCATCGGCGACACTAGCAAGGAAGCCGACGAAGTCGGCCCCGCAAGTTTCGCGCAGCGAGCCGAAGGCGAGCGAAGACCACCGGGTTGGGGCGAGCGAAGGCCCGGCAAAGTCGCCCGCGCTATCGTGCCGGTCCATCCCCGCTGAGGAACCCCCATGACCGGCATCGCCGCCCACGGCGCCTACATCCCCATCACGCGGCTTCCGCTCTCCCTGGCCGCGGGGCGCCCCGGCAAGGAAGGGGCTCCCGAGCGCGCCGTCGCCGACTACGACGAGGACGCCGTGACCATGGCGGTGACCGCGGCGATCGACTGCCTGACCGGGATTCCGCGCGAGAGCGTCGACGCGGTCTACTTCGCCTCGACGACCTACCCGTTGCGCGAGAAGCAGGGCGCTGCGGTGATCGCGAAGGCGCTGGACCTGCGGCGCGACGTGCTGACGCAGGATCACACGGGCTCGCTGCGCGCGGGCATGGCCGCGCTCGAGAGCGCGCTGCACGCGGTGGCAGCGGGAGCGCTGCGCGCGGTGCTCGTGGTGGCGAGCGACTGCCGGCTCGGTGCGCCGCGCGGCGCACTCGAGGCGAAGCTCGGCGATGGCGCGGTGGCGCTGCTCGTGACGGCGGACCCGATCGCGCGGTTCGAGGCATCGTTCGCGCGCGCGGACGAGATCCAGGACCTGTGGCGGATCGACGGGGAGCGCTTCACGCACTCGTGGGAGGACCGCTTCGCGATCCAGGAGGGCTACACGCCGAACCTGATCGCGGCGCTGTGCGGGCTGCTCGAGAAGACGGGCCGCAGCGCCGAGGACTTCGCGAAGGTGGCGCTCTACACGCCCGACGAGCGCAGCGCAGGCGCGGTGCTGCGGAAGATCGGCTTCAAGGATCAGCAGGTGCAGGACCCGCTGTTCGGCCGTCTCGGCAACACCGGCACGCCGTTCGCGCTGATGCTGCTCGCCCACGCGCTCGAGACGGCGCGGCCGGGCGATCGCGTACTCGTGGCGGCCTACGGCGACGGGGCGCACGCGCTCTCGTTCGAGGTCATCCGCCCGGCGCCGCGGCGCCGCGGCATTTCCTGGCACCTCGCGCGCCGCCGCGCGATCGCGAACTACGACACCTACCTCCGCGCGCGCGGCGTCGACGCAAAGGAGTGGGAGACGGGCGCCGACCTCGGTCTGTCCGCGACGATCCGGTTCCGCGAGCGCGACGCAGACATCGCGTTCCTCGCCGCGCGCTGCACCACCTGCGGCCAGGTGCATTTCCCGAAGCCGCGCGTGTGCGCCAGGTGCTTCGCGAAGGACGGCTGGGAGCCGCACCGGCTCTCCGACCGGCGCGGCCGGCTGCTCGCGTACACGTTCGACTACTTCTTCCCGGCCGCGGAGCCGCCCACGATCATGGTTATGACCGAGGTCGACGGCTGCCGGGTCCACGTCCAGATGACGAACGTGCGGCCCGCCGACGTCGCGCTCGAGCAGCCCGTCGAGTACGTGTTCCGCAAGATCCACGACGCGGGCGGCAAGCCGAACTATTTCTGGAAGGCCAGTCCCATCGTGGCAGAGGTCTAGCGAGATGGCGGAATCGATTCGCGACAAGGTGGCGGTGGTGGGGGTCGGCGCGTGCCAGTTCGGCGAGAACTGGGACCAGTCGCGCGAGGACATGATCGTGGACGCCGCGTACGAGGCGTACGCCGACGCGGGCATCGACGACCCGCAGCGCCGGATCGAGGCGGTGTTTGCGGGTGCGGTCTACCCGCGCGAAGGCACGTCCGAGATCGCGGAAGCGCTCAAGCTGTTCGGCAAGCCGATCAGCCTGGTCTCCGACTACTGCCAGACCGGTACCGATGCATTCCGCTACGGCGCCTTCGCGGTGGCGGCCGGCGTCTACGACACGGTGCTCGTGGTGGGCTTCGACAAGCCGAAGGACCGCGGCGTCTCGGGCCCATCGGTGAACTTCGACCGCGTGCGCGGGTTGCCCGCGACGCCCGCGGGCTGGTTCTCGCTGTGCGCCGCGCGCTACTTCGAGACGTTCGGCGCCGGCCGCGAGGACCTCGCGAAGATCGCGGTCAAGAACCACCACAACGGCACGCTTGCGCCGAAGTCGATGCTCAAGCGCGAGATCACCGTGAAGGACGTGCTCGAAGCGCGCATCATCTCGTGGCCATTCGGCCTCTACGACTGCGCCGCCCAGTCCGACGGCGCGGCCGCTTGCGTGCTCACGCGCGCCGATCTCGCGAAGAGCTTCCGCGACGACCCGGTGTTCGTGAAGGCCGTATCGATCGCCGTCGCCGAGCACCCCCAGCGCGATCCGAGCTTCGACTTCCTGGGCTGGAAGCCGACGGTCTACGCCGCGAAGGACGCCTACGCCCAGGCGGGCATCACCGAGCCGTTCCGCCAGCTCGACGTGGTGCAGCTGCACGACTGCTTCACGCTCACCGAGCTGCTCACCTACGAGGACCTCGGCCTGTGCAAGAAGGGCGAGGCCAAGGAGCACGTCGCGAGCGGCACGTTCCAGATCGGTGGGGAGCTGCCCGTCAACACCGACGGCGGACTCAAGACGTTCGGGCACCCGACCGGCGCGACCGGCGTACGCATGATCTACGAGAACACGCTGCAGCTCCAGGGCCGCGCGGGCCCGCGCCAGGTGCCCGGCGCGAGCCTCGCGCTCTCGCACAACATCGGCGGCCCGCCCACGACCTGCGGCATCGCGATCCTCGGGCGATGACGCTCTGGCTCGACACGCTGCATCCGACGCGCTTCCAAATGCTCACGGTGGGGCCGACCGAGCGCGAGCAGAAGATCGTCGGCGCGCACTTCGCCTACTGGAAGGATCTCGCCGCGAAGGGCACGGCGCTGCTGGTCGGTCGCACCCAGGACGCGGGCGCACAGACGGTCGGGATCGCGGTGTTCGAGGCGGTCGACGAGGACGCCGCCACCGCGCTGTGTCAGGCCGATCCGACCGTGCTCGAGGGCGTCATGACGAGCACGGTGCAGCCGTACCGGATCGCGCTGCTCGCCGAGCGCGAGCACTGGATGCGCCACGCTCCGAAGTAGCGGCCAGGCGGCGCGCAGCGCGCGCCAGCGCGCGCGGAGATCGACCGGCGCTACGCGGCCGAGGATCCCGAGGGCCACCTCTGGTTCTTCGCCGAGCACGTGTGCGAGATGACGCCCGAGGACACGAAGGCGGGGATCGATTCCGCGTAGGGGAATCGCCCCTCCATCGTGACTCTGCGTCCCGAAATGCGTAGTATTCCGGCATGCCCGCGGTGATCGACTCCGATCAGCATCTCTACGAGTACCGCGGTATGTGGCGCGAGCACATCGATCCCGCGCTGCGCGACGAGGCACTCGAGTTCACCGACGACGCGCGCGGCCACACGTGGCTCACGTGGCGCGGCCGCGTGCTCGGCGTTGCGGACGTGCAGGACCCGGGCGAGACCGATGCAATCGGCGAACGCCGCCGGCGCGAGCGCGCAGGACTGCCGCCGCTGCGCCACTACGACGCGGCGCTCCCGCGCGACTACTGGGAGCCCGCGGCGCGCGTGGCGAAGCTCGCCGCGCTGGGTGTCGACGAAGCCGTTCTGTTCCCGAACTACGGGCTGGGCTGGGAACGCAAGCTCGGCCTGTGGTCGCGGCCCGCGCTGTTCGCGAACCTGCGCGCGTGGAACCGCTGGTGCGCGAGCGTGGCAGCGGCCGGCGGCGGGCGCCTGCACCCGGTGCTGCACCTCCATCTCGGAGATCTCGACTGGCTCGAGGTGGAGCTCGCGAACGCGGCGCGCGCGGGGCTGCGCCTCGCGATGATCGCGCCCGCGCTGGTCGACGGCGTCCCGCTCTCGCACGCCTCGCTCGACCGCGCGTGGTCGCTGTTCACCGAGCACGGCGTGACCCCCGTGTTCCACGTCGCGGACCAGCCGCGTCCGTTCCACGACGCGTGGTACACCGACGGCGAGCTCGGCGGGGTTCCCGTGCTCGAATCGATCTTCCTCTGGACTCCAGCCGCGCTCGCAGCCACCGATCTGATCGTGAATGGCGTGTTTACTCGCCACCCCGATCTGCGGCTCGGCATCGTCGAGCTCTCGGCGGTCTGGGTGCCGATGTACCTGATGATGCTCGACGGCGGCACGCAGTTCGCCGAGAAGCTGAACGGCCGCCGGCCGGTGCCGCTGTCGATGCGGCCGAGCGACTACTTCCACCGCCAAGTGCGAGTGTCGTCGTTTGCGTACGAGTTGCCCGCCAAGCTGATCCGCCAGACCGGCGACCTCTACATGTGCTGTTCGGACTACCCGCACAGCGAGGGCACGGCAACGCCGCTTGCCGACTACACGGGCGCCGCGATTCCTGTGCAGCCTGACGATGCCCCCGGGTTGTTCGGCGAGAACGTGTCGCTGCTCCTCGAACGCGCATAATCTTGTTCACCCGTCGAGCAACAGTTCCTTCGGCAGTGAGCCCTGAAACCAGAGGGTGGTTTCGACTCGGCGAGCGATCTTCCAGCCCGCAGGGTCGCGCACGAATTCGTCGTCGTAGCGACCGCCGACGAAGAAGAAGTGCAGCGGCCCTTCACGCGTCGCCGCGCCTTGCGGGT
>DATFWW010000106.1:0-3482 GCA_035258825.1 Myxococcota bacterium
GGGGCGCAAAGGGCCCGGGCCCGCGAGCCGATCCGGTTCGGTCAGGGTCAGGTCGCGGGCGCGGATCCGCGACCCGGGGGCCAGCAGCTGCGCGCGCTCGATCGCATTGCGCAGCTCCCGGACGTTGCCGGACCACCGGTGTGCGCGCAGGCGCGCCATCGCGTCAGCTTCGAAGCCGCGCGGGGCGCCCGGCCCTGCCCCCAGCTCGCGCTGGAAGCGATGGGCGAGCAGGGTCAGGTCCTCGGGCCGCTCCCGCAGCGGCGGAAGATGGATCCGGATCACGTCGAGCCGGAAGAACAGGTCTTCGCGGAACGCACCGCTCCGGACTTCCGCCTCGAGGTCGACGTTGGTCGCCGCCACGAGCCGCGCGTCGGTGCGCAGCGTCTGGGTTCCGCCGACGCGATGGAACTCCTGGTCCTGCAGCACGCGCAGGAGCTTTGCCTGGATCGCCGGCGAGAGATCCCCGACCTCGTCGAGGAACAGCGTGCCGCCGCTCGCCTCCTCGAACCGGCCGATGCGCCGCCGATCGGCGCCCGTGAACGAGCCGCGCTCGTGTCCGAACAGCTCCGATTCGAGCAGCGTCTCGGGTAGCGCCGCGCAGTTCACCTTCACGAGCGGTCCGCCCGCGCGCGTTGACGCCTCGTGGATCAGCCCCGCGAACAATTCCTTCCCCGTGCCGGTTTCGCCGGTCAGCAAGACGTTCGACCGGCTGGGCGCGACGCGGCGCGCGAGTTCGACCGCCGCGCGCATCGCGGGACTCTCCGCGACGATCGCAGCGGTGGCCCGTCGACCTTCGCGCTCCGCGCGCAGCTCCGTCACCTCCGCGAGCAGTCTCCGGTGCTCGATCGCGCGGCCGACCCGCAGATCGAGCTGATCGAGGTCGAGCGGCTTCTCGAGGAAGTCGAATGCGCCCGCGCGCATCGCGCGCACGGCGGTATCGACGCTGCCGAATGCCGTGAGCAGCAACACGCGGGTGCGATCGTCGCGCGTGCGCGCGGCGTCGAGCACCGCCAGGCCGTCGGCGCCCGGCAGGCGCAGGTCGCTCACCACGACGTCGTAGGGCTCCTGCTCTGGATCGGCGAGCCGACGCACGGCTGCGTCGCCGGAGACCTCCTCGTCGGCGTGACCCCACGCCTCGCGCAGCGCCATCGCCATGCCCCGCCGCAGCGCGGCGTTGTCCTCGACGACGAGGATCCGCGCGGCCGGACTCAAGTCGGCTCCGCCGCGAGCGGCAGGTGCAGGCGGAACACGCTGCCGCGCTCGGAGGACTCCAGCGTGAGCGATCCGCCGTGGGCATGCACGATCTTCTGCACGTTCGCGAGCCCGATGCCCGAGCCACTCTCGCGCGTCGTGAAGAACGGGTCGAAGATTCGGTCGCGGATCTCGGCGGGAATGCCGGGGCCGCTGTCGCCGACCGCGATCCGCACCTCGCGCTGCGGCAAGGAGCCCGACGACGGTCGGCCGACGAGCAGCGAGCCGACGGCGCGCGAAAGCGGGCCCTCGCCAGGATCTGCGGTCGCGCGCACCTCGCGATCGAGGCGCAGCGCGCGCGTGAGCTCGGGCGCGCCTCCGACGTCGATCGAGATCGCGAGGCGCGACTCGCGCCCGCCGGACTCGGCCATCGCCTCGCAGGCGTTCACGATCAGGTTGACGAGCGCGACGCCGAGCAGCTGGCGATCCACGTCGAGCATCGGGAGCGGGCTGGAGTAGCTGCGGTCGACGCGCTCGGGCCGCGGCGCGCGTGCGAGACCGAGCACGAGCCCCTCTTCCGCGAGCTCGATCGGATCGACGGGCCCGCGGTGCAGCGCGAGGGGGCGCAGGTAGTCGAGGCTCGCCGTCACCGTGTCGGACAGCTGGCGCACCTGACTGCGCAGGTCGATCACGAGGCCGAGCGAGTCGGGATCGCCGCGCAGGCGCCGCTGGAGCAGTCCCGCGAGCACCTCCATGCCGGCGAGCGGGTTCCGCATCTCGTGTGCGATTCCGGCCGCCATCTCCCCGAGTGCGGCGAGGCGCTGCTGGAGCCGCTCCCGCTCGCCGCTGCGCTCGATCGGCGCGAGATCGCGGAATACCACTGCGGCGCCGCCGATCGCGCCGGCCGCGTCGGGCAGCGAGGTCAGCGAGAGCCCGAGGACGCGGCGCTCCCCGTCGGCGCGCTCCGCGCAGAGCTCGGCGCGCGAGAGCGCGGGTCGGCCGGCCAGCGCCTCGCGCAAGAGCCGAGCGAGCGCCGGGTAATCGGCGAGGGCCTGCTCGCACGGCATTCCGATCTGCGCACTCGCGCACGACCCGCCCAGGGTGCGCCGCGCGGCCGCGTTGATCAGCACGAGGGCGCCGTCGGCGTCGACGGCGCAGATCCCAGAGTTCGAGTGCTCCCACACCCGCGCCGCGAAATCCGCTTCGCCCATGCGGGGTTGATCGGTGCGCGGCTTCTCGGACCGTAGGGCGGCCGGAGCCCGCCCTACACCGGCACCAAGTATCGCTTGCCCTCCTGGGCGAGCCAGCCTTCTTCCTTGAGCCCCTTGAGCGCCCGGGTGACAGTCTCGCGCGAGGTGCCGACCATATCCGCGATCTGCTGATGGGTGACGACCGGAGTGATCCGGCGCCCTTCTTGTCCGCATTCGTCCTTGGCCAGCCGCTGGAGCAGCCCCTGCGTGCGCTCCTTCACGCGCTGGAACGAGAGCGAGCTCGCATGCTGATCGGTCGAGCGCAGCCGCCGCGCCAGCTCTTGCACCACCGCCATCGCCACGTCGGGGGAACGGCGCATCACAGCGAGGAAGTCCCCGCGCGAGAGGGCGAGGATCCGCGTGTCGGTGAGGGCGCGCACCGACGCCGATCGCGGTGCGTCGTCGAGCAGCGACATTTCGCCGAAGAACGCACCCTTCTCGAAGAACTCGAGAATCTTCTCGCGCCCGTCGTCGGAGAGCTTGGAGACCTGCACGCGCCCTTCGCAGATCACGTACATGTAGTCCCCGGGCAGCCCCTCCTCGACGATCGTCTTGTGCTTGGGGAAGCGCCGCTCGATCAACAGATCGGCGATGCGCTCCAGATCTTCGCCCTTGACGCCCGAGAAGAGCGGAATCGCCCGCAGCGAATCGAGCGCCTCCTTCGTGTGACGAGGCATCTTGATCTCGGCCCCCGATCGGAGTGCGGTCCAGGCCATGCGGCCCGTGGTTATATCCCTACGTCACGTCCGACCGGTGTTGCGCCTTTAGCGCCTTCACCACCTCGCGGACGTCGTTGCTGCGATCCAACCGGGTGACGAGGAGCGCGTCGCCCGCGTCCACCACCGCGACGCCTTCGATCCCGAGCAGCGCCACCGGCCGACCCGGCTGACCCCATACGAGATTGCCTCCCCGATCGTCGTATGTCAGCTCGGATCCCGCCACCGCCCGCGACCGGCCTTCCGCCACACCGAGCTCCTGCGCGAGTGACTCCCAGGTGCCCACGTCGCTCCAATGCCACGAGACGGGAAGCGTCCAGACCCG
>DATFWW010000107.1:0-42774 GCA_035258825.1 Myxococcota bacterium
GCTCCAGGTGGTCGCCGAGCCCGGGCTCGCGAACTACGAGAGCGAGGTCGCCGCGCTCGGCACGGGATGTGCGGTCTCGATCACGGGCGAGATCGTCGACTCACCGGGGAAGGGGCAGCGCTACGAGCTGCGCGCGGCGCGGGCCCCGCCGACATTGGCACCCCGGACCCCGATGCCCGCTTCCCGAGCCGCCGCCGGCCCGCCGCCCCGACCCCTCGCGCGCGCGCGCGATGCGGCGATCGGGGCGGCGATCGCATTGCTCGTGGCGATCGTCTACGCGCCGGTCGCGCACCACGAGTTCGTGAGCCTCGACGACGCCCTCTACTTCACGTCGAACCCGAACCTCGATGGGCACCTGGGAACCGACGACCTGATCGGAGCCTTCCGCTTCTACGCCGCCAACTGGAGTCCGCTCACCGCGATCTCGATTGCGATCGACAACGCGCTCTACGGCGCCGATCCGACCGGGCCGCTCGTCACGAACGCGATCCTGCACGCGATCGCCGCGCTGCTGCTCTACTTCGCGTTACGGCAGCTCGCACTCGGCACCGCCGTGTCCGCGTTCGCGGCCGCGGTGTTCGCGGTGCACCCGCTGCACGTCGAGTCGGTGGCGTGGGCCGCCCAGCGCAAGGACGTGCTCTCGGGCGTGGGGTTCTGCGCGGCGCTGCTCGCCTACGCGCGGTATCGGAAGCGGCCACACCTGGCGCGCTATGCGGCGCTGCTCGCGGCGTCGGCCGCGTCGCTGCTCGCGAAGCCTGCGGCCGTCACGCTGCCGTTCGCGCTGCTGCTGCTCGACTTCTGGCCGCTGCGCCGCACGCGCGCGGAGGCGCGCACAGCGCTGAGCGAGAAGCTGCCGATCTTCGCGCTCGCCGCATTCGTGAGCGCGATGACGGTGGCGGCCCAGACCGGAGTGGGCGCCGACGCGAGCGTGCGGCTGCCGCTCTTCTATCGCGCTCTCAACGCGGGCCAGTCCTATGCCGTCTACGCGCTCGACGCGCTGTGGCCGAGCGGGCTCGCGGTCTTCTACCCCTACCACCCCGCCGAGCTCGCGGGTGCGGTCGCGATCGCGGCGTGTGCGGCCGTCGCGCTGCTCTCCGCGCTCGCAGTGCGGTTCGCCGCCGCGAAGCCGCATCTCTTCGTCGGCTGGTTCTGGTTCCTCGGCACGCTCGTGCCGATGATCGGCCTCGTGCAGGTCGGCTCGCAGGCGCGCGCCGACCGCTACATGTATCTGCCGCTGATCGGCCTCGCGCTCGCGGTGGGATGGGAGGCGCGCGAGCTCGCGGCGCGACGTCCCGCGCTGCGCCGCCCGCTCGTCGGCGCGGGCGTCGCCGCCGTGCTCGCGCTCGCATTCGCCGCGCACCGGCAGGTCGGATACTGGCGCGACAGCGCCGCGCTGTTCGCGCACGCGGTCGCGGTGACGCGCGACAACGCGATCGCGCACGGCGCCCTCGGCAACGCCTATCGCGAGCGCGGCGACCTCGCGGGCGCCGAGCGGGAGCTCGCCGAAGCGCTGCGGATCCGGCCCGACTCGGGTGACGCGCGCTCCGACCTCGCGCTCGTGCGCCTCGACCAGGGCCGGATCGCCGAGGCGCGCGCGGAGCTCGCGCGTGCGCTCGCGAGCGGCGCCGACGCCGCCAAGGTGCACGCGGCGCTCGGGCTGGCTGCGGAGCGCGCGGGCGACCTGCACGGTGCCGTCGCGAGCTACCGCGCTGCGCTGCGCGCGAATCCCGAGCGCGTCGAGGCCGCCAACAACCTGGCCTGGATCCTCGCCAACGCGGCCGACCCCACGCTGCGCGCGCCGGACGAGGCGATCGAGCTCGCGCAGCGCGCCGCACGCTGGAAGGCGCTCGACCCCGCCGTGCTCGACACGCTCGCGGCCGCCTACGCCGCTGCCGGGCGCCACCGCGAAGCCGCGCAGACCGAGGCGCGCGCGATCGCCGCGCTCGCGCCGGGCCCGTCCGCGCTGCGCACCCAGATCGAGAGCAGCCTCGCGCGCTACCAGTCGCTCTCCGGCGAACCGCCCGCAGTGGACTAACGCGCCTTCGGAGCGGCCTCGTCCTCTTCGATCACGACGTAGCCGAGCGCGCGCAGCCTCGCGATCTCGTCTGCGCTCGGCGCGTCGGCGACCTGCTCGCGCGCCTTGCGCGCCGCGTAGGCATCGACCCGCGCGCGCAGCCCGGCGTCGGCCGCGGCCGGCTCCCAGCGGCCGTCGGGCCGCCAACGGAACGAGCTGTGCGCGGTGCTGCCGTCGCCCTGCACGTGCGCGCGCTCGATGCGATCGCCCTCGTACCCGCTCACCTCCGTTCCCACGTCCGTGAACAGCGCGCGCTCGGGGGGCGGGGTGCCCGCGGCGGCGAGGCGCGCCAGCGACACGCCCTTCGCGTCCGGCCGCGGCGCGACGCCGGCGAGATCGAGGATCGTCGGAAGCACGTCGACGTGGTGGACCAGGTCGCGGGACCGCCCGGGCGTGAGGCCTGGCGCCACCACGATCAGAGGCACGTGTGCGACCGCGGGTGTGGTGCCCGTGCCGTGCGAGAAGAAGATCCCCTCCTCGCCCTGCGACTCCCCGTGGTCGGCCGTGAGCACGAGCACGAGGCCCGCCGCTCCCGCAGCGCGCTCCGCCTCCGCTGCGAGGCGTCCGAGCCAATCGTCGAGATGGCGGATCTCCCCCGCATAACGGCGCCGGTAGTCGCGCGGTAGCGAGAGCCCATCGAGCTTCTGATAGGCGGGGATCCCGCCCGCGCCGCTGGGATCGTCGACCACGGACAGCGGCCGCTCGGGGACGTCCTGCGCCGCCCCGCGCGCGACGCCCGTGAACGGGCCGCCGCTGTCGTAGGGCGGAGGTGGTTTGTAGGGGCCGTGCGGGTCGTTGTAGTGCACCCAGGCGAACCACGGCCCGTGCGTCTGCGCGATCCAGGCGAGCGCGCGCTCGGTGGTGCCCTGTGCGGTCCGCTCGAACACCGCGCGATTGGTCTCCTTCTCCGGCAGATCGTCGTCGTAGACCTGGAATCCGCGCGTGAGCCCCATGCGGCGGGACAGGACCGTGTTGCTCACGAACGCCGCGGTCGAATAGCCGTTCGCGAGCAGTACGGCCGCGATCGTCGGTTCGTTGCCGAGCCGTGAGTAGCCGTTGTACCAGGCGATCGAGTGATCGCGCACCCAGCGCGAAGTGAAGATCGACGCGTGCGACGGCGCGGTGCGGCTGCTCGCCGCCACCGCGCGCTCGTACACCATGCCGCGCGCCGCGAGGGCGTCGATGCTCGGGCTCACCGGCTCGGGATAGCCGTACGCGCCGAGATGGTCGGCGCGCAGCGTGTCGATCGTGATCAGCAGCACGCTCGGCCGCATCGCGCCGGGCGCAGAAGGCCTCTGCTCCGAACATGCCACGGGCATCAGAGCCGCCGCGATCGAGGCCAACGCACCCGCCAGGCAGCGCGCTCGCATCTCGATCAGCGCCCGGGCGGGGTGCGGATCACGAGCAACCGGATCTCGGTCATGTCCTCGATCGCAAAGCGGATGCCCTCGCGGCCGAGCCCCGAATCCTTCACGCCGCCGTAGGGCATGTGATCGACACGCCACGACGGCACGTCGCCGATCAGCACACCGCCCACCTCGAGGTGGTCCCAGGCGCGCTTCGCCTTGTAGAGGTCGCGCGTGAACACGCCGGCCTGGAGGCCGAACGCGCTGTCGTTCACCTGGGCGAGCGCGGCGTCGAAGTCGCGGAACGGCGAGAGCACAGCGACGGGTCCGAACGCCTCCTGGCACACGATGTCGAGCGTGCGCGGTGCGTTCTCGAGCAGCGTCGCCTCGAGCATCGCGCCGCGCCGCCCGCCTCCGCACAGCACGCGCGCGCCCGCCGCGCGCGCGGCCTCGATCCAGCCGTGCAGCCGCTCGGCTTCCTTCTCCGAGATCATCGGGCCGATGAACGTCTTCTCGTCCTTCGGGTCGCCCATCCGGAGCGCGCGCGTCGCGGCGACCAGGCGCTCGCAGAAGTCGTCGTAGACATCCTCGTGCACGAGGATGCGCTGCACGCCGATGCAGCTCTGCCCAGACTGGTAGAACGCGCCGAACACGATCCGCTGCACCGCGTCGGGGAGATCGGCGTCGGCGTCCACCACCACCGCCGCATTGCCGCCGAGCTCGAGCACCACCTTCTTCTTGCCCGCGCGCGCCTTGAGGTCCCAGCCCACGGCGGGCGAACCCGTGAACGAGAGCAGCTTCAACCGCTCGTCGGTGGTGAACAGATCCGCGCCGTCGCGGCGCGCGGGCAGGATCGAGAACGCGCCGCGCGGGAGATCGGTCTCGGCGAGCACCTCGCCGATGATCAGCGCGCCCACGGGCGTCAGGCTCGCGGGCTTGAGCACGAACGGGCAGCCCGCCGCGATCGCGGGCGCCACCTTGTGCGCGGCGAGGTTGAGCGGGAAGTTGAACGGCGAGATGAACGAGCATGCGCCGATCGGCACTCGCTTCCACATTCCGGTGTAGTCGCGCGCGCGCGGGCTGATGTCGAGCGGCAGCACCTCGCCCGTGATCCGCACCGACTCCTCGGCCGCGACGCGGAAGGTGTCGATCAGGCGCGTCACCTCTCCGCGCGCGTCGTTGATCGGCTTGCCCGCCTCGATGCAGAGCGCGATCGCGAGCTCGTCGCGCCGCTCCTCGAAACGGCGCACGCAGTGGGAGAGCGCTCGCTGCCGCTCGTAGGCGGGAAGCTCGGCCATCGCGGACACCGCGCCCGCCGCGAGCGCGATGCCGCGGTCGATCGTCGCCGCGTCGGCGAGCGGCACGCGCGTCGCGAGCTCGCCGGTGTACTTGTCGAAAACCTCGAGGTCGGTGTTGGGCCGTGCGGGCTCGCCGCCGAGGTAGAGGGGATAGGTCTTCGCGAGCTTCGCGGACATGGGATCCTCGCCATGCGGCCGGGCGGCGATGTTACCGATCTGCGAGCGCGGCGGCGCCCGGCGGCGGGAGCGCCACGGACTCGACCACCCCGCTGCGCAGCCACCAGATCTCGAAGCGCGGCGCCGGATCGGCCCCGAGCGCCTGCCCGACGGCGCGGCAGTAGAGCGCGCCCTGCCGCACATAGCGCTCGCGCGGCGCACCCGCGCCGTCGCGGTCGGTCTTGTAGTCGACCACCACGAGCCGCCCGTCGCCATCGCGGTAGAGCAGATCGACGCTGCCGCTCACGAACCCGAGCGCGCCGTTCCCGTCGGGCATTCCGGTGGCGCCGAGCAGCACGGGCAGCTCGCGGGCGAGGATCCGTCCCGAGAGCGCGCGCAGGCGCTCCGCGAGCGGACCGCGCGCCAACGCGTCCCAGCACGCGAGCGCGTCGGCGATCGCGGCGTCGCGCTCGGCGGCAGGCGCCGCTCTGGCGATCTGCGCGGCGATCCGCGCGCGCTGGTCGCTCCAGGGCGCGAGGCCTGCGTCCAGATCGATCCGCTCGAGCGCGGCGTGGATCGCGGTGCCGACCCAGCGCGCCGCGGAACGCGGAATCCCAGAGCGGGCGCCCGGCGCGCCGTTCGCCTCTCCTTCGATCAGCTCCGTCACCGCCGCGCCGATCGGCAGCGCCATGCGCCGTTCGGCTTCGGGGATCGGTGCGGACGCCGCGATCGGCGCGGGCTCGGGGAGGGAGTCCGGCTCGATCGCCTCGTCGGCCGCCGCGTCCGCTGCCGCGGGCGCAGCGGCTCGCAGCGCGGGAATCACCCAGCACGCCTCGGACTCGAAGGCGCGGCCATCGACGGCGCGCGCTGTCAGTGCGGACCAGTCGGGGGGCGCCGGATCGCGCGCGACGAGCAGCGCCGCGTGGGATTCGTCGCCGCCGCGCTCGAGGAAGTCGGGCCACACGCCCGACACGACGAGTCGCTCGCGCGCGCGCGTCATGCCCACGTAGAGCGTGCGCACGCGCTCGGCGGCGGCGATCCGTCCGCGCCGCTCGAGCACCGCATCGAACCCGAGCGTCGGGTGGCCGCACCAGGCGGTCTCGAGCACGCCGTCGATCCGACCGCATTCGCCTGGAGCCGCGGCGCGCGCCGCGCCCTTGTGCAGCTGCATCAGGTACACGTGGTCCCAGTCGAGGCCCTTCGCGCCGTGCAGCGTCACCACGGTGACGGCGTCGAGCAATCCCGGCGCGGTGGGCTCGGCGCTCGGCGTCTCCTCCTCCGCCACGGCGCGCCGGATCCGCCGCAGCAGCGCGCCCACCGGCTCGCCCGCGGCGAGCCCCTCGGCGAGATCGCAGAAGAAGCGCTCGAGGTTCGCCGCGCGCCACGCGCCGAGGAAGCGCGCGCCCTCCCCGGCCTCGAAACAGAGCGCGGCGCGCAGCCGCTCGACGAAGTCGTCTCCGGGATCGCGCGCGAAGCTGCGCCGCAGCGCATCGATCGCCTCGAGGCAGGCAAACGCCGCGCGGTGCCAGCCGGTCAGGCGATCGAGCCCGGGCGCATCGCCTTCGATGGCCTCCGCGACCGAGCGCAGCATCGGCTCGAGCGCGGCGTGCGCCTCCCCGTCGGCGCCGAGCTCTGCGGCGAGCTTCGGAAAGCCCGCCTCCCAGAGCGGAAGCCACGCCGCGTCGGGAATGCCGGCCGCACTCGAGCGCAACAGCGTGAGCAGCGCGAGCTGATCGTTCGGATCGAGCACGCAGCAGACGAAGCCCGCCGCGTCGACGATCTCGCGGCGCCGGTAGTAGGTGCGGTCGCCCTCGACCGAGAATGGGATCTCCGCCTCGCGCAGCGCGCCCAGGTAGACGTCCCAGTCCCCGCGGCTGCGAAACAGCACACCGAAGCTGCGCCACGCGACGCCGTGCGCGTCGTGCAGCTCGCGCAGGTCGCGCGCGAGCGAGCGCGCCTCGAGCGCGGCCGCTTCGGAGGCGCGCATCTTGCGCAGCGCACCTCGATCGCCGCGCTCGACGGGTAGCCAGAATTCGACCGCGGCGCGGCCGCCCGACGTGAAGCCCGGCGCCGCCTCGCGCGCCTGGCTCGGCGCGAGCGCCTCGAACGCGGGCTGCAGATTCGGCGCGCGCACCATCACGGGTGCCACGACGCGCTCCACCTCGCGCAGGATCGCGGGCACCGAGCGGTGGTTCACGCAGAGCGTGCCGACGCTTCCGCCCGCGCCGCGCACGCGCGCGAGCATGCACTCGTACGCCTCGAGATCGGCGTTGCGCCAGCCGTAGATCGACTGCTTGGGATCGCCGACCAGGAACAACCCGGGCCGCTCCGCGACCGCGCCGTCGAGTGCGAGCGACGCGATGATCGCGCATTGGCGCGCGTCGGTGTCCTGGAACTCGTCGACGAGCAACTGATCGATGCCGCGCCGCAGGTCTGCGGCCACGCGCGGATGGTCGGCCAGCAGTGCCGCCGCGCGCGTGAGGAGATCCTCGAAGCTCACGCGTCCCTGACGGCGCAGGCGCTCCTCGGCGTCGGCCAGGAGCGAGGCGAGCGTCGGGGCGAGCGGCGCGAGCGCAGCGGGATCGATCTTCTCGAGGTGCGCGAGCAGCGAGGCGAGCCGCGCGGCGGCGGCGGCGATCGCGCCGCGGCGGTCGGCGAACGCGTCGGACTCGGCCTGGGAGAAATCGCCCTTGGCCCACTTCTTCTCCAGTGCGTTGCGCGCGGATCCGTTCCAGGCCGCGAGCAGGTCAGCGCGCCATCGCGCGAGATCTCCGGCGCCGTTCGCAGAGGTTGCGATCACGCCGCGCGCGGCGTCGAGTGCGTGCGCGGCCGCCCGCGCCGCCTTGCCTCGATTCACGGCGGCGAGCCGACCCGCTGCTGCGCTCTCGAGCGCCTGGTGAGCCGCGGCGAGTCGCGCGCGCAGCGCCTCGATCCGCGCAGGCGCGAGCGGATCGCGCGCGATCTCTGCCGCCGCGACGCCGGCGCCGCGCTGCGCGAGCAGCTCCGCTTCGAGCTCGAACGGGCCGATGCCCAGACGCGCGAGCTCGAGCACGCGCTCCTCCCCGCGCTCGTACGCGGCGCCGAGCTGGTCCGATACCGCGTCGCGCACTGCCGCGGCCGCGTAAGCGCCATCGGCGTCCACCTCGAACAGCGGATGGAGACCCGCTTCGATCGGGTGCGCCGAGAGCAGGCGCCGGCAGTAGGCGTGGATCGTCTCGACGACGAGCTGATCGAGTGCGGAGCGCAGCGCGGCGACGCGATCCAGCGGCGCGGACACCTCGAAGCCGACGGGCCGCTCGCCGCGCTCCAGCCCACCGAGCGCCTGCTCGATGCGCGCATCCATCTCGGCCGCAGCGGCCTCGGTGAACGTGATCGCGACGACGCCGCGCAACACGCGCTCGCCGATCCGCACCGGATCCGCACCGGGGTCGCGCGCGTGTGCGCACTCCCAACCCGGACCGAGACACCAGGCGAGCACGCGAGCGACGAGGATCGCGGTCTTGCCGGTGCCCGCCCCTGCCTCGATCGCAACCGGGTGTGTGAACTCGGTCTGCGCGAGCATTCGGCTGCGCGCGTCGACCGCGCGGCTCGCAAGGAGCGCGTCACTCACGTTCCTGCCTCCGGCAGATGCCAGAGCGCGAGCGCGGAGCGCTCGAGCTCGGACCCCGCGCGCGCGACCTCCGCCCACGCCGCGATCCGCATGCGCGCACCGCTGTCGCCGCGCAGGCAGGCGGGCCGCAGCTCGCAGGTCCGACACGCGGCGACCTCTTCATCGCGATCGGGCCGGCGCAGCCGCGGCGGGAAGGCCCCGGCGTCGCGCGCCGCGAGCAGCGTCGCCACGCTTGCGTCGAACGCGGCGCGCCCGGGGTCGATCGCACTCGCCTCGATCACGCGTTCGCCGTCCATCTCGGGATCGAGATAGACATAACGCGCGCGCGCGCCGTCCTGGGCGTAGGCATGCGCCTGGATCAGGGTGCCCTGCGCCAACCCCTTCTGGTGATCCGACAGACTCTTGGCCCTGCCGGTCTTCCAATCGGTGCGGCGCAGCGCCCCGCCCAGCTCGTCGACGCGGTCGGCGATGAACCGCATCTCGCGCTCGACGCCGGCCGCGTCGCGCACGCGCGCCGATCCCTCGGTCTCTGCGCTCACCACCGCGGCGCCCTCGGCCGCGTCGAGCGTGCGGGCCACTTCGACATAGGGCGCCGCGCAGCGCGCGAGCGCGTTCGCGAACCCCGCCAGCGCGATGCCCTCCTCCGCCGTCACCTCTCGCGCCGACTCGACCAGGAGCTCGCGCGGGAACGAGTGCGGCCATTCGCCCGTCGCGGCCGCGAGCGCGAGCGCGCGGTGGACGACGTTGCCGAGCAGGCGCTTGTCGCGAGCGGCGGGGAGGACAGCGCGTGCGTCCGGCGGAGGCGCGATGCCCAGGATGCGCGACAGGAAGGTCTGCCACGGACAGCGGGCGGTGCCCTCGAGCTGCGTCACGAACGGCGCGGCGCGCCGCGGATCGGCGGGACCGCGCGGCGGTCCGACCGCGCCCAGGAACGGTCCGAGCTCGTGCCGGCGCGCGTCGCGCGGATCGAGCTCTCGCAGCACCGCGAGCCGCGCGCGGGCGAGCGGGGCCGTCGGCTCGTCGGCGAGTCCGATCGCGCGCCGGGCCGCGGAGAGCGCCGCGGGCAGCGCCGCCGAGAACTCCGCGCGCGCGCCGTGGAGCGCGGCCTCGAGCAGCGCGTCGCGCGGCGAGGGCAGAGCGCACGCCGTCTCTTCGACCGCAACGGCCGGTGCGCGCTCGAAGAGCGGCGACGGCGGCGTCGCGCGGCCGGCGGCGTCGCGCTGCGCGCAGGACAGATGGACCTGCGGCGCTGCCGCGACGAGCTGCGCGAACAGGAAGCGCTCCTCCTCGTGACCCTCCCCCTTGATCGGCAGATCGGGGAGCACATCGCGCAGCGCACGGCGTAGCGCGTCGGGCAGGAGCGCGTCTTCCGAGACGCGCCGCGGAAACGCGCCGCGCTCGAGACCAATCACGCGCAGTGCCTCGAAGCTTCGAGCGCGCGCCTCCATCACCGACAGCACCTGTACCCCGCCGCCGGCCCCGCCGATCGGATCGGTCGCCGCGTCGGCGATCGCGCACCGGAGCACGCGCGTCCAGTCCTCGCTCCGCACGGGCCGATCGCCGGCGCGCTCGAACGCTTCGCACGCGCCGAGCAGCTCGGCGCGTCCGGGCGTCGCCTCGCTCCAGCCCAATGTGTGGACCAGATCGGCGAGGCGCGCGGCGCGCGCGGCGAGCGAGGCGCGCGCGGGCTCGGCTTCGAGGTGGCGCAGCGCGGCGCTCGCGCGCCCCTGCGATGCGGCGATCCGTTCGCCGTCGACCCACCGCCGCGACGCGCGCGGCGCTCCCTGCTCGTCGACGGTGTGCGAGACACGCGCGGACAACGAGACCCCTTCGCCCCAGCGCGCGGGCGGGGCCGCCGCGAGGTCGGCGAGGGTGGCGATCCCGAGCGCGTGCAGCGCGTCGCGCAGATCGGCGGGCGACGCGGCGGGTCCGAGCGCGCAGGCGTCGAGCCATCGCTCGGCGGGCAGTGCGCCGCCGCGCTCGAGCAGCTCGCAGAGCGCGTCGAGGTCGCGACCGGCGGGCGTGATGGCCCCGCGCTCCGCGACGCCCGAGAACGGAACGCCCAGACGCCGGAGCTGGCGGCGGAGTGCGAGCCGGTGACGCGCCAGATCGCGCGCGACGATCGCAACCCGCTCGGGGGCGATGCCGAGGCCGATCTGCTCGCGCGCCCAGGTCGCGGCCGCGCGCGCCTCGCACTCGGGATCCGCGTGGCGGCTCGCGCTGACACGCGCGACGGGGGCCGGGTCCGCCGCGAGCACCGTGACCGGGGCGAGCCGCTCGCGCAGCCGCGCGCCGAACGCGGTTCCCTCGTGCGCATCCGGGCTGTCGAGCCAGACGCGGCTCGCGAAGCGCTGCGCGAGCGTTTCGAGCAGATCGAGCTGCACGCCCGTGGCGTCGGCGAAGCCGTGGATCCAGAGCGCGCGGGCCGGCAGGAGATCCGGGTCCGCGCGCAGCAGGTCGCTCGCGCGCGCGAGGTCGGCGCTGCGATGGCCGAGCGTCCGCGCGCCGAGCTCGCGCGCAACCTCCGCCGCGACGCGCAGCACCGCACAGGCGCGCGCGAGCGCGGCGCCACCAGCAACCTCCGCTATGCGCTCGAGCAATGGCTCGAGGTGCAGGTCGGTGAAGCCCGCGTCGAGCAGGTCGTCGACGCTCGCTACGACCGCGGCATAGCCATCGTCGAGACGATCGAGATGGCGCGCGAGCACGGGCTCGCGGCGTGCGTACTCGCGCAACGCCTCGCCGAAGAGCAGCGACGGCGGCACGCTCTCTCCGGCGCGCTCGAGCACGTCGGCCGCGAGTCGATCGAGCGTCTGGATCCGGATCCCGACGCGCGCGCGTCCGCGTGCAGCGAGCGCGCAGCCGATCTGCTCGCTCAGCGCGCGCGAGGGAACGATCACGCGCAGCGGCCGCGCGAGCAGCGCGGGGTCGTGCTCGGCGCCCGCGCAGGCGGCGTCGAGCTCGGCGATCAGTCCGGCCTCCACCGCGCGCGGGCCGCATCCGCTCCGCGCGCCCGCGCGGTGCTGTTCGCTCGCCAACGGATCCACGGGCGCAGGGTACCGGTGGGGCGTGACAGGCGCGGTCACAAACGCAAGGGGCCGATCTTGCTCATGAAAGCTGCGCATCCCGGCCCTGGATCAAGCTCGCCGTACCGAAAATGATTTTGAACTTCATTTTCAGCTGCGATAGGATGCCGACGTCGCCCGATCCCGGGCCCTGCGGAGCCGCGAACATGATCGTCTGCCACTGCCGGGGCCTCAGCGACCGCGCGATCCGCGAGGTGATCCGGCGCGGCGCGCACTCCGCGCGCGAGGTCGCGCGCGCCTGTCACGCGGGGCGCACCTGCGGCGGATGCCTGCCGACCGTGCGCGAGCTGATCGCGCTCGAGACGTCGCGCACCGCGCCCGAGAGCGCCGACCTGCCGGTCGCCGCCGCGAGCTAGCGAGCTCCCTCTTCGCTCGATCCCCGATCGCGGATACCTTGCGGTCGGACCCGACCCGGAGGACCGATGCGGGGCGACCCGGCCGTGATCGAGGTGCTGAACGACGTGTTGACCGCGGAGCTGACTGCGGTGAACCAGTACTTCATCCACCACAAGATGTGCGAGAACTGGGGCTACCAGCGGCTCGCAAAGAAGAAATACGAGGAATCGATCGGCGAGATGAAGGACGCGGACGAGGTGATCGAGCGCATCCTCTATCTCGAGGGCGTCCCCAACATGCAGCGCCTGAATCCCGTGCGCGTGGGCGAGGACCCCGTCGAGCAGCACCGCCTCGATCTCGCGCTCGAGAGCGAGGCGATCCGGCGCCTGAACGCGGGCATCGCGCTGTGCCGCGAGAAGGGCGACAACGGCTCGCGCGAGCTGCTCGTGCGCATCCTCACCGGCGAGGAGGAGGGTGCCGAGTGGCTCGAGGCGCAGCTGCACATCGTGGACGAGATCGGCAAGGAGCGGTACCTCGCCGAGCAGATCCACGACTAGGTCGGAAAGAAACGAGATGTCCAAAGAGTTTCTTCGGGATCGCAGGAGCGCGTTCGAGGAGATCTTCTTCGCGAAGCAGGACGCGAAGGTGCTCGCGCAGCTGCGCAGCGAGCGCGAGAAGAAGGCCGCACGCGAGGGGCTCGCTCGCGCCACGAGCATCGACGACCCCGATCTGCTCGAACGGCTCGTCGAGCTCGGGCTCGACGCGCGGAGCTGGACGGCGCTGTCGCTCGTGCCGCTCGTCGAGGTCGCCTGGGCCGACGGACGCGTAGAGGAACGCGAGCGCAAGGCGGTTCTCACGGCGGCCCGCGATCACGGCCTGCATCGCACCGCGCCGGGCTACGTCCTGCTCGAGCACTTCCTGCGCAAGCGTCCCGAGGCGTCGCTGTTCGCGAGCTGGGGAGCGTTCATGACCGAGCTCGCGGCGGAGCTCAGCCCCTCCGAGCGAGCCGCTCTGTCCAAGGAGATCGTCGACCGCGCGCGCAAGGTCGCGGCCGCGGCCGGTGGGATCCTCGGCCTCGGCAGCATCTCCGAAGCGGAGACGCGCGTGCTCGCGGCGCTCGAGCGGCCGTTCGCCTGACCGCGCGGCTCGCTACACCACCTCGATCGTCGCCTTCACGATCTCGAGCGGCGCAGTCGGCTGACCGCTCTGGGTGCCCTGCTCTTCCAGCTTCTTCAGCGTGTCCAGGCCCGAGACGACCTCGCCGAAGATCGTGTGCTTGCCGTCGAGCCACGGCGTCGGCACGAAGGTGAGGAAGAACTGGCTGCCGTCGGTGTTGGGCCCCGCATTCGCCATGCTGAGCAGACCGCCCCTGTCGTGCTTCACCTTGGGATCGAACTCGCCCGCGTACTGATAGCCGGGGCCGTTGCGGCCCGTGCCCGTCGGGTCTCCGCCCTGAGCCATGAATCCCGGAATCACGCGATGGAACGGCACGTCGTCATAGAAGCCGAGCCGGGTGAGGTACACGGTGCTCGTGACGTGGTTGGGCGCCACGTCGGGCATCAACCTGATCGCGATGTCTCCGACGTTCGTCTGGAGCTTCCAGGTGACCTTCACGCCCTTGAAGTCCACGTCGGGCGGCGGCTTCGGGAGGTGGACCTTCCAGCCGGGCTTCGCCTTGTCGATCTTCTGTGCATCGATGTAGCGCTGAATTCCTGCGAGTCCCGTCATCATGTTCTCCGCCTCGAGTTGGATGAAAGCTAGTCGACCTCGATCGTCGCCTTCACGATCTTGAGCGGCGCGGTCGGCGGGCCGTCTGCCGTGTTCGCCTTCTCCTCCATCTTCGCGAGGGTGTCCATCCCGGACACGACCTCGCCGAAGACGGAATATCCGCCGTCGAGGCTGGGCGTGGGCCCGAAAGTGATGAAGAACTGGCTGCCCTCGGTGTTCGGCCCGGCGTGCGCCATGCTCACGATTCCGCGCTTGTCGTGCTTCGCCTTGGGATCGATCTCGGTGGCGTACTGATAGCCGGGGCCGCCGCGACCGGTTCCGGTCGGGTCGCCGCCCTGCGCCATGAAGCCCTTGATCACGCGATGGAACGGCGTGTCGTCGTAATAGCCGAGCCTCGTGAGGTAGACGGTGCTCGTCACGTGCATCGGGGCGACCTCGGGCATCAGCCGGATCGACATGTCGCCGACGTTGGTCTGGAGCTTCCAGGTGACCTTCACGCCCTTGAAGTCCACGTCGGGCGGCGGCTTCGGGAGGTGGATCTTCCAGCCGGGCTTCGTCTTGTCGATCTTCTGTGCATCGATGTAGCGCTGAATCGCCGCGAGCCCAGCCATCTTGTTCGCATCGGCGTAGCTCGCCGCCGCGAGCCACGTGCCGACGCAGATCACTGCCAATATTCGTTTCACGAACACGACCGCCTCCTACAATGGGCCGGAAGAGTAACGCCGCGAACCGCGCGCGCCTCCCGCACGTTCTCATGGGCTCGAACCTCTACTTCGCGTACGGATCCAATCTCTCGGTGGCCCGGCTGCGCGTGCGCGCGCCGTCCGCCGTGGCGCGCGGTGCGGCGCGCGCGCCCGGTTTCGGGCTGCGGCTCGACAAGCGCGGCCGCGATGGGACCGCCAAGGCGAACCTCCACCCCGAGCCCGGCGTCGCGTGGGGAGTCGTCTACGAGCTCGACCCCGGCGACTGGCCGCGCCTTGACGACGCCGAGTCCGGTTATGCGCGCTTCGAGCTCGAGGTGATGCTCGGCGAGCAGCGCGCGATCGCACAGACCTACCGTTCCGATCTCCTCGCCGAAGAGGCCGTCGCGTCGGTCGCGTACAAGCAGCTGATCGTCGACGGCGCGCGCGCGCACGCACTCCCCGCGGAGTGGTGCGCCTGGCTCGAACGCCTGCCCGCGCGGTAGCGCCGTTTCGCTTGCGGCCTCTCGATTCCGATCGTAACATCGTTCCGTAACAATGTAATGAAATGCTGCCCGCAAACGGCGAGTCGATGGATCCGCACGTCCACTACCAGCTGTGCAAGGGGATCGCGGAGATCCGCATGGACGACGGCAAGGTGAACGCGCTCTCGCTCGAGCGCTTCGAGGCGCCCGGTGGCGCCGAAGCGAACGCAATGGTGCGCGCCGGCTTCGAGCTCGCGCTGGGAATTCTCGGGTTTCCCTCACCGGTCGTGATCGCGTGCACAGGCCACGCGATCGCGATGGGAGTGTTCCTGGTACTCGCCGGAGCCTATCGGATCGGCGCGCTCGGTGCGCGCCGGATCGGCGCGAACGAGGTGGCGATCGGCATCGCGATGCCGCATTTCGGTGTCGAGATCTGCCGGCAGCGGCTTGCGCCCGCACATTTCCAGCGCGCGGTCACGCTCGCGGAGATGTATGCGCCCGAAGACGCGGTCGCTGCGGGGTTCCTCGACCGGGTGGTACCCGCCGCCGAGGTCGAGCCCGCCGCACGCGCGGTCGCCAACCGGCTGGCGCAGCTCGACGCCGACGTTCACGTGGCGAGCAAGCTGCGCGCGAGAGCGCAGGCACTCGCCTCGATCCGCGCGGCGATCGAGCCTGACCTCTCGACGCCGCTGGCGAGCTAGGCGGCGGTGCCGAGACCGAAGCTGCGGACGCCCGAGCTGCGCGAGCGCGTGCTGCGCGTTGCAGTCGCGCTGCTCGCGCGCGACGGGGCCGCGCAGCTCACCGCGCGCAAGGTCGCCGAGCGGGCGGAGACCTCGACGCCCGCCGTCTACGAGCTGTTCGGAGACAAGTCCGGACTCGTGCGCGAGATCTTCTTCGAGGGCTTCCGCATGCTGCGGCACTGCTTCGACGACTTGCCCGAATCGGGTGACGCGCGTGCCGATCTCGTTGGGCTGCTCCAGACATTCCGCTCGTTCATCCGCGCCAACCCGGTGCTCGCGGAGCTGATGTTCCTGCGCCGCTTCACCGACTTCGACCCGAGCCCGTCGGATCAGAGGGCCGGCGACGCCGTGCGAAAGTTCGTCGTGAGCCGCGTGCGACGCTGTGTCGATGCTGGCCTGCTGGCCGGAGACCCGACTGACATCGCCCACGCGCTCGTCGCGCTGACCGAGGGCCTCGCCGCGACCGAAGTCGCCGGCTGGCTCGGCACATCGAAGGCGTCCGTCGAACGCCGCTGGGACCTGGCGATCGGATCGATTCTCGACGGCCTCGCCGCCGGCGCGCGTCAGCGCAGCCGCGCCGCGAGGCGATCGACGGCCGCGACCACCTGATCCGGCGGCGCGGCCGTGTAGCACAGGCGCACCCAGCTCCCGTAGTCGCGCCCGCAGGACGGGCCGGGCGCGAGCGCCACTCCGTCGCCGACGCAGTCCTCGAGGAAGCCCCAGATCCCGCGCTCGTCGAGCTGCGCGGCGACGTCGAGGAACAGGAACGTCGAGCCCTCCGGCGCGGGGATCCCGAGCCGCTCGGCCGCTCTTCGGCCCACCTCCTCGTAACTCGCGCGCGCGCGCGCGATCCAGGCGCCGCCGTCGCGCAGCGCGCGCAGGCCCGCGACCTGCCCGGACGTCGGCGCGGCGTAGAAGGTATGAGTGGAGATCTTCTGCGCCTGCGTGACCGCGGCAGCGGGTCCGACCAGGTATCCGGTGCGGTTTCCGGCCATGCCGTAGGCCTTCGAGAACGAGAACACCGAGAGCGTGCGCTCGGGCCGGAAGCGCGCCGCGGAGACGTGCGCGCCGCTGTACGCGAAATCCTCGTACACCTCGTCGGAGATCAGCCAGACGCCCTCGCGCCCGGCCCACTCGGCGAGCGCGGAGAGCCACGCCTCGGGCAGCACGCGGCCGGTCGGATTCGAAGGCGACGACACGTAGAGCGCCGCGGTGCGCGGCGTGGTGTGCTCGGCAACTGCCGCGACCGCGTCCGACGCGCTCGCGACGCGGTCGTAGAACGGGACTTCGACGGGATCCGCGCGGAACGCGGCGACGATGCCGCGGATCAGCGGCCAGAATGGCGCGAGGATCAGCACCTCGTCGCCGGGGCTCGCGATCGCGCCGATCGCCGCGCACAGCGCGCCCGTGGCACCCGCGGTGACGAGCACGTTCTCCGCCTCACAGCGCAGGCCGTTGCGCGCGCGCACCTTCTCGACGATCGCGTCGATCAGCGCCGGAATCCCGCGCGTCTCGCAGTAGCGGTGCAGGCCAGGGTGATCGGCTTCGGAGAGGTCCTGCATGCGTCCGCCCGCGAACGGCTCCATCCACGTGTCGCCGACATGCAGCGGGCACACGCCCCCGGGCGCCTCGCGCATGCGATCGGCGATCGGTGAGAACACCGCGACCGGCATCGCCTCGGTCGCCTTCGCGAAGTGCGGCGGCCGCGGCACTAGCGGCTCTCTGCGAGCACGGCGGTGTAACCATCGCGGTAGTTCGGGTAGCGGAACGCATAACCCGAGGAGACCAGCAGCGCGTTGCGGCAGCGCTTGCTGCCGCCGCGCGCCGCGCGGCGCTGATCCCCACCCGGGAAGCGCGGCGGCGATGTGCCTAGCACACCCGCGAGCCAGCGCACCACCACCGACTCATCCTCCGGCTCCGAGTCGACCCCGAGATAGCACGGGGCGGGCGCCGCGTGGTCGATCAGGTGGTCGAGCGCACCGACGCAGTCGTCGCGGTGGATGCGATTGGTGTAGTGCGGGCCGCCGCTCGCGATCGCCGCCCGGCCCTGGCGCACCTCGTCGATCAGGCGCGTGCGGCGCGGCCCGTAGATCCCGCCGAGCCGCAGCACCACGGCGGGCAGCTCGCTCTCGCGCAGCAGCGCCTCGGCCTCGAGCAGGCGCCGGCCGGAGAAGTGCGCAGGCTCCGTCTCCGACGTCTCGTCCACCCACTCCCCGCGCGTCTGACCGTAGACCGCGGTGCTCGACACGAAGATCGTGCGGCGCGGCGTCTGGCCCTGCGCCGAGAGCGCCGCGATCAGGTTGCGCAGCCCCTCGACGTAGGTCGTGCGATAGAAGGCGTCGTCGCGGCCGCCCGGCGACGCCGCGTACACCACGAAATCGATTGCGGCGGGCAGTTCTGCGAGCGACCGCGGCACGGCGAGGTCCGCCGCAATCGGGACGACGCCGGAGGGGAGGTCGACCGGATTGCGTCGCAGGCCAAACACGTTGTCGCCGCGCTCCACGCGCACCCGTGCGAGCGCGCTTCCGACATAACCGCATCCGGCGATCAGGAGGTTCGACATGGTCGTGCGGCCAGCCCCGAGGCGCCGAAGGTATACTTCGCGCGATGCGGCCGCTCATCGGCATCCCGCCGTGCCTGGACGAGCGCGGCCGGTGGCGTCCCGCACGCGAATATCACTACGCCGATGCCGCATACGCGCGCGCGGTGGCGCAGGCCGGCGGAGTCCCCGTCTATCTGCCGCAGCAGGACGGCGCCGCGGAGCTGGCGGAGAGGATCGACGGGCTGCTCCTGCCCGGCGGCGGCGACTTCGCTCCCGACCGCGCCTATCCCGCCGGCGTCGCATTCGACGTCGTGCCCGAGCGCCAGCTCGCGTTCGACCGAGCGCTGCTCGCGGCGACACTCGACCGCGATCGCCCGGTGCTCGCCATCTGCTACGGGATGCAGCTGCTCGCGATCCACTGCGGCGGCGCGCTGCACTTCGACGTGCCCACCGACCTCCCGGACGCGGGCGAGCACCGCCTCGCCGATCCGCGCGCGCGGCACGCGATCCGCGTCGAAGCCGCGAGCCGGCTACGCGACGTGCTCGGCGAGCACGCGGCCGTGAACAGCCGGCATCACCAGGCGGTGGCGGATCCGGGTCGCGCGCGCGTGGCCGCGCGCAGCGCGGACGGGCTCGTCGAGGCGGTCGAGCTGCCGGGTGCGCGCTTCGCGCTCGGCGTGCAGTGGCATCCGGAGTCGCTCGACGCCGACCACCGCGAACCACTGTTCGGAGCGTTCGTTCGAGCGTGCGCTGGAGACGGACCGCGGGGATACTAAGCGCGATGCGGGTCGTGTACTCCGCGCTGTTCTGGGCCTTCCTCACGGCCACCTCGATCCTCTTGTTCCCGATCGCCGTGCTCGTGTGGGCGATCACGCGGCCGTTCGACCGCCGCCTGCGCGTCCTCCATCTCTTCACCTGCTTCTGGGCGTCTCTCTACACGTGGGCGAACCCGGCGTGGCCCGTCACAGTGGTGGGGCGCGGGAAGATCGCGCGCGACGAAGCCTACGTGATGGTCGCCAATCACCTGTCGCTGCTCGACATCCTCGTGCTGTTCCGGCTGTTCACGCACTACAAGTGGGTGTCGAAGGTCGAGAACTTCCGCGTCCCGTGCATCGGCTGGAACATGCGGCTGAACGACTACATCGAGCTGCGCCGCGGCGACCGCTCGAGCGTCGTGCAGATGATGCGGCTGTGCCTCGCCGCGCTCGCGCAGGGCAGCTCGATCATGATGTTCCCGGAAGGCACCCGTTCGCCCGACGGGCGCATGCGCGCGTTCAAGACCGGCGCGTTCGAGATCGCGCAGGCCGCGCGACGGCCGATCCTGCCGATCGCGATCGAGGGCACCGCACGCGCGCTGCCCAAGCGCGGCTTCGTGCTCCAGGGCCGGCACCCGATCCGCGTCACCGTGCTCGACCCGCTGCCCTACGCGTCGTTCGCGGGCGAGGAGGTGGGTGCCCTCACCGAGCGCGTGCGCGGGCTGATCGCGCGCGCGATCGACGAGAAGGACCCGCTTCCGCCGGCCGCCTGATAGCCCAGCGGGCTAGCGGGGGTACGGGTGTATCTGCGGACAGGCTGCCTCGCCGCGCCCGCACCCGCCCGCCGCTCTTTGACACGCGGCGCACCGACGGTGCCACTCCATCGGACAGGAGTTCCCGTGACCGACGCCGTTGCCGAGATCCCCGAGACGTTCACCACGGAGGAGGCCGTCAGCTGGCTGCGATCGGTGGACGGCGAGCTCTACCGCACACCGCCCGGCCGGCACGCCGCGCGCGCCTGGATCGCGGCGGTGCGCACGCCGCGCTTCGGCTCGCACCGCCCCCAGCTGATCCTCGCGCTCGGCCACACCGCGCTCGAGGCCGCGACCGCCGCCGCAAGCCAGTGGCGCGCGATCTGGGAGCGCGTCCCACGCGCGGACTGAGCTCCACGCCTCAGTCGAGGCTCAGGCGAGGAATCGCGCGCGCAGCTCGGGTGGCGGAATCGGGCAGGCCTCGAGACGGCCGAACCACTGGTAGCGGCGCCGCGCGAGCGCGCCGTAGGCGACGTCCCACAGTGCGCGCGGCAGGAGCCAGCGCAGCGGGGCGAGCCAGCGCCACGGCGCCGGCAGCTCGCGCAGCGCGCGGAACACCGCGGCCGAGCGCAGCCACACCCGCTCCGCGAGCGGAGTCGACTCCACGAACACGATCGTGTCGAGCGAGGTCGGGATCTCGGGATGGCGCTCGCGCAGCGCCGCCGCCGTGTCCCCCTGCAGCGCTGCGAAGTGCAGACACGCAGCCGTGTCGCGCTCGATCAGCCAGCGCACGCTTCCGTTGCAGAAGCCGCACACGCCGTCGTAGAGCACGATGCGCGTGGGCGGCGTCACTCTGCGGCGTTGCCGATCCGGAATGCCTTGCGCGCCGCGGTCTCCCACTTCGTGAACGGCAGCTGCTCGCGGATTTCGCGGATCTTCTCGAACAGCGAGTTTGCCTGCGCCTGATTCGCAGACCATTCCTCCGCAAATGCCCCCGATCGGATCTCCTCGAGCACCGCGCCCATCTTCTCCTTGAGCGGCGCATCGAGCGCGAGGTAGCGCGCGCCGCGCGTGATACTGCCGTACTGGCTCGTGCGCGAGTGGAAGTCCATCTGCCTCGTCATGCCCACCTCGCGGATCTTCTCGAGCGAATAGGCGAGCTCGCCCGACAGGTAGAGCTCGACGAGCACGGCCTCGGGCGGATAGCCGGCAGAGACGAGCAGCTCGACGGCGCTCATCATCACGCGGCCCCAGGCCGGGCCGAAGCCCTGCTCCGTGAACAGGTCGAGGCTCGCCTCGTCGTGCATCGACATCTCGATGCAGCCGCCGCACGTCGCGCCGATGCCCTTTGCGAGCGCGAGCATGCGCGCACGCGCGGTGCCGCTCGCGTCGCGGTGCACGCCCACGAAGGCGGGGAAGCCGCGGCTCGCGACGTACGCGTCGCGCACGCCGACCCCGATCATGCGCGGCGCGACCAGCACGACGTCGAACTCCGCGGCGGGCTCGATCAGGCCGAACGCCACGTTGTAGCCCGAGGCAAACGAGACCAGATCACCCGCGGAGAGCTGCGGCGCCACCTCCTTCTCGTAGACCTCGGGCATCACCTCGTCGGGGATCAGCAGCATCACGCAGCGCGCCGCTGCGCACGCCTCCGCGATCGGCCGCACGGCGAAGCCGTCGGCTTCGGCGGCCTCGAGCGCGTAGTCGCGGATGTTGCCGACCACGACGTCGACGCCCGAATCGCGCAGGTTGAGCGCCTGAGAGCGGCCCTGGTTGCCGTAGCCGACCACGGCGACGGTCTGGCCGTAGAGTGCGGCGAGATCGGCGTCGGCGTCGTGGTAGATGATGGTGGCCATCGCAGCGTCCTCGGCGTTTCGGAGGTTGGACGCGCATCGTACCACTATGCCGGCGCGCGAATCAGCTCCGCAAAACGCCGCAGGAGGCGCGGCCCGCCCGGCGCGTCGCGCACGCCCGCGAGCAGCGCGTCGGGATCGAGGTCCTCGACGCGCAACTTGTCGCGCCGCGCGGCGACGTAGGCGCGCGCCGTCTCGGCGTCGAACTCGGGGTGGAACTGCACGCCCCAGGCGCGCTCGCCGGCGGCGAACGCCTGCACCGGATCGAGATCGCTCTCGGCGAGGCGCACCGCGCCGGGCGGCAGCGCGAGCACGCTCTCGATGTGCGTGACGTGCGCGGGCTCTGCGGCGCCCCAGACACCGAGCAGCGGATCGCGCGGCGCGGGCGCGAGGCTGCGCACCAGCACCGTGCCGATCTCGCGGCCGCGCGGGTTGCGCCCGACCCTTCCGCCCAGCGCGTGCGCGAGCAGCTGGTGGCCATAACAGATGCCGAGCACGGGGGTGCCCCGTTCGACCGCGCGCGCGAGCCACTCCGCCGTGCGCTCGCTCCAGGGCTCGCGGTGGCTGACCATCGCAGACGATCCGGTCACCACCACGCCCGCCGGCGAGTCGGGCACGGGCAGCGGCCCGCCCTCCGCCACCGCCGCGACGTCCACGTCGCTGCGCGCGAAGCCCATGCCCGCGGCGATCCACTCCTCGTAGTCGCCGCGCTGCGCGCGCAGGTCGGGCAGCGTGCCGCCGGTCTTCACGATCAGAACGCGGCTCACGCGTTCCCGGAGACCGAGCGGTAGTGGTGCAGTGCGATCCCGCTCGCCGTGGCGACGTTGAGCGAGTCGGCGCCGGATGCCATCGGGATGGTCACGCGGCGCTCGATCCGCGCGAGCAGGTTCGCGGACAGCCCGCTGCCCTCCGTGCCGAGCCAGAGCGCGAGACGCCGCGGTGCCGGACCGCTGTCCGCGAGCGGTGTCGCGCCAGCGCCCGTCGCGAGCGCAATGCTCGTGAAGCCCGCCGCCGCGAGTGCGCCGAGCGCAGTGGGGCCGTCGGCCGCGCGCGCGTACGGCACGCGCAGCGCGGCTCCCATCGAGACGCGGATCGAGCGGCGGTAGAGCGGGTCGACGCAGCGGCGCGTGAGCACCACGGCATCTGCGCCGAGCGCGAGCGCGTTGCGGAAGATCGCGCCGACGTTCTCGGAGTTGGTGACGTTTTCGAGCACGAAGAGCGTGCGCGGGCGTTCCGGATCGCCGGCGACGAGCGAAGACAGGAAATCCCGGAGATCGGGCTCGGGGCCGCGCTCGCCCGCCGCGAGGCATCCGCGGTGCATCGCATAACCGACCACCGCGTGGAGCAGCGCGGGCGCGGCGACGTACACCGGCGTCTGCGCGCCGAGGCGCTCGAGCGCGGGCCGGATGCCGGCCAGCCCCGCGTGTGTGACGAACACCGAGCGTGTGCGGTATGGCGAGACAGTGATCAGGCGCTTCACGTTGAGCCGCCCCTCGGTCATGAACAGGCCGTCGCGCACGCGCAGGTCGGCGTCGCGCACGTTGCGGTAGTCGGCGACGCGCGGATCGTCGAGGTCCTCGATCGCGAGCACGCGCATCAGGTCTCGAAGCGCCCGTCGGCGCGCCGCCGCCAGCCGCCCGCCGCGAAGTTCCCGCCGTCTACGTGGAGCGTGGTGCCCGTGACGAAGCGCGAGAGGTCGCCGGCGAGGAACAGCGCAGCGCCGGCGACGTCGTCGGGGTGGCCCGCGCGCGTCAGCGGCGTGCGCACCTCCATCGGCCCGATGCCGGGCGTGGGGATCACGTCGGGTGCGATGCAGTTCACGCGGATCCCGCGCGCGCCGAGCTCGAGCGCGAGGCTCTTGCTGAGGTTCTCCACCGCGGCCTTCATCGCGGAGTAGACGGCATAACCCGGCCCCGCGCGGTGCGCCTCGATCGACGTGAGGTTGACGATCGATCCCGACCCGGCCGGCATGCGCGGCACCACCGCGCGCACGAAATGCGTGACGCTCGTGAAGTTCTCGTGCACGAGCGCCTCCTGTCCGCGCGCGGAGACTTCGAGGAAGGGCGCCTGGAACGTGCCGCCGGCGTTGTTGACCAGCACGTCGATGTGCCCCCACCCGTCGCCGACCTCGGCGGCGAACGCGTTCACGGCGTCTCCATCGCGCACGTCGAGCACGGCCGTGCGCACGCGCCGCCCCACCGCGCGAACGCGCTCGGCAGTCTCGGCGAGCGCCTCGGCATTGCGGTCGCAGAGCGCGAGATCCGCGCCGAACCGCGCGTACGTCTCCGCGATCGCCGCGCCGATCCCGACCGCGGCTCCGGTGACGAGCGCGATCCGATCGGTGAGCCGGACGTCGTCGGGGCCGAGCGGCATCGCCGCGGAGAGTACTAGAATGGCCCTCCGCCGCCCGGAGGATCCATGTCGCGACCGGTCCGCTTCGGAGTCACGCTTCCGCAGATCAAGCGCACCTGGGGGGAGACCTCCGCCTGTGCGCACGACGTCGACGCGCTGGGCTTCGACTCGCTCTGGGTGTGCGATCACGTCTACGGCGTCCCGCTGCCCAATCTCCCGATCCTCGAGGGCTGGACGCTGCTCTCCGCGGTCGCCGCGATCACGGAGCGCGCGAAGCTCGGCACGCTCGTGACGCCGCCGTTCTTCCGCAACCCTGCGATCCTCGCCAAACAGATCGCCACGATCGACCAGATCGCTCCCGGGCGCGTGATCGCCGGGCTCGGTGCCGGCTGGTTCAAGCCCGAGTTCGAGCAGACCGGCTGTTCGTTTCCGAGCACGCGCGAGCGTTTGCGCGCACTCGAAGAGATGGTCGAGATCCTGAAGCGCATGTGGACCGAGGAGAAGGCGACCTTCGAGGGGCGACACTTCCGCGTGGCAGACGCGCTCTGCGAGCCCAAGCCGGCGCGGCGCCCCGAGATCCTGATCGGCGGCGGCGGCGAGCGGGTGCTGATGGGGATCGCCGCGCGCCACGCCGACGTCTGGAACAACATGGCCGTATTCCAGGCGCAGCTGCCGGGCAAGGTGGCGGCGCTGCGCCGCCGCTGCGAGGAGCTCGGGCGCGATCCCGACTCGATCGAGATCTCGCAGCAGTGCGTGGTGGTGATCGCGGAGGACGAGGCCGCGGCGCGGTCCTCGCTCGACAAGGCGAAGAAGATCTACGGCGGCCACATGGGCGGGGCGCTCGAGGAGCACGGGATCTGGGGCTCGCCCGCCGGCGTGATCGAGCGGATCGAGCGGCACCGCGCGCTCGGCGTGAGCTCGTTCGTGATCGAGTTCTTCGGCCGCGACACGCGGGAGCCCGCTCGCCTGTTCGCGGAGAAGGTGATGCCCGCGTTCGCGTGATCCGCCCGGGGTTGATCGGGCGACCGAATCGATTCCGGGCAGACGCGCCGCTTCGCGGGCCGGCTCGACTGGCCGTGCGCGCCCGGAGACGCGTGGGACCGCGATTGCGATGGCGCGATCGATTCGTGCGACGTGTGTCCGTACGCGTTGGATCCCGATCAGCGCGACGGGCGGGATCGCGACCGCGACGCCCGACGGAATCGGCAACGCGTGCCAGCGCGGCGACGTGACCGGCAACGGCTCGTGAACGGTCAGGATGCGCAGCCGATCGGGCGCTACGGCTCGTCTTGGGTCGCACCCCCAGAGCGCGCTGCACCCGCGTGTGCTAGTTACGCAAAAGGCGGCGTATCCGCGCCGCCCGCTCGCCCCATCGAACAGCTCGAGGTCCCGGCGCTGCGGGTGCAAGCCCGCTGGAGGTCGGAACCTTGCGCATGCGAGTCTCTCTCGTTTCGGCTCTCGCGGCCGCGCTGGCCGCGCCGTGCGCGGCCGCGGATTCGGAGCAATGCGGCGCGCCCGCCACGGCGATCCACGCGATCCAGGGAGGCGGCGCGTCGAGCCCGCTCGCGGGGCGCGCGGGCGTCGCGGTGGAGGGCATCGTGGTGGGCGATTTCCGCGGCTTCCCGGAAGGCCTCGGCGGGGTGTTCGTTCAGGAGGAGGACGCCGACGCGGACGCCGATCCGGCCACCTCCGAGGGGCTGTTCCTGTTCGCGCCCGACCTCGCCGGGGAGATCCGGACCGGCGACACGGTGCGCGCGCGCGGCGAGGTGCGCGAGTTCTTCGGGTCGACCGAGCTCGGGCGCATCGAGTGGGTGAAGCGCTGCGCCGCGCGCGGCGATGCGAGCGCCGTGAGCCTCGCGCTGC
Source organism: Myxococcota bacterium (assembly GCA_035258825.1). GTDB lineage: Bacteria > Myxococcota_A > UBA9160 > UBA9160 > SMWR01 > JAHEJV01. Next base: position 25,654 of record DATFWW010000107.1, read on the forward strand.
CTCTTCCCGAGGGCTGGGAGCCCGTCGAGGGAATGCTCGTGCGGATCGAGCACCCGCTCGTGGTGAGCGGTGCGGAGGATCTCGGCCGGTTCGGCGAACTCGTGCTCGCCCCAGGCGAGCGGTTGTTCGCCCCCACGCAGCGCGCCGCGCCCGGCGATGCCGCGCGCGCGTGGCAGGACCGCAACCAGCGCCACCGCGTGCTGCTCGACGACGGCAGCCACGCGGCCTGGCCCGATCCGACCCCCTACCTCGAAACCGCGCCGAGCCGCACGCTGCGACTCGGAGATCGCGCGCCGGGTATCGAGGGCGTGGTCGACTTCTCGTTCGGACGCTTTCGCGTCCACCCCACTGTGCCGGTCCGCTTCGAATCCGCGGGAGCGCGCCCCGCGCCGCCGCGCGCGCGAAGGGGAACCCTGCGCGTGGCGGCGTGGAACGTGGAGAACTTCTTCAACGGCGACGGCGACGGCGGTGGGTTCCCGACCCGAGGCGCGGCGAGCGCGCGCGAGCTCGAGCGGCAGCGCGCGAAGATCGCGGCGGCGCTCGCCGCCGTCGACGCCGATGTGTTCGCGCTCGCCGAGATCGAGAACGACGGCACCGGGCCGGGCAGCGCCGCGCGCGAGCTCGCGGCGGCGCTGTCGGAGCGGATCGGGGCGCCGGTCGCGGTCGTCGACCCGGGCCGCGGCGCGCTCGGCGAGCAGGAGATCTCGGTCGGTCTGCTCTACCGCAGCGACCGCGTCGCGCCGGTCGGTGTACCCGCCGTGCTCGACGCGAACGCCGATCCCGACTTCGACACGTCTCGCAACCGGCCCAGCCTCGCGCGCAGCTTCGTACACGCGGGCACCGGGGAGCGCGTCACGGTCGCGATCAACCACTGGAAGTCGAAGGGCTCACCGTGCGACGGCGCGACCGACCCCGACGTCGGCGACGGCCAGGGGAACTGCAACCGCACGCGCGCGCGCGCTGCGGCCTCGCTCGCATCCTGGCTCGCCACCGATCCCACGCGCGCGGGTGCACCGGCGCTGATCGTCGGGGATCTGAACAGCTATCCGAACGAAGATCCGCTCGCGGCTCTCGCCGCGGCGGGCTTCGTCGACCTGCTCGCGCGGTTCGGCGGGCCCGACGTCTACAGCTATGTGTTCGACGGCGCAGCGGGCCGGCTCGACCATGCGCTCGCGAGCCCGGAGCTCGCGCGGCTCGCGGGCGGTGCCGCCGTCTGGCACGCGAATAGCGACGAGCCGCCGCTGTTCGACTATCGCGAAGACAATCCGCCGCCCGCCTACGTGGCCAACGCCTATCGCGCGTCGGATCACGATCCCGTACTCGTCGACCTGTTCCCCGACCGCGACGGCGACAGTCGCACCGACGCGCGCGACGCGTGCCCGCACACGCCGCGGCGCGCGACAGTGGTCTGGAACGGCTGCGATACGGGCGTGCCCGAGCGGATCGACGCCGCGGGCTGCAGCCTCGGCGATCGGCTGCGCGCGCTCCGCCCGGTCGGCGTGGATCGCGGGGCGCTCGCGTGGCCGCTGCGCAGCTGGCTGATCGAGCGCTTTGCCGACGGCACGCTCTCGCCGCGCGAGTCCGTGGCGATCCTCGTGTGCGGGCGTAAAATCGGCCGGCGGCGAACAGGAGGAGCACCATGGCATCGGAGAGCTCCGCGACTCTGGACGGGCGCATCGCGCTCGTGACGGGCGCCACCTCCGGCATCGGCCAGGAGACAGCGGTCGGCCTCGCCGCGCGCGGCGCGCAGGTGGTGCTCGTGGGCCGCGATCGCTCGCGCGCAGAGGCCGCGCGCAAGGACGTGACGGAGCGCAGCGGCAGTCCGCACGTCGACGTGCTGCTCGCGGACTTCGCGTCGCTCGATGCGGTCCGCGGGCTCGCGCGCGAGTTCTGCGATCGCTACCCCGCCCTGCACCTGCTCGTGAACAACGCCGGCCTCGTGATGCGGGAGCGGGTGCTCACGGTGGACGGTTACGAGACCACGCTCGCGGTGAATCACCTCGCGCCGTTCCTGCTCACGCACCTCTTGCGCGAGCGGCTGCTTGCGAGCGGTCCCGCGCGGATCGTGAACGTCGCTTCGGATGCGCACCGGTTCGTACGGCGCGGCTTCGACTTCGACGACCCGATGTCCGAGCGCGGCTTCGGCTTTCCCACCGTCGTGACCGGGCTGCGCGTCTACGGGATGTCGAAGCTCGCGAACATCCTGTTCACGGTGGAGCTCGCGCGCCGACTCGAGGGAACGCGCGTCACGGCCAACGCCGTACACCCAGGCGGTGTGGCGACGCGCCTGGGCACGAATACGGGCGGGCTGCTCGGCAGGGTGATCCCGCTCGCAATGCGCCCGTTCTTCAAGACGCCCGAGCAGGGTGCCGCGACGTCGCTCTACGTCGCTACTTCTTCCGAGCTCGCGAATACGAACGGGCGCTATTTCGCCGACAGCCACGAGCGCGAGCCGAATCGCGCGGCGCGCGACGCCGATGCGGCGCGACGGCTCTGGAATCTATCGTGCGAATGGGTCGGCGTCCCCGTGGAGTCCACTCGATGGAGCACGTGACGCGGTCCGAGGTGGTGACGCAGGGACTGCGGGTCCAGGTCGAGGCGCGTTATTCGGCCGAGCACTCCGATCCCGGGCACAGCCAGTGGTTCTTCCTCTACACGATCCGCCTGCGCAACGAGGGCGATCGCACCTGTCAACTGCTCTCGCGGCATTGGATCATCCGGAACGGCGCCGGGAAGGTGGAAGAGGTGCGCGGTCCGGGCGTGGTGGGTGAGCAGCCCGTGCTCGAGCCCGGCGACGCGTTCGAATACACGTCGGGCTGCCCCCTCGATACGCCGTTCGGATCGATGGAGGGCACCTATCAGATGGTCCGCGAGGACGGCTCGCGCTTCGACGCGGAGATCGAGCGCTTCGAGCTCCGGCAGCCCCAGGCCTTGCACTAGGCGCCCAGTCGGGGGCGCCCCACGGGGCAACCTCGCATATCGACCTCGACACCCGTCTCAAGCTTCGTAACACTGCATCCGCATAGACGGATGAACAGGAGATCGCCATGTCCACGCCCCGCCCGCGCTTCAAGGTCAAAGACCTCGACCTCGCCGTTCTCGGCCGCAAGGAGATCCGCCTCGCCGAGCAGGAGATGCCCGGCCTCTTGGCGCTGCGCGCCCGCTACGCGAAGAGCCGGCCGCTCGCGGGCGCGAAGATCATGGGCAGCCTCCACATGACCGTGCAGACAGCCGTCCTGATAGAGACACTCACTCAGCTCGGCGCCGACGTGCGCTGGGTGTCCTGCAACATCTTCTCCACCCAGGATCCGGCGGCCGCGGCGGTGGCGGTCGGACCGAACGGCACGCCCGAGGATCCGCAGGGCATCGCCGTGTTCGCGTGGAAGGGCGAGACGCTCGAGGAGTACTGGTGGTGCACGGTCGAGGCGCTCGTGTGGCCCGACGGCAGCGGCCCGCACCTGATCGTCGACGACGGCGGCGACGCGACGCTGATCGTGCACAAGGGCGCGGAGTTCGAGCGCGGCGGCAAGGTGCCGGACTTCGACCCGGACTCGGACCCCGAGGAGTGGGGTGTGATCCTGGACGCGCTGCGCCGCGAGCAGCTGCGCGAGCCGAAGCGCTGGACCCGGATCGCCGCGGGGATCCGCGGGGTCTCGGAGGAGACCACCACGGGCGTCCACCGCCTCTACCAGATGGCGAAGGACGGCGCGCTCGCGTTTCCCGCGATCAACGTCAACGACTCGGTCACCAAGAGCAAGTTCGACAACATCTACGGCTGCCGGCACTCGCTGCCCGACGGCTTGATGCGCGCCACCGACGTGATGCTCGGCGGCAAGGTCGGAGTGGTGTGCGGCTTCGGCGAGGTTGGCAAGGGATGCGCCCAGGCGTTGCGCGGGCAGGGCTGTCGCGTCGTGATCACCGAGATCGACCCGATCTGCGCGCTCCAGGCCGCGATGGAGGGCTACCAGGTGGCGGAACTCGACGACGTCGTCGCGACCGCCGACCTCTTCATCACCGCGACCGGCAACAAGGACATCATCACGGCCGCCCACATGGCGCGCATGAAGGACAAGGCGATCGTCGGCAACATCGGCCACTTCGACAACGAGATCGACATGGCCGGACTGAAGAAGGTCCCCGGCATCCGCCGGGAGAACGTCAAGCCGCAGTACGACGAGTGGATCTTCCCGGACGGCCACTCGGTGCTGATCCTCGCCGAAGGGCGGCTGCTCAACCTCGGCTGCGCCACCGGACACCCGAGCTTCGTGATGAGCGCCTCCTTCACCAACCAGGTGCTCGCGCAGCTCGAGCTCTGGCAGCGGCACGACCAGTACGAAAAGAAGGTCTACGTGCTGCCCAAGGCGCTCGACGAGGAGGTGGCCCGGCTCCACCTCGAGCAGCTCGGCGTGAAGCTGACCCGGCTGACTCCGGAGCAGGCCGCCTACATCGGTGTGCCGGCGGAGGGGCCCTACAAGCCCGACCACTACCGGTACTGAACCTTCCTCCCCGAGGGTGGGATTGGTCCACGGCGGGGACCCGAGGGCTCCCGCGTGCGGGGGCCTCCTCGCTAGAGTTAGAAAAGTATGGAGTCGCGCCGTCCGATAATCGCTTCATGACCTTGCGCCGAATTCTCCGCAGCCTGGCTCTGCTCTCATCCCTGATCGTGGCGGTGCCCGCGGCGGCGGAGCTCGACTGCCCGAGCATCAGCCAGCTCGCGCGCGAATTCCTGAAGCATCACGTGATCCAGAGCGCACTCGGCACCGAGCTCGAGCAGCGCGCGATCGAGAGCTATCTGCACCGGCTCGACACGTCGCGCAGCCTGATGCTCGAGAGCGAGGTCGGAGAGTTGCGCGCGAAGCTCGCGGGCGTGTTCGAGAACCTCCAGGCGGGCAACTGCTCGCAGATCCAGGCGGTTCACGAGCGCCTGATCGCGATGCAGGCCGCGTCGGAGGCGCACGCGAAGGCGCTCGTCGCCGACGAGAACTTCAAGCTCGACGAGAGCGTCGAGATCCGGATCGATCCCGACCAGCGCGGCTATCCGAAGACCAACGAGGAGCGCAACGAGCTGTGGCGCAAGCTCGTGCACTTCCAGATGTCGAACTATCTCGGTGCCGGCGAGAAGCTGCCCGAGGCGAAGCGACTGCTCGCGCACCGCTACGAGTTGCGCACCAAGCGGCTGCGCGAGCTCCCGCAGTGGGAGATCTTCTCGATCTTCCTCGATTCGTTCGCGACCGCGCTCGACCCGCACTCCAACTATCTCTCGCCCGAGGCGGTCGAAGACTTCCGCATCTCGATGTCGCTCTCGCTCGAGGGGATCGGCGTGGCGCTCTCCGAGCGCGACGGCTACTCGGTCGTCGAGCGGATCATCCCGGGCGGCGCCGCGGACCGGATCGAGCACGGCCTCGAGCCGAACGACAAGATCATCGCGGTAGCCGAGGACGGGGGCGAAGCCGTCAACATCGTCGACATGCCGCTGCGCGAGGCGGTCAGCCTGATCCGCGGGAAGAAGGGCACGAAGGTCCACCTGACCGTGCTGCGCCAAGGCGACGAGACGCAGCGCTTCCCTCTCGCGATCGTGCGCGACAAGATCGACCTCTCCGAGCAGGCGGCCAGTTTGCGTTTCGAGACGCGCGAGCGCCACGGCAAGCCGTTCAAGCTCGCGATCATCGACCTCCCGTCGTTCTACGGCGACTCCGACCCGGGCCAGCGCCAGTGCACCGACGACGTCGAGAACCTGCTCAAGCAGGTGAAGGAAGCGAAGGCGGACGGGCTGCTGCTCGATCTGTCGCGCAACGGTGGCGGGCTGCTCGAGCACGCCGTGAAGATCTCCGGCTTCTTCATCCGCAAGGGTGAGATCGTCGGCGTGGAGAACGCGCGCCGGCAGATGAGCGTCCTCGCCGATCGAGATGAGCGGATCCTCTACACCGGGCCGATGGTGGTGCACGTCTCGCGCGTGTCCGCGTCGGCTTCCGAGATCCTGGCGGGCGCGCTCAAGGACTACCACCGCGCGGTGATCACGGGCGACGACCACACGTTCGGCAAGGGGACGGTGCAGACCGTCACGCCGCTGCCGCCGGGCCTCGGCGCGCTCAAGATCACCACGGCGCGCTTCTTCCGGCCCGGCGGCCAGTCGACCCAGAACGACGGTGTCGCCGCCGACGTGGTGATCCCGTCGCTGCTCGCCACCGACGATCTCGGCGAGAAGAATCAGCCGTTCGCGCTCGCCGGCGAGAGCCGCGCCGCTCTGTACAGCAGCTTCGCGAATGCGATCGGCCCCTCCGATCTCGACAGCCAGGTCTCGGGCGCAGAGCTCGCGGAGCTCGTGCGGTCATCCTCGGAGCGCGTGGCGAAGAGCCCGGCATTCGAAGAGGTGCGCGTCAAGCTCGCCGAGCAGCGCGCACACCAGGGAATCGTGCGGCTCTCCGACATCATCAAGGAGCGCGAGGAGTCCAAGGTCGGCGACGCGAAGGGCAACGGGTCGAACGGGAACGGCGCCAACGGCAACGGGAAGAAGGGCGACAAGGGCGCCGGCGCCAAGAATGGCGATGGCAAGAAGCAGGCGAAGGGCGAAGACGCCGAGGACCACGATCCACAGGTGGAGGAAGCCGTCGAGGTGCTCGCCGATCTCGTGGCGATGGCGCACCACGGGCCGGGCGCCGAAGCGGTGGCGCGCGGGCAGTGAGCCCGATCCAGATCCTGAGCTCGCCGAGCGCGTCCGGCGATACCGCGCGCGATCTCGAGCGCGCGATCGCTACGGCCCTTCCCGACGCGCGCGTCGAGGTGCGCGCGAACGGCGCCGGCCACTTCGAGATCCGCGTCGCGTCGTCGTCGTTCGCACAGCAGAGCCGCGTAGTGCAACAGCAGCGCGTGTACGCCGCGATTGCGCACCTGATGAAGGGTGACACCGCGCCGGTTCACGCGATCGACCGGCTGATCACCGAGCTGGCCTGACTCGCCCGATCCCTCGACTCCACTCGCTTCGCGACGCGAGCCGCGCCGTCGCCCCAATCGCCGTGCATGCGAGCGCACCCGCGCGGGCGGCGCGCTCCACGATCTCGGGGAGCTCGAGCCCGTGGGCGAGTCCGGCCGCGAATGCGCCGTGGAAGACGTCGCCGGCCCCGGTCGTGTCGTGCACGTGCACGCGCGGACTGCGGAAGCGCCGCACCCTGCCCCCGTGCCAGTAGATCCCGCCGCGCGCGCCGAGCGTCACGACTGGAGCGCCGCCGAACTCGCGGTACAGGCGTCGCAGCGCATCCGCGGGATCTCCGGGCGCCCACTGCCGCACGAACGCCTCGGGCAGCACGGCGTGATCCACGTACGGCAGCAGGCGCAGGTAGTCGGGGCGCGGATCGCTGAAGTCCGCGACGACCGGGACGCCGACTGCGCGCGCGCGCCGCGCCGCGCGCATCGCCTGCGCCGGGAAGTGGCCGTCGATCAGCAGCACGCGCCCGGGCCGGATCGGCGTCAGGTCGAGCGCGGGCGCGCGCCGCTCGAACGGCGCGCGGTGTGCGGTGAGGAAGCGGCGCTCCCCGCCGCGCGCGGCGATCATGACGACCGCGATCGTGGTCGGAACCGCGTGCGAGAGCACGAGCCCACGTGTCGAGACGCCTAGCGCGCGCAGGCTGCGCCGCGCATAGCGCCCGTCGCTATCGTCGCCTACCAGCGAGATCAGCTCCGCGCGGCAGCCGAGCTGCGCGGCCTGCGCGAGCGCGTTCGCCACCATTCCGCCCGCGCGCACCGCGCGCTGCGTGTAGCGCGTGCGCTCGCTCGCGCCCGGGAGCTCGGCAACCACGTAGAGATGGTCGACCACGCAGAGCCCGAGCCCGACGACGGTCGGGTGGGTCACCCCTCCCGGTACGTGGTGTGGCGCGGCGGCCCGGCGAGGATGTTCTGCTTGCCCCAGTTGGTGACCTTCTTGAACGCGTCGGACGCGACGAACGCGTCGAAGGCGGCCTCGCTCAGCCAACGCGAGACGATCAGATAGACGGGCTTCTCGCCGCCGATCCGGCGATAGATGTGCGATTCGTCGTGGCCGTCGATGCCCTGCATCGTCTGTACGACCCGGCCGCAAGCATCCTCGAAGATCCGCTCCTTGCCGGGCAGCACGAAGTAGTTCATCCCGATCGTGACCACGCAATTCCTCCAGACGGGGGCCCGCCACACCGGCGGGCATCCGAGCATAGCCGCGGGCTAAGAGGCTCCGAAACGATCCGCAACCTGGCGGCGATGCGCCGCGACGCGCACCGGGTCGCGGAACAGCGGCAACAGCGCGATCCCGGCGGCGAATCCGCCGACGTGCGCCCAGAACGCCACACCGCCACCCGCGCCCTGCAGCGCGGGAATGCCGCCGATCACCTGGAGCAGGAACCACCAGCCGAGCATCAGATACGCGGGCACGACCGTGTTGTAGAGGAAGAGGCCGAGCGGGACGATGATGTGCACGGGCGCGCGTGGATAGAGCGCCGCATACGCGCCCATCACGCCGCCGATCGCACCCGACGCGCCCACGACCGGCGCCGCGCTGCCCGGGCTCGAGGCGACGTGCGCGAGCGCCGCCGCGATCCCGCACAGGAGGTAGAAGGCCAGGAAGCGGCCGTGCCCCATTGCGTCCTCGACGTTGTCGCCGAACACCGACAGGAACCACATGTTGCCAAGGATGTGGAACCAGCCACCGTGCATGAACATCGATGTGACCAGGGTGTACCAGCCGGGCTTGCCGACCACGCACTCGACGCCGGGGCCGAGTGGAACGGACGCGCCCGGCGGCACGTGACCGAGCAGCGCGCCCGGGATCGCGCCGAACGCGCACACCGAGCGCGTGAGCGCGGGCTCCGCGCCGAGTCCCTGAACGAACACCCACGCCGCGACGTTCGCGCCGATCACCGCGAACGTCGCAATCGACGTGCCGAGCGTGGGGTTCTCGTCGCGGATCGGGATCAACGCGCGCGCGTCTCGGCGACGAGCGCACCCTGCGCGCAGCGGAAGCCGACGCTCGCATCTCGCAGGTTCGGAAGCGCGCCCTCGCGGTGGGACGTGCGGATCGCCGCGGAGTCGTTCTTCCACGATCCGCCGCGCAACACGCGCGCTACGCCGCTCGAGTCGTAGAAGCTGCCGGTCCACTCGTAGACGTTGCCGGCCATATCGAACAGACCGTAGGGGCTGCGGCCGCGGTCGCGGCTGGCTACGGGCGCCGTCGATGACTCGCCGCATCCGGCGCCCGACGCGGTCGTCATCACCGCCACGTCGCACGACGGGCCATCATTGCCCCACGGATAGATCCGGCCGTCGGTGCCGCGCGCGGCCTTCTCCCACTCCTGCTCGGTCGGCAGCCGCTTGCCGACCCAGCCGCAGTAGGCCGCGGCCTGATCCCAGTCGATGCAGTTGATCGGGTGGTCGCCGCGGCCGGGCGCGTTCCAGTTGCACCCGCTCGCCACCGCGGGAGCAGCGCACGCGCCCTCCTCCACGCAACGGCGGTACTCGCTCACGCGGACCTCGGTGCGGTCGATCTGGAAGGCGGCCAGCTCGGTGCGCTGGCCGGGCGCCTCCGACGCCGGACACTCGCCACCGGCTCCCGCGTCGCACCCGTACACGAAGCTGCCGGCCGGGATCGTGACGAGCTTGACGTCGGCGCGATCCATCGCCGTGACGAGCTTGACGTCCGCGCGATCCATCGCCGATACCGGCGGCAGCGGCGCATCGGCCGACGCGTCCTCGGGTGCCGCCCGCGCGAGCGGGTGCGGCTCTTCGCGCGGGCGCTGCGTCTTGCGCTCGGCCTCGAACTGCGCGCGCCGCGCGGCGAGCTCGTGTCGCCCGTCGTCGATCGCGGTGCGGAAGTTCTGCGAGGCCTGGCGCAGCTCGGGGACCGCGGCCGCGAAGTTGCCGGCCTCGAGCAGTGAGTCGGCGGCGGCGAGCCGCTGTCCGCCCTCGAGCACGGCGTTGCTGGGTTCGAGCCCGGCCGATTTGGCGAGGGCGACCCATGCATCCCGCGCGTCGACGGCCTCGTATCGCGCGCCGAGTGCCGACTCGGCCTGCTCGAGGCTCGCGAGCGTGGCCTCGAGATTCGCGCGCGCCTCGGAGTAGGCGGCCACCGCGCGGTTGATCTTGCCGGCCCCCGCGAGCTCGGCGGCGAGCTCCATGCGCCCGTACGCCTCGGCGAGCGCATTGCTCGAGAAGATGTGCCGCTCGGTCAGTTCGAGCAGGTGCTGCGCGAGCGACGATCGCGCCTGCGCCTGTTCGAGCGTGTCTTCGCTGCGCGCGCGCGCAGCGAGCGCGCCGGCGGCGCTCGGCGCAGGCTCCGCCTGGAGGCGCGCGACGCGCTCGGAGGCCTCTTCCGCGCGTTGCTGGATGTCGTGCCGCTCTTCCGCGACGCGGCGCCGCAGATATTCCGCGCCCGTCTGCGCCTCGACCAGCTCCGGATCGGGCGGGAGCGGTAGATAACGCGTGAGCTGGTGCAGCCGCTCGGGCTCGGTCCACCACACGTAGCCGAGCGATCCCCCGGCCGCGAACAGCAGCAGCGACGTGGCGAGTGCGAGGCGGCGCATCGGTCGGCGTCGCGGTCGGCGCGCGCGCGCGCGCGGATGCGGATCGGGATCCGCGAGGATCCGCACGAGCGCGGGGCTCGCGGCGGGCGGTTCAGCGGGCGGAGCCTCGAAGGTGGCGCGCGCAACCTGGGTTTCGTATCCGGCCGACGCGGCGCCCGCCCCGGTGGGCTCCACCGCAAGGGGGGTCGCCGCGCACCACTGATAGGCGCTGTCGATCTCGGCGCGCGCCTCGAGGCAGCGGTGACGCAGAGCGTCGGTGGGCGCAGCGGCAAGCTCGCGATCGAGCTCCTCGCAGAGCGACACGTATGCCGATGCCACCTCGAGAGGCGACGCTCCGACGGCGAGGCCGAGCACGGCCCACGCCCGCGCGCCGGGCGCCTCGCCCTGCGGCCGCTGGAGCTTCGCGGCCTGGAGAGCGATCGCTCGCGCCCCCTCGAGCTCGGCGCGCGCCGCGGCATAGCGATCGCGCAGCGCGAGGCTCGTGACGCGGCCGATCCGCGCATCGAAGTCGTCGCACAGCCGGCGGTAGGCCGATTCGACGTCCTGCTCGGACGCCCCCAGCGGGAGGCCCAGGGTGTCGAACGCCCGCTCGAAATCCATCGGAGGCTGAAATCCCTCGCCGCTGCATGCCGGGCCGCGATGGGAGGGTGCCCGGGGAATCCGTGCCCGCGGAATTATGGAATGGCTCGAATCTGCTCGCTATTGCCCCTTTGGGGGCCCAGCTGAGGTTAGCTCCCGGTACACCTCGAGCACGCGCTCGGCGTGCCGGCTCCAGGGATGGTGCTCGGCACTTTCGCGCGCGAGCGCGCGCAGCTCGTCTCGCCGCGCCCGGTCGAGGAACGGGCGCGCTGCGGCGGCCCAGGCCGCGCCATCGTCGAGCGCGTCGAGCGCCGAACCGGTCTTTCCCTCCGACACCAGCTCCGCGGCGCCCGCGCGGCGGCTCACGACGGCGGGAACGCCGCACGCGAGCGCCTCGAGCACGGCGCTGCCGAATGCGTCGAATCGCGTCGGAAACAGCATGAGATCGGCGGCCGCCAGCCAGCGCTGCGGATCGGGCCGGACGCCGAGCCAGTGCACGCGACCGGCGATGCCGGCTGCACGCGCGTCCGCTTCGAATCGCGTTCGGGGCCCCGCGCGCTCTGCGCCGATCACGAACGCGTGTGCGCCCGGCAGCCGCGCGACCGCGGCGAGCAGCGTGTCGATCCCCTTGCGGCGATAGTCGGAGCCGAGGAACGCGAGCAGCGGAACTCCATCTCCCACGCCGAGCGCGCGGCGCGCGTGAGCCCGCGCGGCCGGATCGGGCGCGAACCGGTCGAGATCCACACCGGGATAGAGCCGCTCCACGTCTTCGGGTGGCAACCGGTAGCGATCGAGGATCTGGCGCCGGACTAGCTCGGAGATCGCGAGCACGCGGCGGTAGTTCCCGCGCGTGTACCGCGCGCACTCGATCCGCGCGACGACGCGCTGGTGCAGGCTCGCGCGCCGGAGCCGGCGCCGCCACGGTGATCCGATCGCAGCGTCGATCGACCAGATCTGGAAGTCGGCGAGGCATCCGCTGCCGTCGAAGTACACGTCCTGCCGCGAGGTCTTGCCGAAGCCGTGCACGAGGTCGAACGGACCCGCGGCGGCCACGGCGCGCTCGCACGCGCGGTCGAACCACCAGACCTTGAACCAGCGCACGGGGCGCAGCGGGTTCGAGATGCGGTGCACTGCGATCCGCGGGTCGATGCTCCCGTCGGCGCGCTGGCAGAAGAAGTGCACCTCGTGGCCGGCGTCGAGCAGCGCCTGTGCCACGCTATGCGCCTGACGCTCGACGCCGCCCACGTCGCTCGCGCGCGGATGCGTGAGCGCTATGCGCACGGTGCTACCTCCCCGGTCACCTCTCGCGCAGCCCCGCGCAGGTCGACGAGCGTTGCGGCGAGCGGAGCGCGCGGCGCGAGCGGATAGTAGATGTGGAGGTCGCGGTCGCGCCCGCGCCAGCACTCGAGCCGGCGCTCCACCCAGCGCCGCACGTCGCGGACCAGCGCGCGGCGGCGTGCGCGCAGCTCCGGGTTGTGCTCCAGATAGGCGCGCAGCACGCGTGCGCGGTCGGTGCGCGGAAGCCGCGGATAGAGGTCGGTCGCGTACGCTTCGAGCTGGCCGAGCGCGCGCACGCGCCGCCGCCACGTGGGCCGGCGCGGCGGGATCAGCGAGTCGAGGTCGAGCAGCGCGATCCGATCGCCGGAGATCACCAGCAGATTCGAGTGCTTTAGATCGGCGTGGTCGAGGCCGGCCGCGTGCAGCGCGCCGATCGCGCGCCCGATCTCGCATGCGATCGCGCGCCGCCGCTGCGCCGCGGCGAGCAGCTGTGGCATCAGCGCGGGGAGCGGCGCGGAGCCGGCGAGGAAGCGCGTGAGCAGGAAGCTCTCGATCAGCCGGCCCGGCCGTCGACGCTCGGCGATCGCCACCGCCTCCGCGTACGCGATGCCGAGCCCGCGCAGCCGCTCCGCCCCCGCGACCGCGCGTGCCGCGCGCGAGCCGCGCAGCCGTTCCGCCGCCGCCGCGCGCGGTCCGCGCGCGTGGTTCCACTTCACCGCGAGGTCGAGGTCGCCCTCCTCGCGGCGCAGCACGATCCGGCTCACCGACGAAGCGGGGCCCCAGTGCTCGCAGAACTCGCGCCCGCGGCCGGCGTTGTGCCGATGCGCCTCGATCGCCCGCACGACGTGCTCCGGCGCGAGGTCGGGGCGATGGAGGATGTGCAGGCCGCCTGCGCAGGACCGGGAGAACGCGAGCTCCTCGGTCCCGGTCCCGTCCATGCGCGACACAGTAGCGCGGTAGGCCCGTTATCCTGACGCGCCCGTGTCGAACGAGCCCCCGCCGTCCGCGCCGATGAGCACCGCCGCGGGCACCGCATTCGCACTCGCGGCCTACGGGCTATGGGGCATCATGCCCGCCTACTGGAAGCAGCTCGCGCCGATCCCGGCCGCCGAGCTCACGGCGTGGCGCGCGCTGTGCTCGGCCGCGTTCGGGGTCGGCCTGCTGATCGCCGCCCGCCGCACCCCCGAGCTCGTGCGCGCTCTGCGCAGCGCGCGCGGCGCGCTCCCGATCGCGCTCTCCGCCGCGCTGCTCGGTGCCAACTGGCTCGTGTTCATCTTCGCCGTCCAGACCGATCGCATCACCGACACGAGCCTCGGCTACTACGTGAACCCGCTCGTCTCCGTCGCGCTCGGATTCGCGGTGCTGGGCGAGCGGCTCCGCCCTGCGCAGTGGGTCGCGGTGGCGATCGCCGCGGCGGGCGTCGCGTGGTGGACCGCGCGGCTCGGCGGGCTGCCGTGGATCTCGGCCGCGCTCGCGGTCTCCTTCGCGCTCTACGGGCTCGTGCGCAAGCTCGTTCCGATCTCGTCGCTGGTGGGATTCGCGCTCGAGATGTTATTCCTCGCGCCGCTCGCAGCGGCGTTCCTCGCGGCGCAGCCGAACGGATCGCTAGCGCTGCCGGGCTCGAACACCGCCGTCGACCTGTGGCTGGCGGCCTCGGGCATGGTCACCGCGGCGCCGCTCGTCTTCTTCGCGAGCGCGACGCGCCGGCTGCCGCTGATCGCGATCGGCATCTTCCAGTACATTTCGCCGAGCCTGGCATTGCTGCTCGCCGTGCTCTGGTTCGGCGAGCCGTTCACGCGCGATCACGCGATCGCGTTCGGGTTCGTCGCGCTCGCTCTGTCGATCTTCACCCTCGACGCGCTGCGCGCGACGCGCGAGCCTTTCCCGGCCCCGCCCACACCCTGAGGAATCGATGAGTCTCCGAGCCCAACTTCTCGCGTTCCCGCTCGCGGTCGGTTTGTCCGCGTGCGGATCGACCGAGCCGATCACCTCGTGCGATCCGGTCGGAGCGGCGACACCGCTATGCGGCTTCCAGAATCCCGAGGACCTCGCGCTGCTGCCGGATCGGCGCCATGTGATCGTGAGCGAGTACGGCGACGCCGGTGCGCGACCGGGCCGGATCTCGCTGCTCGACCTCGAATCGGGCCGGCACGAGAGTCTGTACGCAGGGGGCGGTCCCGCGGGCGCAGGGCCTTGGGGTGCGGCCGACTGCAAACCGCCGTCGGAGGCCTTCAGCCCGCACGGCATCCACCTCTCGCAGCGCGCGGACGGGTCCCTCCAGCTGCTCGTGGTACAGCACGGCGGGCGCGAGTCGGTGGAGATGTTCGAAGTGCTGCCGGCGGAGAGCACCTGGCGGCTCGCGTGGCGCGGCTGTGCCGTGGCGCCGGAGGGCGGTCTCAACGACGTGGTCGCGCTGCCCGAGGGCGGATTCCTCGTCACGCGCTTCGGGCCCAGCTCGTCGGCCGCATTCATGTTGGCTGCCGCGAAGGCGACGCTGTTCGGCGGCGAAACGGGATGGGTGTACGCGTGGAGTCGAGAGCGGGGATTCTCCGAAGTGCCGGGCACGCGCGCAGCCGGTCCGAACGGCATCGAACTCTCCCCGGACGGTGAGAAGATCTTCCTGAACACCACCCTCGCGAGCGAAGTCCTGCGCATCGATCGCCGCACCGGCGCGATCGAGGCGCGCGCAGAGGTCCCCCAACCCGACAATCTGACCTGGGCGAGTGACGGGAGGCTGCGCGTTGCGTCGCTGCGAGGTGCGATGCGCGAGCTGCTCTCGTGCAACGGCCTCGAGCGCGGATCCTGCCCGATGCCGTTCGCGATCGTGGCGCTCGATCCGAAGACGATGCAGACGGAAACCGTGTACCAGGGCGGTCCCGGCACGCCGAGTGGCGCCGGAACGGTCGGGCTCGAGGTGGACGGCGGTCTCCTGATCGGCACGTTTGCGGGCGATCGCATCGTGCGCGTCGACCTGCGAGGGCGTTAGGTGGCGATCCGGGCAGTGATCTTCGATCTCGGCGGTGTCGTGTTCGGGTCGCCACTCCACGCGATCGCCGCGTACGAGCGCGAGCGCGGGATCGCGCCCGGCTCGGTCAACCGCGTCGTCGTGGCGGCGGGCGCGGAGGGCGCGTGGGGAAGACTCGAGCGGGGGCTGGTCGGCATCGCGGCGTTCGCCCCGGCGTTCGAGGCCGAGTGCGCAGTGGCGGGCTTCGCGATCGACGCCCTGGCGATGATGGACCGCATGGCCGCCGCATCGCAGCCGCGGCCGATCATGCTCGCCGCGATCCGGACCCTGCGCGAGCGCGGCTTTCGCGTCGCCGCGCTCACCAACAACTGGCCCTCGGAAGAGCGCGGCGGCGGCGCCAGCCGCGACCTCCGCGGCCAGTTCGACGGGTTCTTCGAGTCGAGCGTTCTCGGGCTCCAGAAGCCCGACCTTCGCATCTACCGGCACGCCTGCACCGAGCTCTCGATCGCGCCCGAGGAGGCGGTCTTCCTCGACGACATCGGCCGCAACCTCAAGGCTGCGCGCGCGCTCGGGATGGCCACCATCAAGGTCGATAGCCCCGAGCAGGCGCTCGCCGACCTCGCGGTCCTGCTGGGGATCCCGGCGTTTTTCCCCTAGGGGGTCAATCGTATCAGGGTGAATCGTATCAGGACATGGAGATAGGCTGATATTAACCTATACTCGGGCAGGCTGCGAACCGAGAGGGCTCCTGTGCAACCGAACCAGGCCCAGACCGCGCTCGAGGCGCTCTTCGCCGAACGCATCGTCGTGATCGACGGTGCGATGGGCACGATGATCCAGGCGCGCGGGCTCACCGAGGCCGACTTCCGCGGGGAGCGCTTCCGCGACCACCCGCGCGACCTGCGCGGCGACAACGAGCTCCTCGTGCTCACGCGGCCCGACGTGATCCGCGCGATCCACGACGCGTACCTCGGCGCGGGCGCGGATCTGATCGAGACCAACACGTTCGGCGCGACACGCATCGCCCAGGCCGACTACGGCATGCAGGAGCTCGTGCCGGAGATCAACCGCGAGGCGGCCCGGCTCGCCGTGCAGGCCGCCGCGGAGTGGAGCCGCCGCACTCCCGACCGCCCGCGCTTCGTGGCCGGCGCAGTCGGCCCGACCAACAAGACGCTCTCGATCTCTCCCGACGTGAACGACGCCGCATATCGCGACCTCGATTTCGACACGCTTCGCGAGGCCTACGCCGAGCAGGTGCGCGCGCTCGTGGAGGGCGGCGTCCACGCGATCCTGATCGAGACGATCTTCGACACGCTGAACGCGAAGGCCGCGATCGTCGCCACGCGCGAGGTGTTCGACGAGCTCGGCGGCGAGCTGCCGATCCTGATCTCGGTCACGATCACCGACCGCAGCGGTCGAACGCTCTCGGGCCAGACGGTCGAGGCGTTCTGGGCGTCGGTGCAGCACGCGAAGCCGATCTCGATCGGCATCAACTGCGCGCTCGGTGCGCGCGAGATGCGCCCGTTCCTCGCCGACCTCGCCGCGGTCGCGCCCGTCCCGGTCACGGCCTACCCGAATGCGGGCCTGCCCAACGCGTTCGGCGGCTACGACGAGGCGCCCGAGACTACCGCTGCGCTGCTGCGCGAGTTCGTGGAGAGCGGCCTCACCAACCTCGTCGGCGGCTGCTGCGGCACCACGCCGGATCACATCCGCGCCGTCGCGCAGGCGGTCAGCGGGCTATCGCCGCGCAAGGTGCCG
>DATFWW010000108.1:0-6449 GCA_035258825.1 Myxococcota bacterium
GAGCCACAGCGCGCTCGCGAGGAGTCCGGCGAAGTAGAAGCCCTCCTCGTGTCGGTCGAACAAGCGGGCCGCGAACGCGGCCGCGAGACCCGCGAGCAGCGGCGTGCTGCCGACCAGTCCGTATGCCGCGCTGGGCGGCGCGGCGACCGTCCAGCCCGCGGCACCGGCTACTGTCAGCCAGACGAGCAGCGCCGCGTAGGCCCCGCGTCCGAACGAGCGCTCCAGGTAGACGCCCAGGAACAAGAGCAGCAGGCCGTTTCCGATCAGCGCGGCGTTGCCGACGTGCAGCAGGCAGTAGGTGAGCCAGGTGTGAGGCGGAGTGCTGCCCGGCGCGAACGCGAGCTGCTTCGCGGGCAGCGCGCTCCCGCGCTCGATCGCGCTCGCGACGCGCTCCTCGAGCTCCTGCTGCTGGCGGCGGATCACGCCGGGCGGCATGGGGATCGCGCTCGCCTGCTGCTGCGCGTAGTCGGCGCGCGCGCGCTGCACGAACGCCGCATCGAGGCGTGCGCCGAGCGCGGGACCGGGCTCGAGGTAGGGGTGCGCGAGGAAGTAGTCGCGTGCGGCGTCGAGCGCGGCCATTCCCTCGCGACGCAGCGCCTCGGTGCGCAGGTGCGCATGCACGCTGAACGCCACGAAGGCCAGGAGCAGCGCGGTGCTCAGCCACGGGATCGGGGTGGAGACGGGTCCGGTGCGGTCGGTCTTCGACATGGGTGTCCGGCCCGCCCGAGGGCCACGGGTCCACCCGGTCTGAACGGCTTTCCGCGCCCCAGACTTGAAGGAGACACGCGGGGCTATCTTGCCCGCCTGCATGCGACGCGCGCTCGCCACGAGGGCGATCCGGCTCGCGACCCTCCTCGCCGCGGCCGGCGCCCTGCCCGACTGCGGCCGGGCGGAACGGGCCGCCAGCGACCCGCCGCCCGCGCAGCCCGCAGCGGCAGCGGAGGCCGCTCGCCCCGGGCCACCGACCGCGCGCTGGGACGTGGTGGACCTGATGCGCGACGGCGCCGCCGCGCCGCGCCACCCCGCGGACGGCGGCGGTCGCGCGCGCCTCGTGCGCGACCCGGACCAGCCCGCCTACACCACGCGCGCCACGGCCGACCGGTTCCGGATCGTCTACGAGGCGGGCCCGCTCGGGGTCGCGACGGGCGGCTCCGTGCAGCTCCAGGTCTCGCCGTTCTGGGGCTGGAGCACGCCACAGGTCAGCGACCCCGACGCGCCCGGCTTCACCGAGATCCACCCTTCGGCACCCGACATCGCGGTGACCGCGAAGACGCTCGACGAGCAGCTGCTCGGGATCCAGGTCACCGGCCGGCCGCTCGTGGCCGGGGACCGACTCGAGATCGTCTACGGCGCCGGTCCCGCGCGCGCGCTGACCGATCGCTATGCCGAGCGCGACTCGCGGTTCTGGATCGCCGTGGACGGCGATGGCGACGGCGTGCGCGCGTTCCTGCCCGACTCGCCCGCGATCGACGTGCGCGCGGGCCCGCCCGCCGCGCTGCTCGTGACACTGCCGAGCGTCGCGCGGCCGGGGGAGAAGGTCCGCGTGGTGCTCGCGGTCGTCGATGCCGCGCTCGACACGGACGTCGCGTTCGCGGGCGATGCGGAGTTCGTCGACCCACCGGCCGGGCTCGCGCTGCCGCGCTCGGTGCACTTCGACGGCAGCGAGGGCGGGCGCCGCGCGGTGGAGGCGATCGCGCGCGAGCCGGGCACCTATCGCCTCGAGGTGAAGGCCGGCGAGCTGCGCGCGCAGAGCAATCCGCTGATCGTCTCCGCGGAGGGCCCGCGCGTGCTCTGGGGTGATCTGCACGGGCACTCGGCGTTCTCCGACGGCACGGGCCTGCCCGAGGACTACTTCACCTATGCGCGCGACGTCTCGGCGCTCGACGTGGTGGCGCTGACCGACCACGATCACTGGGGGATCTTGCCGCTCGCGGAGCACCCCGAGCTGTGGCGCGAGATCCGCGTGCAGACCAGGCGCTTCCATGCACCCGGCCGATTCGTGACGCTGCTCGGCTTCGAGTGGACGAGCTGGATCTACGGCCATCGCCACGTGCTCTACTTCACCGACGACGGGCCCGTGATCGATTCGGTCGCGGAGGGCACCGACACGCCGGCGGAGCTCTGGCAGGCGCTCGGGGATCGGCCCGCGATCACGGTTCCGCACCACCCGGCAGGCGGGCCGATCGCGATCGACTGGGACATCGCGCCCGACCCGCGTTTCGAGCCGGTGGCCGAGATCGTCTCGATCCACGGCAGCAGCGAGGCGCCCGATTCGCCCGCGTTGATCCACGAGCCCGTCGCGGGCCACTTCGCGCGCGATGCGCTCGCGCGCGGGTATCGGCTCGGATTCATCGGCAGCGGCGACCGCCACGACGGACACCCGGGCGCGTTCTCGGCCGACACCCACGCGAGCGCCGAGGGCGGGCTCGGGGCGATCCTCTCCGAGGAGCGCACGCGCGAGGGCGTGCTGCGCGCGCTGCGCGAGCGGCGCGTGTACGCGACCAACGGCGCGCGGATCGTCCTGCGCGTGGCACTCGGCGGCACGCCGATCGGCGGCGTCGTGCCGATCGCGACGGGCGAGCGGCGGCACGAGACGCTGTTCGTGAGCGCCGTGGGAACCGCACCGCTCGAGCGGCTCGAAGTAGTGCGCAGCGGGGCGGTGGTGGACGGAGTCGCACTCGACGGCCGGCTCGAGGCGACGATGGCCAGCGAGCTCGCCGACCTCGCCGCGGGCGAGTACGTGTACGTGCGCGTGGCGCAGCGCGACGGCGGCGCGGCGTGGTCGAGCCCGATCTTCGTGGGCGAGCAGCCTGCGCGATGACGCCCCGCGTATCCGTGCTGCTTCCGGTGCGCGACGCCGCTGCGACGCTCGCGGCGAGTCTGCGCAGCATCTCGCGGCAGCGCCTGCGCGATCTCGAGTGCATCGTCGTCGACGACGGCTCGCGCGGCGAGAGCCTCGCGATCGCGCGGCGGCACGCGCGGGGAGATCCGCGCTTCCGCGCGATCGCGCAGCCCGCGCTCGGCCTCGTGACCGCGCTCTTGCGCGGTCTCGCCGAGTGCCGCGCTCCGCTTGTCGCGCGCCACGACGCGGACGACGCGATGCACCGCGATCGCCTCGCGCTCCAGGTCGCCGCGCTCGAAGCGGCGCCGGAGCTCGCGGGTGTCGGCTGTCACGTGCGGCTGTTCCCGCGCAACGCGCTAGGGCCCGGCATGCGCGCCTACGAGCGGTGGCTCGCGGGCGTGCGCACCGCCGCCGACGTGCGCCGCGAGGCGTTCGTCGAGTGTCCGCTCGCGCATCCGACGCTCGTGCTGCGCCGCGACGTGCTGTGCGCGCACGCCTATCGCGATCTCGGCTGGCCCGAGGACTACGACCTCGTGCTGCGCCTGCTCGCCGCGGGTTGCGAGCTGGGCACCGTGCCGCGGCGCCTGGTCGCGTGGCGTCACGGGCCGCATCGCCTCTCGCAGCGCAGCGCCGTCTACGCGCCCGACCGCTTCACCGCGTGCAAGGCGCACCACCTCGCGCGCGGCCTGCTCGCGCGCGCGGCTCGCTACTGGCTCTGGGGCTACGGCGGAACCGGGCGCGCCCTTGCGAAAGCCCTGCGCGCACACGGCCGCCACCCCGACGCGATCGTCGAGCTCCACCCGCGCCGGATCGGGCAGCGCATCCAGGGCGCGCGCGTGATCGCACCGAAGGATCTCGGCGCGCCGGGCGCGCTGCCGCTGGTCGTCTCGGTCGCCGGCGCCGACGCGCGCGGCCTGATCCGCGCCGAGCTCGACCAGCGCGGCTTCCGGGAAGGCGCCGACTACGTCTGCGCAGCGTGATTGGCAGCCGGCTGCTCGCCGTCATGTGTCCAACCAGCCGCCGGGTGTTGAAAGGTTCGACCCGGCACGGGTGGTAACAGTTCTTCCTCGAACATGGATTTCGGCAGGCCGCGCCTTCGAGCCGTGCCGGGCTGGATCGCGACCACTCTCAGTAGGGCGCGACCAGCCGCTCGAAGCACAGTGGGTTGAAGTCGTAGAGCTGACGCGTGTTCGCGAGCCCGCTTGCGCCGATTTCCCCCGCGAAGAGCCTGCCGCGCTCGGCCCACACGAGCCGCTCGCCGTCCACGTCCGCCCACTCCCAGTCCGGCAGGTCGGTCGCCGCCTCGGTGCGCGCGTTCCAGAGCTGATGTTCGTCGAAATAACACCCGCGTCCCTGGCGCCGGACGACCGAGGCGTACGCGCGCTTGCGCAGCCGCCAGTGGCCACTCAGGCGCTTCTCGAACAGGGTCACCTGGTCGCCGCGCTCGGGGCCGGTGCTCTTCATCGCCCATCCGTCGCGCTGCAGCCGGATGTAGTAGACGCCGGGGCACTCGCCGCCATAGCTCTCGGACCACGGGTAGTCCGACACGCGGGTGAGACGCGATTCGTCCTGGAGCGTCCCGTGGCACGCTCCACCGTTGACCCAGTACTTGCGCGACGACAGGAACAGGCCGCCGCCGTTCCAGCAGTCGCCCTTGGGCAGCAGCGTGAGCGCCTCGAGGTAGGGCGCCCGCGAGATCGCCGTCCACGAACCCTTCGCCCTCGAACGCCAGCGCCCGTTCATCGCGAAATAGATCAGGTGCACGCCGTCGGGCGAGAGATCGCACCGCCGCTCGTAGATGCGCCCGCACAGCCACTGGCCGATCTCGAAGGTGTCGGTCGCGCGGTCCCAGCCGATCACGGCCACGTGCCGCGACGGTCCACGCCGGATCACGACGGCCGTCGCGGCCTCTCGCGCGAGGAGCACGTGCAGTCGCGCGGGGACGGTGCGCAATGGATCCCTCAGCCTTCCAGGTCCGCGCCGCGCTCCGCGAGCAACTCGCGCAGCAGTGAACGGTGGCAGCGCGATTCGTCCGCGCAGTAGCAACCGACCGAGAAGTCCGCGCCGTGGGAGAGCGCGGCGAGCAGGTCGAGCGTGCGCCGGTTCTCGGCGGTCTTCATCTCGGCGCGGTAGGCGCGCGCGAAGGCGCGCCATTCCCGCGCGGTCTCCGCGCGCTGGGCGCGCTTCAGCAATGGCTCGCTCGGCGCGAGGTTGGGGAACCACACGTCGTAGAAGTTCCGCGCAGCGAACTGCGACTTCGCCACGCCGCGCGGCGGCCGGCGCACCGTGCCGATCCGCAGACCTTCGTCCGGGGCGCGCGGGCTGCCGAGCCTGACGATGCGCACCGCCACGGGTGGCTCAGAACTCCGCGTATCCGGGCACGCGCGGGAACGGGATCACGTCGCGGATGTTCTTCATGCCGGTGATGAACTGCACGATGCGTTCGAAGCCGAGGCCGAAGCCCGCGTGCGGCGCGCTGCCGAAGCGGCGCAGGTCGAGGTACCAGCCGTAATCGGCCGGATCGAGGCCAGCCGCGGCGATCCGGCGCCGCAGCACGTCCTCGCGGTGCTCTCGCTGCGAGCCGCCGATGATCTCGCCGACCTTCGGCACCAGCACGTCCATCGCGCGCACGGTGCGCTCGTCGTCGTTCAGGTACATGTAGAACGCCTTGATCGCGGCGGGATAGTCGGTGACGATCACGGGGCGGCCGACGTGCTCCTCGGCGAGATAGCGCTCGTGCTCGCTCTGCAGGTCGGCGCCCCATTTCACGGGGAACTCGAATGCGCGGCCGCTCTGCTCGAGGATCGCGATCGCCTCGCTGTAGGTGATGCGCTCGAACGGGGCGGTCACGATGTGCTCGAGCGTCGCGATCACGCTGTCGTCGATGCGCTCATTGAAGAACGCGAGATCGTCCGGGCAGCGCGCGAGCACCGCGGCGAACAGCGACTTCAGGAACGCCTCGGCGACGTCCATGTCGCCGGCGAGGTCGCAGAACGCCATCTCGGGCTCGATCATCCAGAACTCGGCGAGGTGGCGGCTCGTGTTCGAGTTCTCGGCGCGGAACGTGGGCCCGAACGTGTAGACGTTCGTGACCGCGAGCGCGCCGATCTCCGCCTCGAGCTGCCCCGACACGGTCAGGAACGCCTCGCGCCCGAAGAAATCCGCGCTCCAGTCGACGCGGCCGCTCGCGTCGCGCGGCGGATCGTTCGGGTCGATCGCCGTGACGCGGAACAGCTCGCCCGCACCCTCGGCGTCCGACGCCGTGATCACGGGCGTCTGCAGGAGCAGGAAGCCGCGCTCCTGGAAGAACTGGTGGATCGCCTGCGACGCGGCGTTGCGCACGCGCAGCACCGCGCCGATCGTGTTGGTGCGCGGCCGCAGGTGCGCGATCGTGCGCAGGAACTCGAACGAGTGCCGCTTCTTCTGGAGCGGATAGTCGGGTGCGACACCGCCGACCACCTCGACGCGCGCCGCGCGCAGCTCGTAGCGCTGCCCCTTCCCCGGTGAGTCGACGATCTCGCCCGTGATCGAGACCGCACATCCCGTGCCGAGCGCGGCGACCTCGCTCTCGTAGTTCGCGAGCCCGGGCTCGGCGACCACCTGGAGC
>DATFWW010000109.1:0-4463 GCA_035258825.1 Myxococcota bacterium
CGACTCGAGCAGCTTGCGGATCGGCGCGAGCCCCACCTCGTAGAGCGCGCCGGGCAGCATGCCGCCGTCGGTGTAGATCGTGGTGCCGTTGATCGTGTCGGCCTGACCCGAGCACAGGAACACGACCGCATTGCCGATCTCTTCGGGCTGGCCCGCGCGGCGGATCGGCACGTTCTCGAAATACCGCTCGCGCTCCGCGGGGTCGCCGCCGAGCACGAGCCGCTCGAAGTTCTCGGTGACGGTCGGCCCGAGCGCGAGGCAGTTCACGCGGATCTTCGGTCCCCATTCCTGCGCGAGCGACTTCGTCAGGTGGTCGAGCCCGCACTTGGCGGCGCCGTAGGAGACGAGCGTCGGCGAACCGGCGGGATGGCCCGCGCCGCTCGAGATGTTCACGATCGAGCCTACGCCGTCCTGAGTCAGCATCTGGCGCGCGACGCGCAGCGAGAACCAGAGCGGACTGATCAGGTTGTTCTGGATCGCGTAGGCGTGGAACAGCGCGGTGCGCGTCCAGTCGTCCCCGTGCGCGGGCGCGCCCTGGATCTTCGCGATCAGCGCGGGCACGTCCTCGGCCAGCGGCGTCGGCACCGTGCCGCCGGCGTTGTTGACGAGGACGTCGATCCGCCCGAAGCGCTCGACGGCGCGCCGCACGAGCGCGTCGATCTGCGCCGCGTCGCTCTGGTCGCACACCCATTGCGCGGATCGCTTGCCGTCGTCGTCGAGACCGGCTGCGGCGGGCAGCGCGGACAGCGGGCCGCGCGAGCAGCCGATCACCACCGCGCCCTCCTCGAGCAGGCGGCGCGAGATCCCGACGCCGACGCCGCGGCTCGTACCCGTGACGATCGCGATCCTGCCGTCGAGCTGGCCCATGCTAGGCGCCCGCGAATGCGCCGCGTGGCAGCGTGGTGGGCAGATCGGCCGACGTGACCAGACCGGGCGCAGCCTCGCACACGTACGGGATCGCGTTGATCACGCGCATCGCGGTGCCGACCAGCCCGTCGCGCACGAACGTGTCGGGCGTGCCCATCTGGAGCTCGCACGTCATGCCGGGGTCGCCTTCGAAGACGATCCGGTAGGTGCCGCCGCGCGCCGCGGTCGGCCAGTCGGGCGCGACGTCGTCGGCCATCCGGTTGATGTGCTCGATCACGATCGCGTCGCGGCCGTCCACCACGCCGATCGTCTCGAAGCGCACCGCGGCGACCGTGCCGGGCTCGATCACGCCCGCGGCGACCTCGAGCCGGCGGTCGGTCGCGCGCTTGTCGTAGGTCTCGCGGATCGCCTCGAGCTGCACGCCCAAGTGATCGGCCACCATGCGCACCGGCGGGCCCCACGACGACGTCTGGATGCCCGGGAGCTGCATGATGCAGCGGTGCTCGGGTGGCTTCCCGAAGCCGAACACCTCGAACATCGTGAACGCAACCGGGTAGTCAGCGTAGGTGAAGATCTCCTGCGTGCGCACGGAGCGGATCTTGTGGGAGAGCGTCGCGAGCGTGAGCACGAGCTGGTCGCCCGCGAAACCGGGCTCGATGCCCGACGCGTAGAGCGATGCGCCGCCCTCGCGACACGCCGCCGCGAGGCGATCGACCTGCTTCGCGTCGAAGCCGGCCGGATGCACGAGGCCCGGGATCGACGTGGTGACCACGTTGATGCCCGCCGCGAGCATGCGGCTGATGTCGGCGACGCACGCGTCGGGCCGCGACTCCCCGCTCGCGGTGTAACAAACGCAATCGGGCGCGAGCCCGAGCAGCGCGTCGGCGTCGGAGGTCGCGGCGATGCCGAGCGGGCCGATCCCGACGAGCTCCCCCGCGTCGCGGCCGGCCTTCGCCGCGCTGTGCACCCAAACGCCCGCTAGCTCGAGATCGGGGCGCGCTGCGAGCACCCGGACCGCGATCGAACCGACTTCTCCCGTCGACCACTGGACTACTCGGTACTGACGCATATCGGGCATCTCCTCGATTGCGCGAGAGTCTTTTGTAGTTGGCTACCCGCGTCTGTGCAAGACTCCGCGGGCCTGCGGCGCACACGTGCGCCCGAAGGAGGCTGCGATGATCCTCGACTCGTTCCGCGTGACCGACAAGGTCGCGATCGTGACCGGCGCGGGTCACGGCATCGGCCGCGCGATCGCCGTCGCGCTCGCGGAGGCGGGCGCCGACGTCGCTGTCGCCGCGCGCACGCAGAAGGACATCGACGAGACGGCCGCAGAGGTGGGCGCGGCGGGACGCACGGGCGTCGCCGTGCAGTGCGACGTGCTCGAGACCGCGCAGCTCGAGAACCTCGTGAAGGTGACGCTCGATCGCTTCGGCCGGATCGACATCCTCGTCAACAACGCGGGCGGCATGGTCCCGCGGCCGTCGCTCGCGCTCTCCGAGCGCGCGTTCGAGAAGATCGTGCGGTTCAACCTCACGAGCCCGTTCCTGCTCACCAGGCTGGTCGTGCCGCACATGGTGAAGATCGCCGGCTCGGGTGCGATCGTGAACATCTCGTCGGGCGCGAGCGTGACGGTGGTCGGCGGACTGATGCCGTACGGCGCCGCCAAGGCCGGGCTCGATCAGATGACCCACATGCTCGGCGCCGAGTTCGCGCCCGAGGTGCGCGTGAACAGCATCGTCGTCGGCCAGATCGACACGCCGGGCGCGTCGTCGGTGATCACCGAGGAGGTCAAGCAGCGCGCGGCGCAGAACATCCCGATGCGCCGCATGGGACACAGCCGCGACATCGCGGCGTGCGCGCTCTACCTCGCGTCGCCGGCATCGTCGTGGGTCACGGGGCGCACGATCGCCGTGAACGGCGGCGCCGATCACCCGCCGCTCGCGTTTCCGATCCCCTCGCTGCGCGAGCAGGTGTTCGGGGCGCAGAACCGTTGAGGCGCATGAACGATCCGCCGGAGCAGCTCTCGCCGCGCCTCGCGGTGAACGCGGCCACGTGGCACGAGATCCTCGGCGTCGATGCGTCGGCGCTGGCCTTCTTCGGCCGCGTCTCCGCGCTCGCGATGGGCTGGCTGGCGCTGCAGCGCGAGGCGCTGAACGGCTTCGGGATCAACTACGCCGAGCTCACCGTGCTCGGCACGCTGCGGGTATCGGAGCCGGGGCGACGGCGCTCGCCGACCGAGCTGCGCGCGCTGGTCGGGCAATCGTCGGCGGGCACGACGCGCATTCTCGACAAGCTCGAGGCCGACGGACACCTGCGGCGCGAGGACATCGAGGGCGACCGCCGGCGCGTCGACATCGTGCTGACACCGAGCGGCGCGGTGCTCGCCGAAGCGGCGGTCCGGGAGCTGCTCGCGCTGGAGACCGCGGTGCTCGGGCCGCTCGCGCCGGAGCGACGGGCGGCGATCCAGTCCGGTCTCGACGCGCTGATCGGGGCGTTCGCCTCTCACCAGAGGCGATGAGCGGGGGCGCGGCGGAGGGTTTCGCCGGGCGCGCGGCCGCGGCGTGCGCGCTGGCCGCGGTGGCGTTGTGCCTCTACGCGCGCACGGTCGGCTATGAGTTCCTCGACTGGGACGATACGGCCCAGGTGCTGGAGAATCCGTGGATCCGCTCGCTCTCGCTCGAGCACCTCGCGGCGATCTTCAGCAGGCCCGTGGTCGACAGCTACTTCCCGCTCCAGTCGATCTCGTTCATGCTCGACTACGCGATCTGGGGGTTCGACCCGCGCGGCTACCACCTGCAATCGGTGCTGCTGAACGCGGCGAACGGGGCGCTCGCGTTCTGGGTGCTCGCTCGGCTCACGCGCCGGCCCGCGCTCGCGTTCATCGCGGCGCTGCTCTGGAGCGTGCACCACACGCACGTCGAGTCGGTGGCCTGGGTCTCCGCGCGCAAGGAGGTGCTCTCGACGCTGCTGCTGTTGCTGTCGATCGGCGCGTACCTGCGCGCGCGGGCGTCCGTGCGCATCGATCGCAGGCTCTACGCGGCGTCCGTGGTGCTATTCGGTCTCGGGGCCGCGGCGAAGCTCACGATCGGGCCGTACGCGCTGTTCTTCCCGCTCGTCGACTGGATCCTCGATGCGCCGCGCGCGCCCGAAGAGCGCAGCTCGCCGCGCGATTCCCTCGCGCGCGCGCTGCTGTACGCCGCGGTCGCGCTGCCGTTCGCGGCCGTGAACCTCTCGTTCCAGCCGATCGCCGATTCGGCGCGCTCCTCCGATGGGTTCGACTACCTGCTCGTGCGCGGACAGGCCGCCTGGCGATACGGGTGGCTCCTCTTCGGCGCGCTGCCGGGTCAGCCGCTCTACGACCCGCCGCCGATCGCCCGCACGGCGGGGGTCGCCGCCGCGACGCTGCTGCCGCTGATCGCGGCGCCAGCCGCCTTCGCATTCGCGCTGCGCCGCCGCCACACCAACGCGGCGCTCGGCCTCGCGTGGCTGATGCTCGGTCTGTCCGCGCCGCTCGCGTTCCCGCTCACTACGTACATGGCCGACCGCTATCTGTACGCGCCGTCGCTCGGATTCTGCTGGCTCGTCGCGGCGGGCAT
>DATFWW010000110.1:0-17231 GCA_035258825.1 Myxococcota bacterium
ACGCTCGCCCTACTGCTGGCGATCCCGCCCGGCTACGCCGTGCCGGTCTGGCCGTCGGCCGGGATCGCGCTCGCGGCGGTGCTGATCTGGGGTCCGGCCGTGGTGCCCGGCATTTGGCTCGGATCGCTCCTGACCAATCTCTCCAGCTCGTTCGACACGGCGGACGTCACCCGCTCCGTCGCGGTGGCGGGCGCGATCGCGTTCGGCGCTGCGCTCCAGGCGCTGGTGGGCCGCGGCCTGATCCGCCGCGCGGTCGGATCACCGGTCTCGCTCGTGTCCGAGTCCGAGGTGATCCGGTTCCTCGCGCTCGGCGGCCCGGTCGCCTGCGTCGTGAGCGCTACGATGGGCATCGCCGCGCTGACCGTCTCCGGTCTGATCGGGATCGAAGCGGCTGCGTTCAGCTGGTTCACGTGGTGGATTGGCGACGCGATCGGCGTGCTGATCTTCGCCCCGCTCGTGCTCTTGCGGTTCGCCGCGCCCGCGGAGGCGTGGCGCGCGCGGCGGATCCCGGTCGGCTTGCCGCTCGCCATCGCGTTCGTGCTCACGATCGCGGTATTTCTGTACGCGAGCCATTGGGAGCGCGAGCGTGCGCGCGAGGAGTTCGATCGGCACGCGGAGAATCTATCCCGCGCGATCGAGCAGGACCTCGCGAGCTACGTCGAGGCATTCCACTCGATCGCGGCGCTCTACGCCGGCTCTCAGAACGTGAGGCGGGAAGAGTTCCACGCGTTCGTGAGCGGCCTGCTCGCGCGACACCCGGGCATCCGCGGCGTGACGTGGCATCCGCAGTTGCTCGACGCCGATCGCGAGCGCTTCGAGGCGGAGATGCGCGGCGAGGGTTTCCCGTCCTTCCGCATCACCGAGTATCGCGGCACGGAGCTCGTGCCCGCGGCGCGCCGCAGCGAGTACGCACCCGTTGCATACATCGAGCCGATTCGCGGCGGCAACGAGGTGATGCTCGGATACGACTCCGCGTCGAGCGCCGATCGCCGCGCGACGCTCGCGGAGGCGCGCGACAGCGGCGAGCCCACTTTCACGGATCGGGTCCAGCTGATCCAGGCGCGCGCCGACGGAGTGCTCTTGTTCGTGCCCGTCTACCGCAACGGGCCGCCCCATGACACGACCGAGGAGCGGCGCGCGAACCTCGCGGGCTTCATCGGCGGCGCGCTCGTGCTCGAGGAAGTGATGGGTGCAGCCGTGGGCGGGGTGGACCGGGAGGGAGTCGTGCTCTGGCTCGAGGACGACCGCGCGCCCGCAGACCTGCGCCTGCTCACCGGGAAACCGGGCACGGCGGGAAGCGCCGGCTTCTCCTACGCGCATCCGATCGCGGTGCCGGGCCTCTCGTGGACCGTGCACGCCGTGCGCGAAGGCGCCTATCTCGTCGCGCACCGCAGCCCGGGCGCATGGTTCGTGCTGATCGGCGGCTTTCTGCTCGACGGCTTGCTCGGCAGCTTCCTGCTGATCCTGACCGGCCGCACCGCGCGCATCGAGTCGCTCGTGTTGGAGCGGACACGGCAGCTCTCCGAGACGAAGGACGCGCTCGAGCAGGAGCTCCGCGACCGCGAGCAGGCCGAGCACGCGCTGCGGGCGTCGGAGAATCAGTTCCGCTCAGTCACCGAATCGGCGAACGACGCGATCATCATCGCCGACATCGACGGGCGGATCCTGCGCTGGAACCAGGCGGCGCAGCGCGACTTCGGCTACGCGGAAGCCGAGGCGCTCGGCCGACCGGTGGGCATGTTGATCCCCGAGCTGCTGCGCGGCGAGCACGAATCCGCCCTGGCCCACCTGCGCGCGGGCGGCGTGCCGCGGCTGATCGACCGCCCGCTCGTGGTGCGGGGCCTGCGCAAGGACGGCAGCGAGATGCCGGTGGAGATCTCGCTCTCCACCTGGCGCTCGGACGATCGTACCTTCTACTGCGGAATCCTGCGCGACATCAGCGAGCGCCACCGCGCCGATCTCGAGCTCCAGCGCGCGAAGGAGGCAGCCGAGGCGGGCAATCGCGCGAAGGGCGACTTCCTCGCCAACATGAGTCACGAGATCCGCACGCCGATGAACGCGGTGATCGGGATGACCGGGCTGCTGCGCGACACGCCGCTCGACGAGCGGCAGCGCGACTTCGTCGAGACGATCCGGATCAGCGGCGAGCACCTCTTGACCGTGATCAACGAGATCCTCGACCTCAGCAAGATCGACGCGGGTCATCTCGAGCTCGAGTTGAGCAGCTTCGACGTGCGTCGGTGCGTGGCCGAGGCGGTCGATCTGATCGCGCCGCGAGCAGTGGAGAAGGGCCTCGCGCTGCGGCTGCGGATCGGGAGAGGCGTCCCCGCCGCGATTTCGAGCGATGCAGGCCGATTGCGCCAGGTGCTCGTGAATCTGATCGGAAACGCGGTGAAGTTCACCGAACACGGCGCGGTGGAGGTGGAGGTGGAGGTGGAAGCGCGCGCTGCCCAGGCCGGGGCCGGGATCCACGAGCTGCACTTCATCGTGCGCGACACCGGCTTCGGCATTCCATCCGAGCACCTCGAACGGGTGTTCGAGCCGTTCACCCAGGCGGACGCCTCCGTCACCCGTCGTTTCGGAGGCACGGGGCTGGGCCTCACGATCTCGAAGCGGCTGTGCGAGCGGCTCGGCGGGCGGATCTGGGTGGAGAGCGAGCTCGGCAGAGGTTCGACGTTCCACTTCACGATCGTCTCCGGGCCCGCGGACCGACCCGAGCCGACTTCGTCGATCGAGATCCGAGCGCCCAAGGCACCGCTCTTCGCGCCGAGCGCGAAGCTGCGCATCCTGATCGCTGAGGACAACGCGGTGAACCAGAAGGTCGCCAAGCTGCTGCTATCGCAGCTCGGCCACGTGGATGTGGATGCCGTGGGCAACGGGATCGAAGCGATCGTTGCGCTCGAGCGCCAGGACTACGACGTGGTGCTGATGGACGTGCAGATGCCGGAGATGGACGGCATCGTCGCCACGCGCTGGATCCGGGAACGCTGGAAGCGCGCGCCCAAGATCATCGCGCTCACCGCGCACGCGCTCTCGGGCGATCGCGAGCGCTGCATCCAGGCCGGCATGGACGGCTACCTCGCGAAGCCGATCCAGCTCGCGGACCTCGAGGCGGAGCTCGCACGGCTCTGCGCGCTCGGTGCGCCGCCCGCCGCCCGCGCGCGCGCGGCGGGGCCGGGCCAGCGGCTCGCATCGCTGCGCACGCAGATCGAGGACGTGCAGGTGGTGTCCGAGGTCGTGGACGGGTTCGCTCGAGAGGCGCGTGCTGCGGCGGGCGAGCTGCGCGATGCGCTCACGCGGCCCGACCTGCGCGGCGCGCGCCGGATCGCGCACACGCTCGGATCCGCGGCCGCGTTGGTCGGAGCGAGCGAGCTCGTTGCGCTGGCGCGCGAGATCGAGCGGCTCGCCTCCGCGGAGGACGCCGCGGGAGCGCTCGCGCGGATGGCCGGCCTCGATGGGGCGGTCGGGGATGCGCTCGCCGCGGTCTGCGCCGAACGCGACGCGCTCCTGGAGGCGGAGCGTTAGGTGAGCAGGCGCGTCATGCCGATCGACGTCGTCTTCCGCGATCAGGATCCGCGGCCCCTCCCCGGCGGACTCGGGGAAGCAGGGAAGGTCCAGGGCGTACAACGGTATGATCCATGCCCCTACGGTCCTCAGACCTAGCGGCGTTCCCCATCCATGGGGCGTGGCGCCCCGGTGGAGTTTTCTCGATACCTTCACGGCCGATCTGGCTCAACTAATCCGCGAAGCGGGTCGATTCGACGGGGCGCCACCATGGACAAACCGTGCATCCTGCTGGTGGAGGATTCGGACCCGCACGCAACGGTCGCGAAGTACGCGCTGGCCGCGGGCGGCGTGCGTGTGGAGCACTGCGCCACGCTCGCCGCCGCACTGGAACGGCTCGGTGAAACCGATCGACCGCCGCCCACCGCCGTGGTGCTCGACCTCACGCTGCCCGATTCGGGTGGCATGGAGACGTTCGACCGCGTCGCGGCGGCCGGTGCGTCGCCGATCGTGGTGCTCTCGGCTGCCGACGATCCCGGACAGGCACTCGCGCTGATCGAACGCGGCGCGCAGGACTACCTGGTCAAGGGTCAGAACACCGGGCCGGCGATCGCGCGCGCGGTGCGGCAGGCGATCGAGCGCGGCCGGCTGCGTGAGGAACAGCGGCGCGCGCGCGAGCAAGCGGAGGCGGCCGTGCGCGCGCAGCGCTCGTTCGTTGCCGCGATGAGCCACGAGGTCCGCACGCCGCTCAACGCGATCCTCGGGATGTCGGAGCTGCTCGCGCAGACGCCGCTGTCTCCCAACCAGCGCGAGTACGTCGAGATCGCGAGGCGCTGCGGGCGCGCTCTCCAGAATCTGCTCGACAACGCGCTCGAGCTCTCGCGCCTCGAGAGCGGCGCCGCGGAGATCTCGTACGAGGCGTTCGACCTGGAGGGGGTGGTGCGCGAATGCCTCGAAGCGTTCTCGTTCGCAGCGCACCAGAAGGGCATCGCGCTGATCGCGGACCTCCACGACGACGCGATCGGAACCGTGATCGGCGACGAGGGCCGATTGCGCCAGGTGTTGTTCAACCTCGTCGGCAACGCGGTGAAGTTCACCGAGCGCGGGCGCGTGTGCGTGCGCGCGCACAGCGACGGCGAGCACTTCGCGATCGCCGTCATCGATACCGGGATCGGGATCCCGCACGACCGCCAGGCGGCAGTTTTCGAGCGGTTCGTGCAGGCCGAGTCCGGGACGACCCGGCGCTACGGCGGAAGCGGTCTCGGCCTCGCGCTGTGCCGGGAGCTGGTCGGCGTGATGGGTGGAGAGATCGGCCTGGAGAGCGAGCCGGGCGCCGGGAGCGTGTTCCGCGTCACGCTGCCGTGGCGCGTGCGCTTGCACCCGCGCGAGGCGACGCTCGCCGGCCGGCGGATCCTCCTCGCGATCGCCGACCCGATCGAGCGGGCCTCGCTCGCCTCGCGCCTGCGCCTCCGCGGTGCGCTCGCGCACGAGGCCGCCACTCCCGGGGAGGCAGCGCGCGTGCTCGGCTCCGATGCGCCGATCGATGCGGTGCTCGTCGATGCGCGCCTTCCTCCGATCGACGGGCTCGAGCTGCTCGAGTGCATCGCTCCCGGCGAGCGCGCGGAAATGCGACGCGTCGTACTGCTTCCGATCGATCATCGCGTCGGGGAGATGTCTCGCTGTGAGGCGGCCCGCGCGATCGCGCTGGGCAAGCCGGTCCGCTGGGAGGCGCTCGAGCGCGCGCTGTGCGATGGGCAGCCCGCACCGGCCGCAGCGCCGGGCGCTGCCGTCCCGTCGTTCGTAGGCCGGCGAATCCTGCTGGTCGAGGACTCGCCGGAGAACCGCGTGATCGTGCAGGCGTACCTCGCTGCGACTGGCTGCGAGGTGGACGTGGCCGTCGACGGCGAGCAGGCCGCGCTCGCGTGCGAGAAGCGCGACTTCGATCTCGTGCTGATGGACCTGCACATGCCACGCGTGGACGGCCTGGAGGCCGTGCGCCGGATCCGCGCCGCGGAGCGCCGCACCGGTCGCATCCCCGTGCGGATCATCGCGGTTACGGCGGACACCGACGCCGACCAGCGCAGCAGCTGCCTCGCGAACGGCTGCGACGGTTATCTCGGCAAGCCGTTCTCCCAGGAGGGCCTGTTCGCCGTCATCAACGATCTCCTGGCGCAGATCGACGCGGCGCGGCCGTCCGCCGAGCAAAGGGAGGCCTACGCACCCGCCCAGATCCCGCCCGACCTCGCCGATCTCGCCGAGGAGTACCTCGGCAACCGCCGCGCCGACGCGGCCGCACTGCGCGAAGCCGCGCGCAGCGGCGACTTCGCCGCCGCCCGGCGCCGCGGCCACAACATGAGGGGATCGGGAGCGGGCTACGGATTCCCGCGCGTCTCGGAGCTGGGCGCGGTGATCGAGCGCGCTTCGGAGGCGCGCGATGCTGCGGCGATCGATCGCCTGGCCGAGGAGCTGTCGGCGTACATCGAGCGGGAGCTCGCCGCGTTTTCTCAGCTCTCGCCGCGCCCCGCCTCGACCATCCGGTAGCCGACGCCGCGCACCGTCTCGATCCAATCGCGCAGCGGGCCGAGCTTGCGCCGGAGATTGCACAGGTGCGTGTCGATCGTGCGCTCGGTGATCACACAGTCGCCGACCAGCACGCGCGCGAGCTGGGTGCGCGACAGCGCGCGTCCCGGCGTCTCGGCGAGCGCAACGAGCAGTCGCAGCTCGTGCGCGGTGAGGTCGAGATCGTGCTCGACCCCGTCTTCGACGCGACAGGCCTTGAAGCGGCGGCGATCGATTCGCAGCGGGCCGATCACCCGCAGCGCGATGTCCTTCTCGGAGCGGCGCCGCAGCCGAGCGGCGACGCGCGCGCGCAGCTCGGCGGCATTGAACGGCTTGTCGACGAAGTCGTCGGCGCCGAGGCCGAATGCGCTGACCTTCGTGTCGACGGCGTTGCGCGACGAGAGGAAGATCACGGGGACGGCGCGGGTCGCCTCGTCGCTGCGCAGCTCGGAGCACAGCGCCATGCCGTCGCCGTCCGGGAGCCCGATGTCGAGGATCACGAGATCGGGCGTGGACTCGGCGAGTGCAGCGCGCGCCTCCGCGAGTCCCTCACAGGGGCGCAGCGAAAACTGCGAGCCGAGCGCCCGCTCGATCAGGCGTCTCGTATCCGGACAATCCTCGACGACCAGCACACTGCCCATAGCACGTGTATCGGAATAGCGCTGGGTGTCCAATAGCGCGAGGCCTTCTGAGGGAATCGTTGAGATTTGTTAAGCGACGCGCCCCCGGGGGTCGGCCGCCGCTATGGCATTCTGATGCGCGAGCCCGGGTCGCCGTCCGTACCGGACTACGTCGAGATCGCCTGCGCGGGCCGCCAACGCGATCGCATCAGGCGGAACGCCGGTGCCGTCCCCGGTCGGAGTGCGGGCGGCGGCGGGCGGCGCACCCGAGACAAACCCACGGGCTCCGACGGTACCCACGGCGATCTCCCAGTGATTTCCGGACCGCTATCGGCGCAACCCTTCCGCAGAAGGTGGATGGGCGCGGAGATCCCTGGATCCCCTAGCGGCGCCAGATCGCGACGAGGTCGCGCGTCGCCGTGAGCGTGGCGATCGGCGCGAGCGTATGCTCGAATACCATCTCGACGTATTCGGCCGGAAAGCCCGCCACCGCGTCGCGCGGGATCACCACCTGATAGCTCGCGTTCACGGCGTCGAAGGTGAGATTCGGGATCGCGACGTTCACCGACACGCCGACTCCCACGATCGTGGTGACGCCCTCGTTGCGCAGCACCCAGTCGAGCTCGGTGCCCTGGAACGGCGAGAGCCCGTGGAGCCGCGCGAGCACGAGGTCGCGGGGCTGCGCGCCGATCTCGGGCACGAGCGCGGCGGCCTCGGAGTCGGGGTGGAGCGGCCGCTCCGCGCGCGCCATGTACTGGAACAGCCGCGCGTTGCGGTTGGCGCCAAAGCCGTCGCGGCGCCGCTCCGCGGTGCAGTGGACGATCCGCACGCCGGCCGCGCGCGCGGCCGCGACGAGCTCGGCGACGTGCCGGATCATGTCCACGCGCGCGACGCCTGCGGCGAGCCCGGGCAGTGCGGACTTCTCCCCGATCACGCCCTGCTGACACTCCTGAGTGACGAGCGCGGTGTGCTTCGGGTCGACGAGCGCGGCGAGGTCGACGGGCATTCAGGCCACCTTATGAGCTCCGTTCGCCCAATTCATGGTCTTCGCTCGCCTGCGGTTCGCTGCGCGAAACTCGCGCTCGCCGTCCTTCGGCCGCTTGCGTCCGCTCGTAGCGCCACGGATCGACGGCGGCCCAGAGGCGGTGGCGCGCGCCCGCGGCCTCGAGATCGCCGCTGTCGTAGCCCGCGTCGCCGGGGTAGAGCATGCACGCACCCGCGTCGATCCGGTGGATGCGCGGGCGGAACGGCTCGGGCCGGCGCGCGGGCAGCACGCGCAGTGCTTCGACCGCCTTCTCGAACTCCGCGAGCCAGGTGACCGTGACGAAGGTCGGGGGCGCGAGCCGCAGCGCGCGCTCGTGATGCGCGCGCAGCGCCGCGGGCGGTGTGATCCAGCGGTGGCCCGCGATCTCCGCACCGTCGACGCGCACCGCGCCGTTCGCGGGCGCGCGCGTCGCGAAGAACCACGTGTCGAAACGCTTCGGCGCGAGCTCCGGGGTGATCCATCGCGAGATCTCGACGAGCGAGAACGGGTCGAGGACGAGACCCGCCTCCTCCGCGGCCTCGCGCACGGCGGCGCGCCGCGCATCGTCGGCGGGCGCCGCGCCGCTGCGGCGATCGCCCGCGTCGACCTTCCCGCCCGGAAACACCCAGAGCCCCGGCTGGCCGTCGCGCGCGCTGCGCTCGAGGAGCAGGACCTGGAGGTCCGGGTCGTCGCGCAGCACGACGACGGTGCCGGAGGGGAGGGGGTCGCTCACGCCGCGGATTGTAATGTAGTCCGGTGATCGCGATTCGCGCCTACCACCGGCCGACCGCCAGGGTGTGCGCCACCTCGCGTTCGCGACCGGATTCATGGGCGAGCCCGCTCGCCGGGCTGTCACCTCGGCCCGAGGGCCGAGAACCTCTGCGCGATCGCGTTCTTCCGGCGGCTGGGATTCGCGCTGCACGGCGCGCCGATCCTGGTTCCGGGCATGCGCACGCGCGCGGGTGAGCGCATGCACCAGCAGTTGATGGTACTGACGCTCGGACGGCGCTCCGCGCTTCGCTAGCGTATTCGGTCGCAGCGCGGAGCCCCGACATGCCCGAGTTCCTCTACCAGCCGATCCTCGAGCACGGCCACGACGACACGAGCTACCGCCGTCTCGACCTGCCGTCACAGCGCGTGCGCGTCGCCCAGCACGGC
This sequence comes from Myxococcota bacterium, assembly GCA_035258825.1. Lineage (GTDB taxonomy): Bacteria > Myxococcota_A > UBA9160 > UBA9160 > SMWR01 > JAHEJV01. Next base: position 8,866 of record DATFWW010000110.1, read on the forward strand.
AGCCGCCGCGTGCTCGAGGTGGAGCCGGAGGCACTGCGCGAGCTCGCCGCGGCCGCGCTCGACGACGTTTCGCACCTCTTGCGCGCGAGCCACCTCGCGCAGCTCCGGCGGATCCTCGACGATCCCGGGGCGAGCGACAACGACCGCTTCGTCGCGCTCGAGCTGCTCACCAACGCGAACATCGCCGCGGGGCGCGAGCTGCCCGGCTGCCAGGACACCGGCACCGCGATCGTCGTCGGCTACAAGGGCGAGGACGTTTACACGGGTGGCGATGACGCGCGCGCGCTGTCGCACGGGATCTACGACACCTACCAGATCCGCAACCTGCGCTATTCGCAGATGGCGCCGCTCGACCTCTACACCGAGAAGAACACTGGCACGAACCTGCCCGCGCAGGTCGAGATCTACGCGGTCCCGGGTGCCAGCTACGAGTTCCTGTTCATCGCGAAGGGCGGCGGCTCGGCGAACAAGACGTTCCTGTTCCAGGAGACGAAGGCGCTGCTGAACCCCGAATCGCTGATGCGCTTCCTCGAGCAGAAGATCCGCGCAATCGGCACCTCGGCGTGTCCGCCCTATCACCTCGCGATCGCGATCGGCGGTACCTCGGCGGAGTTCACGCTGAAGACCGTCAAGCTCGCCAGCTGTCATGCGCTCGACGACCTGCCCACCACCGGAAACGCGCTCGGCCGCGCGTTCCGCGACCGCGGCCTCGAGGAGCAGGTGCAGAAGCTCTGCAACGAGATCGGGATCGGCGCCCAGTTCGGCGGCAAGTACTTCGCGCACGACGTGCGCGCCGTGCGTCTTCCGCGTCACGGGGCGTCCTGTCCCGTCGGGATCGGCGTGTCGTGCTCGGCCGATCGGCAGGTGAAGGCGAAGATCACCGCAGAGGGCGTATTCCTCGAACAGCTCGAAGCGAATCCCGCGAAGTACCTGCCCGACGTGGCGCCCGACGACCTCGCCGGCGAGGTGGTGCGAATCGACCTGCGGCGCCCGATGCGCGACATCCTCGCGGAGCTCTCGCGCCACCCCGTGGCCACGCGCCTGTCGCTCTCGGGCCCGATGATCGTCGCGCGCGACATCGCGCACGCGAAGCTCAAGGAGCGCCTCGACCGCGGCGAGGATCTGCCCCAGTACTTCAAGGACCACATGATCTACTACGCCGGGCCCGCGAAGACGCCGCGCGGCCGCGCGTCAGGCTCGTTCGGGCCGACCACGGCGGGGCGGATGGACTCGTACGTGGACCTGTTCCAGAGCCGCGGCGGAAGCATGGTGATGCTCGCGAAGGGCAACCGGAGCATGCAGGTGCGCGACGCGTGCCAGCGCCACGGGGGCTTCTATCTCGGCTCGATCGGCGGCCCCGCGGCGCGCCTGGCCGACCACAGCATCAAGAAGGTCGCCGTGCAGGAGTACGAAGAGCTCGGCATGGAGGCGATCTGGCGCATCGAGGTGGAGGACTTCCCCGCCTTCATCGTCACCGACGACAAGGGCAACGATTTCTACGCGGGTCTCATGCAGAGGCGGCCGACGCCGACGCTGCAGATCGAGAGCGAGTAGGCTTTTGCTTCAGTCGGGCAGCCAGCGGAAGCGCGCGCCGATCCCAGCGCGCCAGGCCCACGGGTCGAAGTCGTAGTACCAGCTCGCGGTCTCGCCGCGTTCGTTGGTATCGGTGAGCGTGTGGTGGAGATTGCCGAGGAAGTGATACCCGCGCCCGTTCACGAACACCGACACCATGATCGGCCCGAGCCGGCCGGCGTCGGTCTCGAGCTCGATTCCGCCGCCGAGCCCGTGCAGGGTCTCCTCCTCCGACGCCGAGAGTGAGATCAGCCGGAATCCGGAGAGGTCGGGCGTGGGATCCTGCAGCTTGACGGCGCGGCGCACCGAGGCGATCAGGTCGACCTCCTCGCGCAGATATTCGACCGACGGCTTCAGGCGGATCGTCCGATCGAAGAGGGTCGTCGTGAACGCCACGCCGAAGCCGGCCCCGAGGACGAGCGGGCGCACCTGGAACTTCGCGCGGCTGCCCTGTCCGCCGACGGACCGCTCGAATACGTCGTTCTCGGTCGGCTTGAGCGGGTCGGTGAAGAACGGGCCGGGCTTGCGCTCGCCGGCGAGGTTGCGCTCGAACGCGAACGCGGCCGCGGCATCGCCGCGCACGAACAGGCGCGGGGACAGGAACCGGTCCAGGAGGCGCGGTGTCATGAGCTCGAGCGACCCGACCACGAGCGACGCGACGCTCGTGTCGCTAGAGGCGGTGGCGGTCGTGATGTCCGTCTGCGCCGCCGGACAACCGAACAAGTCCTGATTGGTGATGCCGCAATTGATCGCCGGCGTCTCGATCACGGCGCCGGGCGTGATCGAGCCCTCGGCCTTCTGCCCGAGCATGTCGAAGTACACACCCAGCGACGGCACCCACCGCACCAGTTCGTCCGTGTCTTCGCCTTCGGCCTGTGCGGACAGCGCGAAGACGAGCGACAGCAGCGCGAGCAGGAGCCGCCGCGACGGCCTAACAGCGCCGATGCGGCCGGTTCCGCAGCCCGGACGGGAGGGATGCATCGGCAGAGATTGGACCACGAGCGACCCGCGAATCAACCCTCGCACGGGCGATGCAGGGAGTTGCCCGAGCACTAGGACGGGTAGTCCAATGGCTCGTGCGCCGTTTTACCCGTTTGACGGTAGATCGCGCATCGGAGAAGATGCGCGCCTCGATGCTGGACGATCGGCGAGGCGCGCCGTCACCGCGACTCCGTGGACGAACGCGATCGCACGCGTGCGCGGTCGCACGGCTGGCGATCGCGTTGGCCTGGATCGGAGCCGGCCGCGCGGCGTCCGCCGAGGCGAGTTCGCTCGAGGTGGCGCAGGCGGTCGCGCAGGAGATCGCGCAGGCGGAGCCCGAGCCGCCCACCGGGGACCGCGAGACGTCGCAGGAGGCGCCCCCCGGTGTCGAGGTGATCCATGTGAAGGGCCGTGGCGCCGGCGCGATCGAGACCGAGGTCCCGGCCTCGATCACGCAGTTCGACGCGTCGACGATCCAGAACCTCGGCGCCCAGGACATCTCAGATCTCTCGCGAGTGACGCCGAACGTCAACATCGTGCAGCCCGGCTCGACGCAGGCCACCTTCTTCGTGCGCGGCATCGGCCTCTCGGACTTCAGCGCGAACGCCGCGGGCGCCGTCACGATCTTCCAGGACGACGTCGCGATCGACGCACCTGCGATCCAGACGGGGCAGCTGTTCGATGTCCGCAACGTCGAGATCATGCGCGGTCCGCAGGGCACTGGCCCCTACCGCAACGCCTCGGGAGGCTCGATCCGCGTCGAATCCGCTCTCCCGAGCGGAAACTACGGCTCGCAGCTGCGGTCGAGCATCGGGCGGTACGAGGCGGACGGAGGCAAGGGCGCCCATCACAGCCTGATCCAGGACTACGAGGGCTACCTCGAGGCGCCGATCGCCGCCGATTTCCTTTCTTCGCGCTTCGCGTTCCGGTTGCGCAATTCCGACCCCTATCAGACGAACGGGTGCGGCGACGCCCCTCCGTTCGAAGCTCGCACTCCGCGCTTGAGGGCGTCGATCACGCGAGATTCGCTCGATGCGGCCTCCATCTGCGGCGAGCGATCGCTCTTCATGTTGCCGATCCAGAACCCCGCCATCGGCGAATCCGGTCGATCGCGCATTCCGGTGGGCCTCAAGTCCAAGGTGGACTTCGAGGACCACTGGGCGGCGCGCGGCATCTTGCGCTTCCAGCCGCCGAACAGCGACCTCGACTTCGTGCTGAACGGCCACGGAAGCCGCCTCGACGAGGACCAGACCGTCGGCCAGGCGATCGGCACGGGACCCGTGCAGCTCGATGCGCGCTCGCGGTTCTTCGGTGGCGGCACCGGCGACACGTCGAGCGGCTACGAGGAGCCCGACCAGCGAGCCGAGATCGACCAGCTCTGCGGAGGCACACGGCGCTGCCCGTCGGGCGGGAGCGAGTTTCCCAACGCGGTGGTCTCGAACTTCGAGAAGGTCCTCGCGCAGAAGCGGCCGCTGGACCGCGAGCCCTATCGCGGCGACTACGATCGCGACGGCAAGACGACCCGCGATGCGTGGGGTGGATACCTCAGCGGGAAGGCCCAGTACACCGACTGGGACGTCTTCGCACTGGCCTCCTACGACGGCTACAAGCGGTTCCGCGACCAGGACAGCGACTTCACGCCCGATGTCCTCTTCGAGGTCCAGGAAGGCGACGATGCCTGGCAGACGTTCGAGCAGCTCCACGTCGGGGGCGAGCTCGAGCGAACGCCTCTCGAGTGGCAGATCGGCGGATACTACCTGCACGAGAGGCTCGACGACACCAATTCGACGGAGCTCACGGCCGCCAACCAGCCGGTTCGGATCGATCGCAACTACTCGCAGGACATCGACAGCTACGGAGTGTGGGGGAAATTCTCGTGGGACTTCCTCGACAACCTGACGCTCGACGGGGGCGTGCGCTGGCAGTTGGAGCGGAAGCAGTTCGACATCTTCCGGGAGACGTTCGTCAACGGCGCGCTGAGTACGGTCACGAGCGCCAACCAGGAGGAGTCCTGGGATACCCCGACGGGCACGATCGGCCTCACGTATCACTTCAACCAGGAAGTCGCGGCGTTCACGAAATACACGCGCGGCTTCAAGGCCGGACACTTCAACGCACTCTCCTCGGAGCAGATCGAGCGCCCGCCCGCGAAGCCCGAATACAACGACGCCTGGGAGGCGGGGCTCGCGGGCTCGTGGCTGGATCGGAGGCTCTCGGGCAGCGTCAACTACTTCTACTATCGCTACGAGGACTATCAGATCTTTTTGTTCCGCGACGTCGCGTTCGAGCCGCCCGTGCTCGAGATCATCAACGCAAAACAAGCGGAGAACTACGGCATCGAGGTGGAGGCGCACATCGCGCCGCTGCGCGGCTGGGTGCCGCGCATCGCCGAGGATCTGCTCATCACGCTGAACGCCGGCTGGCTGCACGGCGAGTTCCTCGACTTCCAGATCCGCAACACGCTGCCCACGGGCCTCGGTGATGCGTTTCCCGTGACGATCGACCTCTCCGGCGATCGCCTGCTGAACTCACCCGAGTACAAGCTCGCGGGCTCCGCCACGTGGACCTTCGATCTCGGGCGCTGGGGCTACCTGATTCCGCGCTACGACTTCGACTGGACCGACGACGTGTACTTCGGGCTGCACAACGGGCGCGGTACCTCGGTGACCGGCTTCTCGGGCGCGCCTCGCTTGCCCGCGTTCGCCATCGGCCAGAAGGCGTACTGGCTGCACAACGTGCGGCTGGCCTATCGCACACCGAGCAACAACGTCGAGATCGCGGCGTACTGCCGCAATCTCGAGGACACGGTCTACAAGAACTACGCGTTCGACGCGACGAACTTCTCGAACGTCGTGCTGAACTTTGTGGGTAAGCCCCGCACGATCGGCATCGACCTGATCGTCACGTTCTGATCGCAGCGCGCTCCCACCTCGTCACGGCACGTTGTAGCCGAGCGCGCGCAGCTGATTGAGCTGCATCTCGTCGAGTTCGAGCGGCTTGGTCTCGCCGTCCCAGACCGGCCGGCTCTCCAGATAGCGCTCGGCATCGGCGCGCAGTCGTTCGGCCACCGCGGGTTCCTCGGCGAGCCGGTTGGTGTGCTCGCGCGGGTCCGTCTCCGCATCGAAGAGCTGTTCGCGAATCGCTCCCCTCGCGTTGCGGAACTGGATGTAGCGGAAGCGGCCGTCGCGGATCGCCACGTTGGGCGCCGTCGTCGTGACCCGCTGGCCCCAGGTCTGATCGAGATGCGCGATCGTCTCCGCGTCGGCGGCGGGCGCGGGCTCGCCGCGCGCGGCCGCCAGGATCTCCGGCACGCGCGAGCGGCCGTCGGTGTGCTCCATCGCAGGCAGGCCGAGCAGCTCGAGCACGGTCGGCCACAGGTCGACGTTCGCCGTGCGCGACTGGATGACGATGCCCGGCTGCAGGCGGAACGGGAACGAGAGGAACCACGGAACCGTCGTCGTCTCGGGGTAGACGTTGCGCGCGTGTCCTTCGAAGCCGCGCTCGCCGTGGGCCTCCCCGTGGTCCGCGACGATCACGACGAGCGTGTTCTTCAGGTAGTTGCCGGCGGCCAGGCGGCCGAACAGCTGGTCGAGCGTGTGATCGACGTGGAGGATGGCGTTGTCGTAGATGTCCGAGTTCGAGGTGCCGAACTGCGCGGACTCGGGGTCGTACGTGTACTCGTGCACGTCCATCATGTGCAGGTACAGGAACCAGCGCTTCCTGCCCTCGACGCGCAGGAACTCCATCGCCTCCTCGACGAGGTCCATGTCGCTGCCGCCGTAGCTGATCGTCGGATTCTGGCGGCGGACCTGGGTCGACGCGGGGCGCACACCCGGGCGCGTGTACACGTCGAAGCCCTGGTCGAAGCCGTGATAGCCGTCGACCCAGCCGTTGCGCCAGAGGCCCGCGGTGCGGAATCCGGCGTCGTGGAAGATCTCGGCGGGAAGCCGCGCGCTCTTGGCCAGCACGTCGTTGAATTTGGTGACCCCGGAATGGGCCGGGAACAGTCCCGTCCAGAGCGATGCCATCGAGCACTTCGTCCACGAGGACTGCGACATGTTGTGCGCGAAGCGAACGCCCTCGCTGGCGAGCAGATCGAGGAACGGGCTGGTCGGTCGCTCGTATCCGTAGCTGTGGAGCCGGTCGGCGCGCAGCGTATCGATCAGCACGAACAGCACGTTCACGTCGCTGCGCTGCGCAAGACCAGCGATCTGCTCGGCGCCGCCGACCGGCGGCACGTTCGCACTGGGATCCGGCGAGCGGCGCCAGTGAGCCGCGGCATAAGCTGCGACCAGCGCACCCGCCAGCACCCACGGCCAAGGCCCGCGCCAGAAATGCGCCCACATCGGTCTCACGGCGCGCGACTCTAGCGGACCCCTCGCGCATGGCGCGCCGCGCGCGCAGTCGGGGATATACTGCGCCGCCGTGAATGCCCATCCCGCTCGCCGTGTGGACGCGCGCGCTGTGCTCGCCCTGCTCGTCCTCGCGACGAGCGCGGCGCTGTCGTGCGGCCCGCGAGACCCGCTCGAACGCGCGCGGCGGCTCCAGGACGGCAAGGGCGATTTTCCCGCCTCGCTCGCGCCCCTTCGCGAAGTGCTCGAAGAGCATCCGGACGAACCCGAGGCGAACTACCGCTACGGCATCGCTCTGATCGGGTCGGGACAGAGCTCGCTCGCGAAGTGGTCGCTGCACAAGGCGATCGAGTCGCCCGAGTGGGTCGAGCGCGCCGGAATCCCGCTCGCGACGGTCGCGATCCAGCTCGGCAGTTACGACGAGGCGGTCGAGGTCGCCACGCGTGTTCTCGACAAGAATCCCGACAACGTCGAGGCGTTGATCGTGCGCTCCGACGCGCGCGTCCGCACGCGCCGCGAATACGAGGAAGCGCTGGCCGATGCCGACCGCGCCCGCGAGCTCGATCCCGATAATGTCGGCGCGATGGTGCCGAAGGTGGCGGCGCTGCTCGGGCTCGGCCGCACCGAGGAAGCCGGCGCGGAGCTCGACGCGCTCGAGCGTGCGCACTCGGACGAGAGCCTCGGGATCCACGGCTCGCCCGCGTTGTGCACCGCTCGCGCGACGTTTGCGAGGGAACAGCACGACAACCAGGCCGCCGAAGAGCGTTTCGACCAATGCCTCGACCAGTTCCCGACCGAAGGGACGGTCGTCCACGAGGCCGTGGTCTTCTTCGACTCGATCGGCCACACCGATCGCTCCGAGGAGATCCTGAAGCGCGCGCTCGAGAGGGCGCCGGATGCGTTCGGATATCGGGCGAGCCTCGTCGATCGCTACCGGAAGTCCGGCCGGGAGAGCGAAGCCGAGGCGCTGTTGCGCGCGGCGACCGAGCTCCAGAATCCGGCCAGCGCCGCGGTCGGCTGGTCGGCGATTGCGCTGTATTCGATCGAGACGGGGAAGTTGGACGAGGCGGCCAGGGCGTTCGAGCGCGCGCGGCAGATCGATCCCACGAACAGCACCGAGATCCTGTTCGGTTATGCGGACGCGCTCGTCGTAGCGGGGCGTTACGACGAGGCGCTCCGCATCGCGGATCAGATGAAGGTGCCGGCGCATCGCTCGCTGGTGCTCGGGCGCGTGGCGCTCGAGCGCGGCGATCCCGCGAAGGCGCTCGAACACTTCACCGAAGGCAACCGGCTCTGGCCGAACAATGCGGTCGCGCGGTACTACGCGGCGACCGCCGCCGAGCGGGTGGGCGATTTCGAACGCGCCGTCGAAGACTACCGCTATGCCATGCGCATCGACGCCCGGGCCACCGATGCGTATCTCCGGCTGGCGCGGCTCCAGATCGCCGCCGGTCACTCCGA
>DATFWW010000111.1:0-10283 GCA_035258825.1 Myxococcota bacterium
CCAGAGCGCCTCGTCGTGCCAGCGCGCGCGCGCCTCGTCCGCAGTGAAGCGCGCGGCCGCGTCGGGATGGCCGTTCACTCGCCTGCCTCGGCCAGGATCTCGGCGACGTGCGCGACGCGCACGGGCACGCCGGTTCGCCGCGCGACGCCGTCGAGATGCGCGAGGCAGGAGACGTCCGTCGCGGTGATGTACTCGGCGCCCGCCTCGACGTACGCGCGAACGCGATCGCGGCCCATCATCCCCGACACCGCGGACTCGGTCACCGCGAACGTGCCGCCGAAACCGCAGCACTCGTCGCGGCGCGCGGGCTCGACGAGCGCGATGCCGTCGAGCGAGCCGAGCAGCGCGCGCGCCGGGTCGCGGTAGGCCACCGCGCGCTCGCTGCCCGTGCCGAGGCGCAGCTCGCGCAGCCCGTGGCAGCTGGGGTGCAGCCCGACCCGGTGCGGGTAGCGGCCGGGCAGGCGCTCGACGCCGAGCACATCGACCGCGAACTCGCAGAGCTCGCGCACGCGACCGAGCGCGTCCGTGCGCGGATCGCCCGGACACAGGTGCGCGTAGTGGCGCCGCACCGCCGCAACGCAGCTGGCCGAGGGCGCCACCACGTGCTCGGCGGACGCGAAGACGTCGAGGAAGCGGCGCGCCAGCGGGCGCGCGGCTTCCGGGTGTCCTGCCGTCAGGAGCGGCTGACCACAGCAGGCCTGTGCGGGGTCGAACGCGACCTGGCAGCCGAGCCGCTCGAGCACCGCGACGCTCGCCCACGCGACGCGCGGGAACAGCTGGTCGACGTAGCAGGGTACGAACAGGGCAACTCGCACGCGGGCACCGTACCATGGGCGCCGCAAGGGCAGTCGCTGGCCCTGGACGGGCTCCGGGCTCCGGGCTCCGGGCGCGCGAGGAGGGATTCCGTGTGCAGATCGGCATGACGCTCCCCTGCATGGTCCGCGGCCTCGACCGCAAGGCGATCCTGTCCTGGTGCCGCGGGATCGACGAGGGCCCGTTCGCGAGCCTCGCGGTCGGCGAGCGCGTCACCTACCACAGCACCGAGCTGCGCACGCTGCTCGCGGCCGGGGCCGCGCTCACCGAGCGGGTGCGGATCGTCCCGACGCTCTACATCCTGCCGATGCACCCGACGGCGCTGGTCGCGAAGGAGGTGGCGAGCCTCGACGTGCTCTCGAACGGGCGCGTCACGCTCACGGTCGGTGTCGGCGGGCGCGAGCACGACTACCGCGCGGCCGAGAAGCCGTTCAGGGATCGCTTCCGTCGGCTCGACGAGCAGGTCGCGGAGCTGCGGCGGCTGTGGGCGGGGGAGCCGCCGTTCCCGGGTGCGGAGCCGATCGGCCCGCCGCCGGTGCAGCCGGGCGGGCCGCCGATCTGGTCGGGCGCGTTCGGGCCGAAGTCGCTGCGCCGCGCCGCGGTGTGGGCCAACGGCGTGATGGGCTTCTCCACGGCCGGCGATCCCGCCGAGGTCGCGGCCGCGTTCGAGCTCGTGCGCGCGGCGTGGCGCGACGCGGGAGCCGCGCGCGCGCCGCGGCTCGTCACGGGCTTCTGGTACGCGCTCGGCCCCGGCGCCGAGGAGCGCCTCCAGAGCTACGTGTTCGACTACCTGCGCCTGTTCGGCGAGAAGCCCGCCCGCGCGATGGCCGCGCGCTGCCGCATCTCGTCGGCCGAGCGGTTCCGCGAATGCGCGGAGGCGATCGCCGCGCTCGGCGCCGACGAGCTCATGCTCGTCCCCACGACGGCCGATCCCGCCGAGCTCGACCGCACCGCCGACGTCCTCGCCGGGTGCAGAGGCGTTTCATGAAGTTCTGCGCCTCGCTCGCGTTCACCGACACCGAGGATTACGTCGCGCTCGCGCAGATCGCCGAGGAACACGGCTGGGACACGCTCGTGCTCTCCGACCACGTCGTGCATCCGGAGAAGATCGACTCGAGATATCCCTATCGCGAGGACGGAGAGCGGCCCTGGGAGGCGCCCGATCACTGGCCCGACAACTGGGTGGCGATGGCAGCGATGGGCGCGGTGACGCGGCGGCTGCGCTTCCTGACCGGCGTGTACGTGGTGCCGATGCGCCATCCGTTCCACCTGGCGAAGGCGATCGGCACCGCGGCCGTGCTCACCGACTACCGCGTGTCGCTCGGGCTCGGGCTCGGCTGGATGCGCGACGAGTTCGAGCTGCTCGGCGAGGAGTTCGACACGCGCGCTGCGCGCACGACCGAGATGATCGAAGTGATGCGCAAGCTCTGGAGCGGCGAGATGGTCGAGCACCGCGGCCGGTTCTTCGATTTCGGTCGGCTCAACATGCGGCCCGCGGTGCGCGGCCCGATCCCGCTGCTCGTCGGCGGCGTCTCCGACGCCGCGCTGCGCCGCACCGCGCGGATCGGCGACGGCTGGATCCCCCATGCGATCTCCACCGCGGAGGCCCGCTCCTCGATCGCCGCGATCCGCCGCCGCCGCGCCGAGCTCGGGCGCGACGAGCAGCCTCTCACGGCGATCGTGCCGCTCACCGACGCGTTCGATCCGGACGGCTATCGGCGCGCCGAAGACGCGGGCGTCACCCATGCGCTGACCACGCCCTGGATGCTCTACGGCGGCTCGCACCGGTCGTTCGGCGACAAGCGCGACGGCCTGCGCCGCTTCGCGGACGACGTGATCGCCAAGATGGGCTGATCCGGTTGCTCGCTCGCATCCCTATATCTCGGCGCGCTCGCGCTCGCGCCCGATCCGCACCGGCGCCGGCACGGTGGCCGGCCGCGGTGCGCGCTCGCTCTGCGGATACACGCTGAACTGCATCAGCCGCAGGCGGACGGTCGCGCCCGCGCGGAAGTGCGGCACGTCGTGGTGCAGGTGCGGGAGTTCGATCGAGAGCCCCGCGCGACCCGCGAGCGTCTCGGCCGTCGCGCGCACGATCGGGCCCGTGCGCTGCACCGACGTGACGAGCGCGTCGAGTCCCGGGTGTCCGGGCTCGGCGAGCCGCAGGTCGCCCGGCCGCACGTACACGTCGACGGGTCCGCTCGGATGGATGCTGTCGATCACGAGCGGCTGCGCGGCGCCGGGCAGCAGGAGCTGCCGCCCGGAGAGCGCCGCGGGGAGCACGTTCGCGTCGCCGAGGAAGGCGAACACGAACGGCGACGCGGGGTGCTCGTAGAGCTCGTCGGCTCCGCCGACCTGCTCGATCCGGCCGTGGTTCAGCACCACGACGCGGTCGGCCAGCTCGAGCGCCTCCTCCTGGTCGTGGGTCACGAACAGGGTCGTGAGCCGCAGCTCCTCGTGCAGGCGCCGCAGCCAGCGCCGCAGCTCCTTGCGGACGCGCGAGTCGAGCGCGCCGAACGGCTCGTCGAGCAGCAGCACGCGCGGCTCCACCGCGAGAGCGCGCGCGAGCGCAACGCGCTGGCGCTGGCCGCCCGAGAGCTGCGTGGGCATGCGGCCCGCGAGCCCGTCGAGCTGCACGAGCCGCAGCAGCTCGAACACGCGGCGCTGGATCTCCGTCTCGTCGGGCCGCGCGCGCCGCGGCTTCACTCGGATGCCGAATGCGATGTTCTCGAACACGTTCATGTGGCGGAACAGCGCGTAGTGCTGGAACACGAAGCCGACGCCGCGCTCGCGCGCCGGCCGCGCCGCGACATCTTCGTCGCCGAATCGCACGCCGCCCGCGTCGGGGAACTCGAGCCCCGCGATGATGCGCAAGAGCGTCGTCTTGCCGGAGCCGGACGGACCCAGCAGCGCCACGAGATCGCCGCTCGAGACATCGAGGCTCACGTCGTCGAGCACGGTGAGCGCGCCGAACCGTTTGCGGATGCCGCGGACTCCGATCCTCATGCGTGCCTCATCCTCCACTCGATCGCCGTCTTCGCCGCGAGCGTGGCGATCGCGAGCAGTGCGAGCAGCGACGCGACCGCGAACGCGGCGGCGCCCTGGTACTCGTTGTAGAGGATCTCTACGTGCAGCGGCATCGTGGTGGTGAGGCCGCGAATGTGCCCCGACACCACCGACACCGCCCCGAACTCGCCCATCGCGCGCGCGTTCAGCAGCACGATCCCGTACAGCAGGCCGAGCCGCACGTTCGGCAGCGTGACGCGCCGGAACGTCTGCCAGCCGGTCGCGCCGAGCGAGGCCGCGGCCTCCTCCTCGTCGGATCCCTGCTCCTGCATCAGCGGAATCAGCTCGCGCGCGACGAACGGGAAGGTGATGAACGCCGTGGCGAGCAGGATGCCCGGCACGGCGAAGATGATCTGGATGCCCCGCTCCGCGAGCCACGGGCCGAGCAGGCCCTGCGCGCCGAACAGCAGCACGAAGATCAGGCCCGAGACGACGGGCGACACCGCGAACGGGAGGTCGATCGCCGTGATCAGCAGCGCCTTCCCGCGGAACTCGAACTTCGCGATCGCCCATGCCGCCGCGACGCCGAAGACCGCGTTGACGGGCACCGACACCGCAGCGACGAGCAGCGTGAGGCGGATCGCCGCGAGCGCAGTGGGCTCGCGGATCGCGGCCGTGTAGACGGCGAGTCCCTTGGCGAAGGCCTGCACGAACACCGCGGCGAGCGGCACCACGAGGAACAGCCCGAGGAAGAGCAGGGCGGTGGCGAGGAGCAGCGCTCGCACCCACCGCGGATCGCGCATGGCGGCGCGCGGCGTCACGCAGCACCCGCGAGGCGCCGCTGGCCCCAGCGCTGCAGCGCGTTGATGCCGAGCAGGAGCCCGAACGAGATCACGAGCAGCACCGCGGCGATCGCGGTCGCCGCGGCGTAGTTGTACTGCTCGAGCTCGGTCACGATCAGGAGCGGCGCGATCTCGGTGCGCATCGGCAGGTTGCCCGAGATGAACACCACCGACCCGTATTCGCCGACCGACCGCGCGAACGCGAGCGCGAAGCCCGTGGCGAGCGCGGGCCACAGCGCCGGGAAGATCACGCGCGCGAACGTGCGGAGGCGTCCCGCGCCGAGGCTCGCGGCCGCCTCCTCGAGCTCGGGCTCGAGGTCGGCGAGCACGGGCTGCACCGTGCGCACGATGAACGGCAGGCCGATGAAGACCAGCGCCACGGTCACGCCGAGCGGCGTGTAGGCGACCGAGATGCCGAGCGGCTCGAGCAGGCGGCCCACCCAGCCGTTCTTCGCGAGCAGCGCCGTGAGCGTGATGCCCGCGACCGCGGTCGGCAGCGCGAACGGGAGGTCGACGAGCGCGTCGACGAGGCGGCGTCCCGGGAATGCATAGCGGACCAGTACCCAGGCGACGATCAGCCCGAACACGGCGTTCAGCGCGGCGGCCGCGAGCGATGCGCCGAACGACAGGCGGTAGGCGGCTAGCGCTCGCGGCGAGAGCACCGCGGCGAAGAAGGCGCTCGCCCCCAGCGACGCCGACTTGAAGAAGAGTCCCGCCAGCGGGATCAGGACCAGCAGGCAGAGGTAGGTGAGGGTGAGGCCGAGCGTGAGCCCGAACCCCGGCAGCGCCGATCGCCGCGCGCGCAGCACCGCCATGGAACTCACCGGGCCCCCGGCTGGTAGATCTGGTCGAAGATCCCGCCGTCGTCGAAGAACTTGGCCTGCGCGCTCTTCCAGCCGCCGAACGCGTCGATCGCGATCAGCTCGGTCTTCGGGAACTTCTCCGCGTATTTCGCCGCCACCGCGGGCGCGCCCGGCCGGTAGTGGTGCCTGGCGATCAGCTCCTGCGCCTCGGGTGCGTAGAGATACTCGAGATAGGCGGTCGCGACGCTCGTGGTCCCCTTGCGCCGCGCGACTGCGTCCACCACGGCGACCGGCGGCTCGGCCAGCACGGAGACCGACGGCACGACGATCTCGTACTCGCCCTTGCCGTTCTCCTCCACCGCGAGCATCGCCTCGTTCTCCCAGGCGAGCAGCACGTCGCCGATCCCGCGCTCGACGAACGTGGTGGTGGCTCCGCGCGCGCCCGTGTCGAGAACGGGCGCGTTGCGGTAGATCCCGGCGACGAGATCCTTCGCGTTCGCCTCGCTGCCGCCGCTCTGGCGCAGCGCATAGCCCCACGCCGCCAGGAAGTTCCAGCGCGCGCCGCCCGAGGTCTTCGGGTTCGGCGTGATCACGGCGACGCCCGCGCGCGCGAGGTCGGGCCAGTCGCGGATCCGCTTCGGGTTGCCCTTGTGCACGAGGAACACGATCGTCGACGTGTACGGGCAGCTGCGGTTCGGCAGCCGGTCCTGCCACGTCCGCGGAAGGAGCCGGCCGCGCTCGTAGAGCGCGTCGACGTCGCCCGCGAGGCCGAGCGTCACGACGTCGGCGGCCAGCCCGTCGAGCACGGCGCGCGCCTGCTTGCCGGAGCCGCCGTGGGACTGGTGGACCACGACGCCCTCGCCGTGCTCCTTCTTCCAGTGCGCCGCGAACAGCGCGTTGTAGTCCTCGTACAGCTCCCGGGTCGGGTCGTACGAGACGTTGAGCAGCTCCACGTCGGCGCGCGCGGCCGCGCCGACGAGCGCGAGGAGCGCGCAGAGTACGCGGAGTAGGGTGGGTCGATTCATGGGTCGTCCTTCGGGTCGACTAATACGAGAGCTGCAGCCGCGTCAGGATCGTGTCCTCGGTCGGCCGGTCGCGTCCGAACGTCCGGCCGCGGTGGAACCACGTCTGGTCGTAGTTCACCATCACGCGCACGTAGCGGTTCAGGTACCAGTTGAGGCCGGCGGTCCAGCCCTGCGCGGCGCTCACCGAGACGTTGCGGTCTGCGAACAGCGGGAAGGAGTCGGGGTCGAAGTGGATCTCGTTGTAGCGGCCCGCGATCTCGAATGCGCCCCAGGTGCCCTTGAACGGATCGAACGGCGAGCTCGGGATGAGCCCATTGTAAGAGGCGTTCTCGCCCGTCAGCGCGACGCTCGCGGCCACCTGCCATGCGGTGTTGCGCAGGTCCTCGTGCAGCGACGCGGTGCCGGGCAGGGCGGTGAAGTCGCGGTGATAGGGCTGGTCCGAGACGACGTACTCGCCGAGCACGCCGACGGGTCCCGCGTACCAGTAGGCCTGCGGCGACCAGCGGATCCGCTCGCCCTCGGCGTCGACCGCCTGGAATCCGCCGACCGCGCCGAGATAGGAGTAGAAATTCCCGCTGTCGGGGATCGCCTTGAAGGTCGCCGGCGTCTGCTCGTCGACCCGGCCCCAGCTGCCCGCGATGCCGATCCCGAACCCGTCGAGCCACTCGTTGCCGAGCGGGCGGAACGGCTGCAGGAAGATCCGGCCGACCACGTCCTTGCCGTCGTCGGTGTCGAGGTCCTGTGTGCCGCCGTCGCGCACGCCGTTGAATCCGCCGACCTGATAGGTGAGGAAGCCGTTCGCGAGCACGCCCCACACCATCACGCCGAGATCCCGGTTCGGCACCAGCAGGGTCGGGAACGCGCGCTCGACGAACATCGTCGCGGTCGCCGACTGCAGGCGCTCGAGCCCGAGCGGCGGCTTGAACTTGCCGGCCTCGAGCTGGAGCTGCGGCAGATAATGGAAGTTCGCGTACGCGTCGTAGAGCGTCGTCGTGCCGTTCGCGAAGTCGGGCATCACGCGGAAGTCGAGGTATTCGAACAACGTGCCCTCGACGTACGGGCGAACGCGGCGGAACGCGAACGAGTCGTCGCCGGCGTCCTCGCCGCGCGTGAACCAGCGCGAGTCGAACTGCGTGTAGCCGCGCAGCTTGATCTGGAACTTCCCGTCGGGCGACTTCAGGAAGAAGCCGTCGGGTCCGGCTCCCGCGATCGCAGTGCGGCCCGCCTTCTGCGCGGCGTCCTCCTCTTGGACCTCGAGCTTGCGCTTGAGGATCTCGACCTCCTGCTCGATCTGGCGCAGGCGCTCGCGGTCGGGATCCGGCTCGGGCTGGGGCTCGGCCGGTGTCAGCGCGGGCTCGGGCTCGGTCTGGGCCGCCGCGCGCCAGGCGCTCAGCAGGAGCAGCGCGAGCAGGGCCGCGAGCGGGTGGCGACGGGCTTGAAGCAACGGGCGATCTCCTGTGGGCTGCGCCGCACGAGAGCAATCGCCGTGCCGCCGATCGGAAAGCCTTTGATTTCGCCGGGTTGACACGCGATCCGCGAGCGGGTGGAAGCGTGAGCCGTGAAATGGGACGGCTGATTCATTCCGCTCGTGCTACCAAGTCCGTTAAATATCACGGTCGAGCCGCCGATTCCCGAAGAGATCGTGAGTAGATCGTGGACTGAGAATGGCAAGGGCCTCCACCGCCGCGACCGACTCCTTCCTCGCCGATATCTGGCGCGAGGCCTGCCAGCACATCGATCTCGGGGAGGCCGCCGCACGGATCTTCCCGCACTTGGCCCGCGAGCTTCCGGTCGCCCAGCTCGCCGTGCGCGAGCTCGACCTCGCTCGCCACGCGATCGAGACGATCGCCGCCGCGCCGGACCTGGCCGACGCGGGCCCGTCGCGCGACGAGCTGCGCGCGGGCGAGCTCGACGCGATCCTGGTCTGGTGTCGCAGCGGCGCGCTCGAGCGCGCTGCGGCCGGCGCGCTGCGGCGCCGGCTGCCCGGGCTGATTCCGGCCGGCGCGCAGGGCGACGTGCTGGTCGGGACGCTCGGCGCGCGCGACGAGTCGCCGGGCGTGTTGATCCTCGCCGCGCCGCCGGGCGAGCGCTTCGAGCGCGCGCACGAGCAGGTCGCGCGCGCGCTGCTCGTGCCGTTCGCGGCCGCGCTCGAGAACGACCGCCGTCTGCGCGCGAACGCAGCCGTGCGCGAGGCCGCGCAGGCCGATCGCGCTGCGCTGCTCTCGCGGCTCGGGCGCAGGGAGATGGGCGACGCGATCGTCGGCGCGGAGGCGGGGCTCGCGCCCGTGATGGAGCGCGTCGGCCTCGTGGCGGGGCTCGACGTGCCGGTGCTGCTGCTCGGCGAGACCGGCTCGGGCAAGGAAGTGGTCGCGCGCGCGATCCACACGCGGTCGCGCCGCGCCGCGGGACCGTTCCTGCGCGTGAACTGCGGCGCGATCGCGCCGGGGCTGATCGATTCGGAGCTGTTCGGCCACGAGCGCGGCAGCTTCACGGGTGCGCTCGCCGAGCGCCGCGGCTGGTTCGAGCGCGCCGACCGGGGGACGCTCTTCCTCGACGAGATCGGCGAGCTGCCGCTTGAGGCGCAGGTGCGCCTGCTGCGCGTGCTGCAGGACCACACGCTCGAGCGCGTCGGGGGTCACCGCCCGGTGTCGGTGGACGTGCGGATCGTCGCGGCCACGCACCGCGACCTGCGCGGCCTCTCCGCGGAGGGGCGCTTCCGCGAGGACCTCTGGTACCGGATCGCCGTGTTCCCGATCGAGCTTCCGCCGCTGCGCGACCACATCGAGGACGTGCCCGCGCTCGCGAACCACTTCGCGCTGCGCGCGGCGACGCGCTTCGGCGCGCCGCCGCGCCTTCCGTCGCCGGAGGACCTCGATCTGCTCGTCGGCTACAGCTGGCCCGGCAACGTGCGCGAGCTGATCGCGGTGATCGAGCGCGCGGTGATCCTCGGCAACGGCGCGCGGCTCGAGGTGGCGAAGGCGCTCGGCGCCGCGCCCTCTGCGCCGGCGCGCCCCGCACCCGCCGGCGCAGAGGAGCCGTTCGCCACGCTTGATCAGGCGGTCGCGCGACACATCGAAGCGGCGCTCGCGCGCACGCGCGGGCGGATCGAGGGGCGCGGTGGCGCCGCCGACCTGCTCGGCGTCAATCCGCACACGCTGCGCGCGCGCATGCGCCGGCTCGGCCTGGACTGGCGCCGGTTCCGCACGCCGTGAGGCCGCGCAGCGGAGATCAGGTCGAGCCGCTGAGGCGTCGATAGGAGCGCCATGAAGAGCGCCATCAAGGGTGGGGAGTTCGCGCGGCGGCTCGCGGTCGTCGCCGTGGCGGTGGGCTGCCTCGCGGTGCCGGCGACAGCCCAGGTGGTGCGCGTGTACGCGGTGAAGCACCGCACCGCCGAAGAGCTGGCGCCGCTCGTCGAGCCCGCGATCGCGGGCGAGGGCAAGGTGATCGCCGATCGCCGAACGAATTCGCTCGTGCTGTCGGGCTCCGAGCGCGGCGTGGCGAGCGCGCTCGCGCTGCTCGGCGCGCTCGACGTGCGCGCGCGCACCGTGGTGCTCCACTACGAGGCCCGGAACTCGGGCGAGCTCGCGTCTGCGGGCGCGAGCGTGCGCTGGCACGCGGGCGCGGGCGCGTTCCGGGTCGGCGACGTCGCGTGGCCGACCGGTGCGGCCGCGGTTGCGGTCGGTGTCGAGGGCGACGCGGCGCGGCACGCGTCGACGCTCGCGGGCGAGCTGCGGATCCTCGAGGGCCAGACCGGGCGGATCTCCTCGGGCACCTCGCTTCCGCTGCGGTCACGGCGG
>DATFWW010000112.1:0-11591 GCA_035258825.1 Myxococcota bacterium
AGACGAGCCGCGACGACACGGGCAGGAGCAGCGGCGTCAGGCGTCCGGCGCCGCAAGGCACGTCGAGCACCGTGGCGCCGCGCGCGCCCGTGACCGCGAGCGCGCGGCGGATCGCGCGCCGCTCGAAGTGGCCGGAGATCCGCTTGTGCAATTCGCGGTCATACTTCGCGGCATAGCTCTCGGCGCGCTCCGCGCGCCGGCGCGCTCCCGCGTACACGTCGAGCTGGCGGTCCGAGAGCGGCACGTCAGTCCGACTCCCGATAGCGGTGGCCGGTCACCCATTCGCCGACCCGGCTGCGCCGGAAGCGGCGCTTCGCGCGCTGGACGGCGGCCGAGATCCGCGTGCGGTGACCGGCGCGCGCCGCGGCGCGCGCGATCCGCTCCGCGCCGATTCGCTCGAGCTGCCGGCCGCCGAGCTCTCGGGCCACGGCGCGGTAGCGCGCGAGGAAGCGCTCCCATTGCCCCGCGTCGAGGAACTTCCGGAGTTCGAGCGAGAGGATCGCGAGATCCCGCACGCGGTGCCGCACACCGAGCCGCGCGACCGCGCGCGCGTACGGAAGATCGATCAGAGCGATCCGGCCCGTCCCGGGCTGGAGCAGCACGTTCTTTCCGCGCAGCGTCGCCGCGAATACGCGTTGCGCGTGCAGGCACGCGACCAGATGTGGCAGGTGCTCCACCACGCGCTCGACCGCCTCCGCGCGCTCGCGCGCTGCGAGCGCCTTGATCCGCCGCAGGTCGAAGCTGTGCTCGAGCTCCTCGGTCACGAGCCACGACCGCGAGACGAACCCGAAGCGCCGCGCCTCCATCCACGCGATCGGTCGCACCGCATGCTCGGGCAGCGCCGCGCCGACGAGGTCGAGAGCGCGCGCCTCGCGCTCGGCGCGGCTGCGCCGCGCGAAAGTGAGCAGCCGGAATCCGGCCGGATCACTGTACCGCTTCACCACGACCGGCCCCGCCAGGAGGCGCAGCTGCGCGACACTCGAGCGGCGCGCCTCGCCGAGCTTCGGCAGCGCCTGCCACGCGGCCTCATCGCGCGCGCATCGGGCGAGGGCGTCGGCGTCGGCGTCGCACAGCGGCTCGCGGGCGCAGACCTCGACCATCCCCTCGTCTCCGTTCTAGAGCGACGTGTCGAGCACGATCACGACGTCCTTCGCGCCGGGCTGCACCGGTCCGCCCTGCGCGGTGCCCGCCACGTCCCCGGGCGATCGGCTCGTGGCGTTGCCGTCGCTGTCGATGCGCGCGCTGAGCTCGATCGGACCGACGAACGGCATCGACTGGATCATGCGGTCCTCGGGTCCGATCGAGAACGCGTGCGGGAAGTGCGGGTCCGGCACGCGCTTCACCGCGAGCGGCGGCCCGGCGCCGCGCCGGGCGATGATGAACAGCACCGCGTTCGCGGGGGTCCTGCCCTCGAACTCGGGCGCGAGCACGACGGTGCCGGTGACTGGCGCGCCGGAGCTCCCTTCCGCGACCTCGCTCGGAGCGGGCGGAGCGCCGCGCCGCTCGCCCGGTGGCGGCGGGAGCGCGGGCTGAGGCGGCTCTGCGCTCTCGGCGCCTTCGGGGAAGATCTTCGAGAGATCGGGCTCGCGCGGCTTCTCGTTCGGGTCGAACGGCTCGATCTTGCGATCGCACGCGGCGACCGCGAGCACGCAGCACGCGATGAGTACGGGGCGCCGCACGCGCGCGACGGTAGCGAAAGCAAGCAGCCCGACGGAGTCTCCCGACGCGCAGCGTGGCGAAGCCGGGCGAAGTCGGACCCCGAGCGCGAGTGGTTGGCGAGCCGAAGGCCCGGCAGGGTGGGTTCTGGTACGTTCAGCCATCGCAGGCATGAGCACCCCCCCGCGAAGCGAACTGCCCTACGCGCTGCCCCGAGGCGGTGATAATCCGTCGAGCCGCCGCCAGGGCACCACTCCGGGCAGCTTCGCGAATCCTCCCGATCTCGGGCGGCCGCTCGCGTTCAGCTCGCCCGACACACCGGGCATGCCACCGCCGTCGCCGCGGACGGCCTGGGACTTCATGCCGCCGGACTGGCGCCAGGGCGCCGACGGGAGCTGGTGCGCGCCCGACGGATTCGTCCCGGTCACGCAGCTCGAGCACGCGCGGCTCGGCGCGATCACGCCGGAGATGGAGCGCGTGGCCCAGCGCGAACCCCACCTCACGCCCGAGATGGTGCGCGACGAGGTGGCCGCCGGTCGCATGGTGATCCCCGCCAACAAGGTGCACCTCGCCTGCGGCCTCGACCCGATGTGCATCGGCCGCGCGAGCACGACCAAGATCAACGCGAACATGGGCGCGTCGCCGGTGTCGAGCGGCACCGACGAGGAGGTGGAGAAGCTCCACTGGGCCGAGCGCTGGGGCGCCGACACCGTGATGGACCTATCCACGGGTGGCGACCTCGACGCCACGCGCGAGGCGATCGTGAAGAACGCGCGCGTGCCGATCGGCACGGTGCCGATCTACTCGATGATCATCGGCCGCCGCATCGAGGACCTCGACGCGCGCGCCGTGCTCGAGACCCTCGAGCACCAGGCGCGCCAGGGCGTCGACTACTTCACGATCCACGCGGGCGTGCTGCGCGAGCACCTGCCGTTCGTGAAGAACCGGCTGATCGGCATCGTCTCGCGCGGCGGCTCGCTGCTCGCGAAGTGGATGCTCCACCACGGGCGCCAGAACCTCATGTACGAGCTTTGGGACGAGATCTGCGAGGTCCTGCGCCGCTACGACGTCACCTTCTCGATCGGCGACGGCCTGCGCCCGGGCGGCCTCGCCGACGCCACCGATCGCGCGCAGCTCGCCGAGCTCGAGACGCTCGGCGAGCTCACCGAGCGCGCGTGGCGCCACGGGTGCCAGGTGATGATCGAAGGGCCCGGACACGTCCCGTTCGATCAGATCGAATTCAACATGAAGCTCGAGCGCCGGCTCTGCCACGGCGCGCCGTTCTACGTGCTCGGCCCGCTCGTGACCGACATCTTCCCGGGCTACGACCACATCACGAGCTGCATCGGAGCCACGTCGGCCGCCTACCACGGCGCGTCGATGCTCTGTTACGTGACGCCCAAGGAGCACCTCGGGCTCCCGAAGAAGGACGATGTCAAGCAGGGCGTGATCGCGTACAAGATCGCCGCGCATGCCGCCGACGTGGCGCTAGGGATCCCGGGCACGCGCGACCGCGACGACGAGCTCACCAAGGCGCGCGCGGCGCTGAACTGGGAGAAGCACTTCGAGCTGTCGTGGGATCCGGACACCGCGCGCGCCTACCACGACGAGGACCTCGACGTGGACACCGATTTCTGCGCCATGTGCGGGCACGACTGGTGCTCGGTGCGGATCAGCAAGGAGATCAGCGAGTTTCTCTCGGGCAAGGACGACGCGTACGCCTGGGATCTGCCGCGGATTTCCGCAGCGCTGTCCGAAGAGCAGCGCGCGATCCTCGAGCGGCGCGGCGTGCTCGCGCCCGAGGAGATCCACCGGCTCGCGGGCAAGACGCGGCGCAAGATGGGCGGCGACCGCGGTCAGCGCGCGAGCTGTCACAGCGACGTGACTTCGGACGCCCAGGCGCTCGAGCTCCAGGCTCGCGAGCTCGATCCCGTTACGCTCGAGCCGCTCACCGGTCCCTGAAACATTTCGCCCCGGACCCAATCGCGTTGGGCCGGGGCGAAGCGTCCGAGTCTTGCCCCCCCCTGGCTCGACCCGAACAATCATCTGTTCGGATCCGCGTTGCCGGTCCTTGAGGATTTTTTGCGGTTGAAGTGCACTTTCCCGCGCGTGCAACAGGCCACCCCTGGATCCCGCATCTTCGGCCACTTGCAGAGCCGGCCCCGCGGCGGGCGCGCGTCGGGGCCGCGATGACGGTGCGGCCCGCCCGCGGCGTGGCGCTGAGAAGCGCGCTCTGGCTCGCGCTCGGCGGGTGGGTCGGCTCGTGGGCGTTGTTCGCGCTCGTGATCGCCCGGCTCGCCTTCCAGGTGCTGCCGTCCCCCGAAATCGCAGGCCACCTGGTCCGGCCCGTCCTCAACGTGCTCCACTGGTATGGGGTCGCGGCCGGGGTGCTGCTCGCGGTGCTTGCTGCGGTGCTGGAGCGCGGGCTCCTGCTGGTCGGGCTGCCGCTCGCGATGGCGGTCGCCTGCCTGGTCACCCAGCTGGGGGTGACCCCCCGCCTCGAGGCGATCCGCGATCTCGCCTTTGGTCCCGCGGGCAATCTCGAGGCCGCCGCGCAGTACCGCCACCTCCACGGGATTTCGATGGCGATCTTCAGCGTCGTACTGGTGGGAGCAATCGCACTGGTCGTCCTCCACGTGCGGCGGGAGGTCCGGAGGCCGACGGCCGACAGCAAAACACGTGAAAACACGACAAATTTCCTTGGCTGATGGGAAGCGCTGGTGTATCCTTTCGCGACTAAGGCCAAAAAACCCTTTAATATCAAGGCCTTAGCGTACCTGTGCGCGACGTGAGCCGGGTGGTCCCGCGCCTAACCCGCGGAGAGGTTCGAGATTCGCGCCCTTTCGCACGCCGTTTCAGACGGAACTGATCGCGGAGTGGGGGCCGTACCCGCATGGGAGGCCGCCCGACCGGCAACGAGGAAGACCCAGTCCATGTCAGTCACGATCAAGCTCGCACTCGAGATCACGGTGTCCGACACCGCGCTCGAGGACGCCATGGCCGAGTACGACGAGCTGAGCGTGGAGGGCCTGGTGCGGGAGATCCTCGACAAGGCGATCGCCTGCGACTCCATCACCGCGCGGGTCGACGAAGGTCCCAACACCCTCGAAGAGTACGATCAGCTGACGTCCTGATCGGAGGTCACCCGAACAGGCTGAGCTGCTCGGGAGCGGGCGCGGTCGCGCGCCGTTGCGGCGCCGGGGGCCGGGCGGCGGAGGGAGCCTGGGGCCGGCCCGGGCGGTAGATCCCCATGGCGCGCGCATGGTCGAGGATCTCGAAGTAGAACGCCCGGAAGCGCGGGCCGTGATTGAAGTGCCGCAGGTGCGCGAGCTCGTGGCAGAGCGTGTTCACGAGGCTCGAGTACTTGAGCGGGTGCCCCGTGGTGGCGTGGCGCAGGCGGATCTTGATCGCGCCATCTGCGTAGCAGACGCCGTAGCGACTGCGGACGCCGGCCCGCTCGGCCGTGATCGAGCGGTACCGGAGTCCGAAGCGCCGAGCGAGCCGCTCGGCATCGAGGTTCAGGCGCTCGATCAGTCTTCGTGCGGTGTCGCGATCCAAGTGCGGCCAGTCTTCCAACCGCGTACGGAGACGTCAACCGACGGCCGGATGCGCAGAGGGGTCTGGTAAGTTGACCGGATGGGCGAATCCGAGCTGCTGCCGATCTTCCCGCTCTCGAACGTCGTGCTGTTCCCGCGCGTGAAGACACCGCTGCATCTCTTCGAGCCGCGCTACCGCCAGCTCGCGCGCGACGTGTTGCAGGGAGAGCGGCGCATCGGAATGGTGGCGGTGCGGCCCGAGCACCTCGACGAGATGCCGGGCGATCCGCCGATCTATCCCGTCGGCTGCGCGGGCGTGATCACCGAGTCCCATCGCCAGCCGGACGGCCGCTACAACATCGTGCTGCTCGGCGAGCAGCGCGTGCGCATCGTTTCGGAGGAGCCGCGCAGCGAGTCGCGGTTGTACCGCGTCGCGCGCGTGGTCCGGCTGGAAGACACCTACCCCGAGACCGACCGCGCGCGCGTGGCGAGGCTGCGCACCGCGATCGCGGCGGACGTCGGCATGCTGATCCGGCGCGCGCAGCCCGATCGCGCACACGCGTTCGACGCCGAGTTGTTCGCGGGAGTCGACGACGAGACCTTCGTCAACGCGGTGGCAAACGCCTTCGCGTTTCCCGCCGATGAGAAGCAAGCGCTGCTCGAGGCCGAAGGCGTTCCGGAGCGCTACGCGCGGCTCGCGAGTGCGCTCTCGTTCCATCGGCTCGAGATCGAGAGCGCGGGTGGAGGCCGGCGCCAGCTCCACTGACGCCCCGCCGACGACTCCTCCTCCGAGTCGCAGATTCCACTCAAAAAAAGTGATATAGCGCGAAAAAGAGAGATCTTTCGAGATCACTTCGCGCACGGCGCGGCGGATCCCGCGCCGGCAGGAACTCGCGACCTTTTCTCCGAACCGGCCCGAAGTGTGCGGAATCCGTTCGCGTTCGGCACCACAACCCCCGTTTTTCCGACGGAGTGAGCCCGCGTTTGAACGTTACAAAACGGTGTCGGGCGATTTCGCGTTCCGAGATTGCGCCTCTAGGCGATCGGTGGTCTACTCCCGACCCGCGCCGGTCCGGTTGGGAAAATTCGGGAATCCGGCCCAAACGTTCGCAATCCTCCATAATCGGGCATGTATACCTCACCTCCCCAGAGGTTCTGGGATGGCGTCGTCCGCCGTCTCGGGACCGAGATGCCTCCATTCGCACTCGAAGCCTGGATCGGGCCGCTCGTCGCGCGCAGCGGCGCACAAAATGGCGGAGAATCGGGCGACCGCCTCACGCTCGGCTGTCCCACCGCGTTCCACCGCGATCGGGTCCGCGAGCGCTTCCTCCCCGAGATCGAGCGCTGCGCCGCGCTCGAAGCCGGCGGGCCGATCGCAGTGGACCTCGTGGTCGCACCGCCGCAGCGCACCGCTCCGCCCAGAGAGCTGCACCCCGTGCCGGAGCCTCGCCCGGAGTCGCGCTCGGGCGATGCGCCCGCGGGCGGATCCGGCGACCCGGTGCGCGCGGCTGCACCCGCTGCCGCGCCGCATCCTCAGCGGTCGCTGCCGTATCGCTTCGACAACTTCGTGGTCGGGAGCTGCAACGCCCTCGCGCGCGAGGCATCGCTGGCTGTGGCGCGCAGTACCCAGCGCGCACTCAATCCACTCGTGCTCGCCGCCGATCCGGGCAACGGCAAGACCCACCTCGCGCGCGCCATCCTGGACGAGGCGCGCCGCTGCGGCGAGGCGAGGGCGATCTACGCCTCGGCCGAGGCGTTCACGAACGACTTCACTCACTCGCTTCAGTCTCGCCGCGCCGACGAGTTCAAGCGGCGATTCCGGCACGGATGCCGGCTGCTCGTGATCGAGGACGTCCAGTTCCTCGACGCGCGCAAGAAGGCGACCCAGCTCGAGCTGTTCCACACGCTCTGCCACCTGCTCGACGTGGGAGCGCGCGTGGTGCTCACGGCCGACCGGCTGCCGCGCGACATCGAGGGCCTCGACCCGCGCCTGCGCTCGAAGCTCAGCTCAGGCCTGGTCGCCGAGCTCGAGGCGCCCGATGCGATCGTGCGGCGCGACATCCTGCGCCAGAAGGCCGCCGACGGCGGCGTGCGACTGCCCGACGCGTGCCGCGAGTTGATCGTGGAGTCGGTGCGCGGCAGCGTGCGCGATCTCGAGGGCGTGCTGATCCAGCTGGTTGCGATGGCTTCGCTGCTGAAGCGGCCGATCGACCCCGACCTGACGCTCGTCGCACTGCGCAAGCTCGCGCCGATCCCGGATTCGCTGCACCGGCTTGCGATCCGCGACGTGGTCGAGACGGTGGCCGCGTTCTTCAAACGGCGCCCGGACGAGCTCGCCGCGCGTTCGCGCCGCCGGGATGTGCTCGTGCCGAGGCAGCTCGCGATGTACCTCGGCCACCGATACACCGGTGCTGCGCTGTCCGAGATCGGCGCCGCGCTCGGCCGCAACCACTCGGCGGCGGCCAACGCGGTGCGCGTGGTGGAGCGCCGGATCCTGGAATGCGCACCACTCCGATACCAGGTAGAAGCGCTGAGCGCGCGGCTCGACAGGATGGTGGGGGGCCGGGAGTAGGGAGCCGGGGGGATGGAGCCCGGGGGGCGCTGCGCTCTCCCCCGGCTCCCCTACTCTGAGCCCATGGCGGCGGATCCCCCTCGGTCGGATCCTCGAGAGGTGCTCGACTACTGGTTCGGCGATGCGGTGCGCGACCCCGCATTCGCCGAAGCACGCGAGGGTTTCTGGTTCGGGGCATCGGAGGAGACCGATGCGGCGATCCGAGAGCGTTTCGGGCCCGCGATCGAAGCGGCCGCGCGCGGCGAGCTCGCGCACTGGGCGGACGATCCGCCGTCTGCGCTCGCGCTCGTGGTGCTGCTCGATCAGTTCTCGCGCAACACCTGGCGCGGCACGGCGCGCGCATTCGCCCTCGATCGGAAGGCGCTCGAGGTGGCGCGCGGAGCGTTGGCGGCGGGTCATCTCGAGCAGCTCGCTCCTCTCGAACAGGCGTTCCTGATCCTTCCCTTCCAGCACTGCGAATCGATCGAGGTGCAGCGCGAGTCCGTCCGGCTCTCGGCCGAGATCGCCAGCGCGGCCCCGCCGGCCTGGCGGCCGCTGCTCGAGTACTACACCGATTTCGCGCGCCGACACCTCGCGCTGATCGAGCGCTTCGGGCGCTTCCCCCACCGCAACCAGGTGCTCGGCCGCGAATCGACGCCGGATGAGCGCGACTATCTCCGGGGCGGCGGCGC
Source organism: Myxococcota bacterium (assembly GCA_035258825.1). Lineage (GTDB taxonomy): Bacteria > Myxococcota_A > UBA9160 > UBA9160 > SMWR01 > JAHEJV01. The sequence continues at coordinate 8,436 of DATFWW010000112.1, forward strand.
GACCTTCGGCCAGGCAGCGCGCTAGCGTCGCGGCGGAGGCGTGGACATGGCGGCTCGGATCTTCTTCGCGCTCACGGCGATCGTCTGGCTCCCGTACGGGATCTATTGCTTCTTCCATCCCGGCTATCTCGCCGAAGCCGCAGGCGTCGCGGCGAGCACCGCGACGGGCACGGTCGAGCTGCGCGCGATGTACGGCGGCCTGCAGGCCGGCGTCGGCGCGCTCGCGCTCGCTGCGGCGCTGCGTCCGCGTCTCGTGGCTTCCGCGCTGCTCTCGTCGAGCTTCCTGTTCGCGGGTCTCGCGACGACGCGCCTGGTCGCGGCGATCTCGGCCGGGGACCTCTCGTCGTACACGGTCTTCGCGCTCGGCCTCGAGCGGGGCTCGACGGCGCTCGCGGTCGGACTGCTGCGCGCGCAGTCGGCGCCCGCCGCGGCCTGAGCCCGCGCGGCACTTCTCCCCATCACCGTGGCGCTCGTGATCGAGCACACTCTCTCGATCGAGGCACCCGTCGACTGTGTCTGGTCGGTCGTATCCGACCTCGCCAGCTATCCGGAATGGAACCCCTTCGTGGTCTCGTGCGCATCGACGCTCGCCGTCGGCGATCCGATCTCGATGCGCGTTCGTCTGTTCGGCCGCTTTGCCCAGCCGCAGCGCGAGTGGATCCTCGCGCACGAGCACGGGCGGCTGCTCTGTTATGGATTGCCGCCGTCGCGTCTCGGCGCGCTCGTCTCCCGGCGCTCGCACGAGGTGATCGCCGCGGGCGCGTCGCGCACGCGTTACGTCTCCCATTTCGAGCTCTCGGGGTGGCTCGCGCCGCTCGTCGAACTCCTGCTCGGCCCGCGGTTGCGCGCGGGCTTTTCCTCGATGAGCGCCGCGCTCCAGGCGCGCGCCGAGCTGCTCGCGCGCCGGGACGACTACTCGGGCAGCAGTTTGTCGTAGCGCTCGTCGTGTTCTTGCTGGGCGCGCCCCACGGCGGCTTTCACGCGCTGAGTGGTGGTGCCGCGCGGGGCGCCGCCGTCTCCGTTGCCGGGAACCGCAGCGAGCCGCCCGCCAAACACGTTGTCGAGTCCCTGCGTGTAGACCTCGACGGTGATCCAGATCGCCACGACGGCCAGCAGCAGACCGATGACCTTGCCCATGGTGCGGTCCTCCGGGGATCCGAGGAGATCTTCGGCCGAACGGGCGCGCGGCTGTACGCGAGCGCCCACCGGACGCGATGACCCGCGGCGCGCGTGATAGATTCGCGCGTCGATGGCGAAGTTCCTGCTCGATCCGATCGGGGTCGTGCGCTCCCCGCGCGTGGAGGTGCGCGACGACGACTGGGGCGGGCTCGAATCGGAGATCGTGCTCGACGATCGCTTCGCGGCCGATGCCCTCGAAGGGATCGAGCAATTCTCCCACGCCGAAATACTGTTTTTCTTCGACCGGGTCGATCCGGAGAAGATCGTGGCGGGCGCGCGCCACCCCCGGAACAACCGCGATTGGCCCGCCGTCGGCATCTTCGCCCAACGCGGAAGAGCGCGGCCGAACCGAATCGGAAGCACGATCGTCCGAATCCTCGGGCGCGAAGGCCGCGTGCTGCGTGTTGCCGAGCTCGATGCCGTCGACGGCACACCCGTGCTCGACGTGAAGCCGGTGATGCGGGAATTCCTGCCACGAGACGAAGTACGTCAACCGCGCTGGTCGGTTGAATTGATGCAGCGCTACTGGAGCGAAAGTGGGTCGGAAGACCCCTGAGTCCCGTCGGGGAACGGGCAGACCCAGATATGGGGCATGATGGGACTGCGCGTCAGATGCCACTTAACGGGAATTTAATGGTCCCTAACGCGTGGCTGGCACGGGGCAGCGCGTCGGCGTAGCCGGCTGGTTCGGATTCCGAGCCGGGGGGCGCCGTACCCGATCGGGGTCGGATCGAATCGCGCGCCAAAAAGCGCCGACCGACTAGCGGAGGTGCAAAAGTCGCTATGGTATCCGCCGCAGATCTGCTATTCAGGACATCGTCTGCTATTCAAGACCCGGGGACTACCTACTTCTTTACCTACTTCTTAGGCGGGAGATATTCGTCGTGCGAAAGCCCAGGGACTGGTCCAAAGTCATCGATCGTTTGAATCGCAGCCGTACCGGTGAGCTGCGCGTGAAGATGGGCTCACCGGGAAGCGCGCAAGTGACGCGCTGCCGGCTGCTGGCTCAGTGGGCGAACCTCGAGGCCGAGACGATCGGCGCCACGCTCGTCCTGCGCCTGCCCCGCTGAGCGCGCGGGCCCCAGGGATCTGATCGCGAGCCGAATCCCCCTCCCGCTATTCCTCCGTTAGACTGCGCGCCGTGAAGCGGCTCGCGCAGCTCGGCCGATGCGGCGCACTGGCGCTCGCCGCCGCCGCATGGTGGCTCGGAGGAGCGGGAGGGGCCGGCTTGGCGCTGGCCGAAGTCGGCCGGCGCACGTCCGGCCCCGGCGCTGCCGAGCTGCTCGACCCCGCGGCCGCGGAGGCGCTGGTCGCGGACGGGCGCGAGGACGTCGTGTTGCTGCACGGCCTCGGCCGCAGCGCGCGCGTGATGCGCCCGCTCGCGCGACAGCTCGAAGCGGCGGGCTATCGCGTGCAAAACCTCGAATATCCCTCCACGCGCGCGACCCCCGAGGAGCTCGTCGAGGTTCTCCACGCCGAGATCTCGCGCTGCTGCGCGTGGTCGGGCCGCGTGAGCTTCGTGACCCACTCGCTCGGGGGCGTGATGGTGCGCGCCTACCTCGCGCAGCATCCGATGCCACAGCTCGGGCGCGTCGTGATGCTCGCGCCGCCGAACCATGGCAGCGAGTACGTCGACATCGCCGGCCATTGGCGTCTATTCCAGGCAGTGCTGGGTCCGACCGCGGCGCAGCTCGGCACCAATCCGGCGAGTCTGCCCAATCGCCTTCCACGCGCGGACTACGAGGTCGGCGTGATCGCGGGCACTGGAAGCATCAATCCGCTGGGCCAGGCGCTGATCGCTGGCGCGAACGACGGCACCGTGTCCGTCGCGAGTACGCAGCTGGCGGGAATGCGCGACTGGATCGAGCTGCCCGTGTCGCACACCTTCATCATGCGCAACGCAGAGGTCGCGCGGCAGACGATCGCGTTCCTGCGCGCGGGTCATTTCGCGCGCTGATCGCGCCGCGCGCGTCGCGC
>DATFWW010000113.1:0-7102 GCA_035258825.1 Myxococcota bacterium
CATCTTCCACGGCGAGTTCTTCCCCGCGCGCGGCCCGCTGCTCTCCGCGCACGTCGACGCATTCCTCGCCCACTTCGAGACGCGCGGCTGGATCGAGTGCAGCGCCGGTGAGCTGCGGGCCACCGAGGCGGGTGAGCCGCATCTCGCGTTCCTCGCCGAGCAGATGCGCGCGGTGCTCGAGAGCTATTTCGTCGCGGTGTCGACTGCCGAGCAGCAGGCCGAGCCGGTCGGGCGCCGGACGCTCGAGCGGCGGATCGCCGAGCAGTTCGAGCGCGCGGAGCTGATCGGGGAGACCGGACTGCCCGAGGCGAACAATCCCGTGACGTTCGCCAACGCGGTCGACCTGATGATCCGGCGCGGCATGCTCGCCGCGGTCCCGAAATCCTCCGATCGGCGCGACCCGCTGTTCGGCCGCGGCCCGAACTGGCCCGAGCTGGCCCGGCTGCGCGAGCGTCTGGCGACCGCGCTGCGCCCCCGGTAGGCTCGCGCGCCGCCGCGAGGTTTCGATGGCCCGGGTGAAGAAAAGAGCGGCCGCGCCGGCGCGTCGTCTCCGGCTCGGACTGCCGAAGGGAAGCCTCCAGGCGACCACGGAGAAGCTGTTCACGCTGGCCGGATTCGACCTCCGCATCCGGGAGCGCTCCTACTACCCGGACATCGACGATCCGGATCTCGAGTGCGTGCTGATCCGCGCCCAGGAGATGGCGCGCTACGTGCAGCAGGGCGTGCTCGATGCGGGGATCACCGGGATCGACTGGACGCTCGAGAACCGCGCGCGTGTGAAGGAGGTCGCCGACCTGCGCGCGCCGTGGCCCAACTACAACCCGGTCCGCTGGGTCGTGGCGGTGAAGGAGGGGGCGGCGATCCATCGCCCCGCCGATCTCGCGGGCAAGCGGATCGCCACCGAGGTCGTGAATCTCACCAAGCAGTACCTGCGCAGGCACGGCGTGTCGGCGCTCGTCGAGTTCTCGTGGGGTGCCACCGAGGTGAAGCCGCCGCTGCTCGCCGACGCGATCGTGGACGTCACCGAGACCGGCTCGAGCCTGCGCGCCAACAACCTGCGGGTGATCGACACCGTGCTCGAGAGCACGCCGCGCTTCATCGCCAACCGCGCGAGCTACGCCGATGTGCGGCTGCGAGGGGTGATCGACCGCGTGGCGCTCCTGCTGCGCGGTGCGATCACGGCGGCCGATCGCGTCGGGCTGATGATGAACGTGCCGCGCGCGAAGCTCGCGGCAGTCGTGGAGGTGCTGCCCGCGCTCGGCAAGCCGACCGTCTCGACGCTGACCGACGACCGATGGGTGGCGGTGAACACCGTGATCCAGGAGCGCCAGGTCAAGGAGCTGCTGCCGCGGCTGCGCGATGCCGGCGCGCGCGGGATCGTCGAGTATCCGCTCTCCAAGATCATCGAGTAGTCATGGGTCGGGCGACGCGGATGGCCGCAGCCCTTCCCAGTTATGCGCTGATCGCCTGGTGGGGGCTCGTCTCGCCGCGCCGCGAGCGCGCGCCGCTCGTCGTACTCCAGGCCGTGATCGTCGGGAGCGAGGGGGTCGCGCTCGCACTGCGCGCGGAGCTGCGCGGCTGGGAGCTGCCGGGCGGCAGCGCGCTCCCGGGGGAGAGCGACGAGGCGGCGCTGCGCCGCGAGGTGGAGGAGGAGACCGGGCTCGCCGTGGAAGTGGAGGCGCGTGTCGGCGACTATCACCGCTCGGGGTTCCGGCCCCACACCGCGCGCGTCTACCGCTGCGCGGTGGTCGGCGGCGCGCTGCGCTCGAGCCGCGAGACGCCCGCGGTGGCGTGGTTCGATCCGATCGCGCTGCCGCGCACGCTGTTCCCCTGGTTCCGCGGCCCGCTCGCCGACGCGCTCGCGGAGCTGCCCGAGCCGGTCGTGGTGCACGAGCGTCAGGGCTGGCGCCACGTGCTCGCGGGCCTCGCGATCGACGTCGCGATGCGCTGGCGGGGTCAGTGATCTACCGCTGCCCCTCGCGCAGCCCGCTGGCTTCCCATTCGCGCGAGAGCTGCTCGAGCTTGCGCGAGAACTCGTCGAACGATTCGTCGAACGAGAGGATGATCTCGGTGGTGCGCGGGATGTCGTCGCCGTTGAGCAGGCCGCGGTAGCGGTTCAGGTTGGCGAGGATCGCTTCGGCCACCTTGAGGGCTCGCTTCTCCGTCTTGATCAGCGGCGATTGCAGCGTGTAGACGTTGTTCCGACCCCAGAGGCTCTCGTCGCGGACGATCGCGATCTCGCGGTACACGCTGTTGATCGGATCGAAATTGTACTCGACACGGACCTCCTTGAAGATGTCCGTGTTTCCCGTATAGAACCCGCGCTCCTTCTCGACCTTTCCGAGCTGGCGGCAGCGCGGGCAGTAGAAGGTGTCGCCGTGGTTCAGGAGGAAGACGCCCTTGGCGTAGTCCTCGCAGTCGGTGTTCTCGCAGTACCCGACACCTCGCTTCATACTCGCCATTCCTCGCCTCGGGTGCCTCTCCCCGGGCCCTTGTGTCGAAATGTCTCGAACCCCGACCCCGGGCCGGTTTTGGGGGAGGTTCGCAAGGCCCGTGCCGTAGCCGGCGGCTGCGCCCCGGGATCGCATCAATGGAAGGCGACGGAACCCTCTGGGTCTCTCCCCTGCGCACGTTCTGCGCGGATGGCGGTTCCGTAGCGGGGAAGCCACCCGCCGCAAGTGGGAAGGGTTCTACCGCGAGCCGCTGCCCTGGATTCTGGGCGCGAAGAATCTTTCGCAGTGGGCAGACGCTTCCCCTCAGGGGGTTGGGGTTGCGGTCGCCTCCATCGGTCCGATGCCGGGGTGAACCGTGCCGTGCTCGAGACTCGAGCCCAACACCAAGCCTCATGTGTTTACTGCCGCGGGCCCACGATTGTCAACCGTGTTTTGGGGCGATCGCGTGAATGCCCGGCTCGGGTCGGGCCTTCGGGTCCCTTCACTCGTCGAGTACGTATTCGAACCCGACGAATCCGAGGATCAGATACGCCGCGTCGGTCACGATCAGGAGCTGGATCGGCTCGAACGGGACCGATGGAGCGCCCGCGAACAGCGCCCCGGTCGCACGCACGGCGCCCGAGATCACGGGCACGAGCAGCGGCAGCAGGAGCAGCGGCAGCATCACCTCGCGGAATCGCGTGCGGACCGCCACGGCGCCGAACAGCGTGCCCGCGCTGCACAGCCCGAGCGACCCGAGCAGGACCACGCCCGCGAGCGGCAGCGCGATCGGACGCCAGTCCGCGTCGAAGAACAGCGCGAAGACCACCGCGACCAGCGCCTGGACTACTCCGAGGATCAGCAGATTCGCAGCGGCCTTGCCGAGGAACACCCAGCCGCGGTCGGCGGGCGCGAGCGCGAGCGCGGCCAGCGCGTCGTTCTCGAGCTCGAGCGCGAAAGCGCGCCCGAGGCCCAGCAGCGCCGCGAACACGTAGGTGACCCACAGCAGCGCGGGCGCCAGTGCGCGCGAGCGCTCGCCCGCGCCGTCCGGCAGCGCGAACTCGAATACCGCCACGACGAGCATCGCGAACAGGCCCATCGCCACCGCGCGGTCGCGGCTGCGCCACTCGGTGACGAGATCCTTCCAGAGGATCGCAAGGAACACGTTCACGCGGCGCGCTCGCGCTGCTCGAGCGCCTGCGCCAGCGCGCGCTCGAGGTCGTCTCCGCGCGCTTCGAGTCGGCCGCGCCAGGCGGTGCGCCCCGCCGAGAGCACGAGCGCCTCGTCCGCGAGGTCGCGCACGTGCTCGAGGCCGTGGGTCACGAGCACCGAGGTGTGGCCGCGCGCGCGCAGCTCGGCGAGACGCGCCGCGAGCCGCTGCGCGGCGCCGCGGTCGAGCCCCGTGAACGGCTCGTCGAGCAGCACGAGCGCGGGCGCGTGGATCAGCGCGCGCGCGATCGCGACGCGTTGCGCCTGCCCGCGCGAGAGCGCACCCGCGCGCCGGTCGGCGAGCGGTTCGAGGCCCTCGGCCGCCAGCAGGTCGCCCGCCCGCTCGCGCGGCGAGGGAACGCGGTACAGGCGCGCTGCGAACACCAGGTTCTCGCGCACGGTGAGGCCCGGCGAGAGCAGTGTCGCGTGCCCGAGGTAGCCGAGCGCCGCGCGGGCGCGGCGGTGGGTCGGGGGCCGGCCGTCGATCTCGATCCGCCCGGCGCTCGGGCGCGCGAGCCCCGCCAGGAGCCGCAGGAGCGTCGACTTGCCGGCGCCGTTCGGCCCGACCACGGCGAGGCTCGCACCCGCGGCGAGGTCGAGGTCGACGCCTTCGAGCGCGGCGGCGCCCGCGAAGCGCTTCGCGACCCCGCGCGCGGCGATCGCGGCTCCGCTCACGTTCACGCCCCGAGCTTCTTCCCACACTGCGAACAGAACGCATCGGTCGGACGCACGGCCGCGCCGCACGCGGAGCAGAAGTTCGGCGCGGGTCGGGGAGGCTCGGGCGCGCCCCTCGGATGGATTCGAGGGGCGAGCAGCAGGGTGGCCGCGCGCGCGCGCAGCGACGCGCGCATCGCGGCGTGGTCGTCCCGAGAGAGCTTTCCGGTCTCGAGGTCCTCGTCGAGCGCTTCGAGCGAGCGCACGATCGCGTCGCGCTCGAGCGAATGGTCATCGCCGCGCTCGCCTTCATGGCCGTCGCTCGCGCTCGGCTCGCCGCGCGCACCTTGCCCCGGACGCGCGCGGAGGGGGCCGAGCAGGAATCCGAACGCCGCGAGGCCGGCGATCAGCGCGAAGCCCGCCGGCGCTGCGCGTCCGCCCCGAGCGGCCGGCGGCGTGCGTCGCAGCCCGACATCGATCGACTCGCCCGGCTCGACCGAGAACGCCTCGAGGTGGAGATAGTCGCGATCGCCGACGCGCGCGCTGCTGCGGCGGTGCAGGCGTGTGGTCTCCGCGATCACGCCGTTGTCGGCGACCAGCACCGAGAGCAGCGGCAGCGCGCGGTCGAAGCTCTTCGCGAGCGATGCGCCCTCACTCGTGGCGGGCATCCGGTAGGAGATCGCGAGCTGCGAGCTGCCGTGCGGCAGCGGGCCGTGGATCGCGAGGTCGCCGGACGGATCGCGGCGCAGCCCCGCCGCGACCGTCTCCGACGAGAAGCGCAGCTCGCCGGCGCCAGCGGGCACCGGCACGCAGAGCAGCGGCACGGCGGCCGACGTGAGCGGCGCGCCATCGCCGTCCGCGACCACCTCGATCCGCTCCTCCACCTCGAGCGCGGCGTCGTCGAGCTCGAGCCACAGCTCCGCGCGCGGCGTGCGCAGCGGCGACGCCGCCCGAGCCGCCGGTGTCACCGCGAGCGCGAGCGATCCTCCCGCGGCGATCGGAGCGCCGTGCAGCGCCGCATAGCGCTGCTCGTCGACCGCCCGCTCCGGAGCGGCGCGCAGCGCGTCGGAGGTGACCGCGACCACGCCCTTCGGCGCGAGCACCGAGACGGCCGGAGCGCCGGACGGAAACCCGATCGCGATCGCCGACGTGGCGAGCGGCAGCCCGTAGCCGAACTCGATCGTCTGCTCGCCCGGATAGAGCGGACCCCAGAATCGCACGCGCCGTCCGTCGCGCTCGATCCCGTCGCCGCCCGAGATCGCCTCGAAGCCGTCGGCCTCTGCGGGCAGCTCCACCTCGAACAGGGGCTTTGCGCCCGCGCGCTTCGGTTCGGGCACGAACACGACGCGGTCGCCGCGATTGACGATGCGGTGGTGCTGGCTCACGCGCAGGTGCGTGCAGCCTCGCTCGACGCGGACCTCGAGGTCGGCCGCGGCGCCGCGGCTGGTGTCCGCGATCGGATCGGAGATCGCGAGCTCCACGCTGTGCTCGCGCTCTCCCGCCTTGAAGCGGAACCGCGTGCCGAACGGGATCTCGCCCGGCCGCGCGCCGACGAGGTACATGACGTCGGGGGCATTGGAGACGCCCTCGAAGCGGAAGTGCCCCGACGCGTCGGTGCGGCCCGGCCGCAGGCCCGCGCTGCCGTCCGCGGACAGCGCGTAGAGCAGCACGTCGGCGTTGGCGACCGCTTCCGGCCGCGTCGCGTGCACGAGGCGGCCCGCGACGACCGCGGATCCGGCCGGCACGTCGGGCGCGGGAGATCGGCCCGCGTGGGGATCTCCCGGCTGCGCGGATGCGGCCAAGGCGGCGAACAGCGCGAGCACGAGGCACGGCGTGCGCGCCGCCCGCGCCGTCATCGCCGCTCCGGATGCGGCCACATCACGGCGAGCGTGCCGAGCACGAACACGGCGCCGCCGATCCAGATCCAGTTCACGAGCGGGTTGCGATAGACCTTGAACGTCGCGGAGCCGTCGTGCTCGATCGCGGTGAGGATCACGTAGAGGTCCTCGTGCAACGTCGAGTACACCGACGGGATCGACGCGGGCTGCTGCTCGAGCCAGTACATGCGCTTCTCGGGCGCCATCACGGCGAGCGGCTCGTCGCCGCGGTAGAGCGCGAGGCGCGCCACCGCGCCGCCGTAGTGCTGTGCGGGCAGCGCGTTGGCGGTCAGGTAGTCGAGCCGCTTGTCGCCGATCGAGAAGCTCCCGCCCGGCTTCACGTTCTCGAGCTTCTCCTCGTTGAGGGCCGCGCCGGTGATCCCGATCAGGATCAGCACGACGCCGAGGTGCACGATGTAGCCGCCGTAGCGCTGCTGGTTCTTGCGCAGGAGCGCCGCGAGCGCCTGCAGCGCGTTCTCTCCACCCTTGCGCGTGCGGGCGCGCACCGCGCGCGTGTACTCCTGGACGATCGTGCCGATCACGAACGCCGCGAGGCTCCAGGCGGTGATCGAGTAGAAGGTGAGCCGCGCGCCGAGCGCGCCGGCGAGCGCGACCGCGGTGAGCAGCCCGCACGCCACCGGCCACACGAACTGGCGCCGCAGGTTCGCGACCGACGCGCGCCGCCACGCCACGAGCGGGCCGACCCCGGTCAGGAACAGAAGCAGCAGCGCGAGCGGGCCGTTCATCGTGTTGAAGAACACCGGCCCCACCGTGATGCGGTTGCCGGTCAGCGCCTCGGAGAACACCGGGAACAGCGTGCCCCAGAACACCACCATCAGGATCGCGATGAACACCCAGTTGTTGAGCAGGAAGCTCGCCTCGCGCGAGACCATGCTCTCGAGCTGGTTCTCGCTGCGGATCCCCGCGCGG
>DATFWW010000114.1:0-29280 GCA_035258825.1 Myxococcota bacterium
CGATCCGGCGCTGGCCCGCGAGCTCGGCGAGCCGCGCGTCGCGCATCGCGCGGAACGCGGGCACCTGCGCCTTCGCGATCGGCAGACCCGTGGACATCCGCAGCCCCGCCGGGTCGACGTACTTCCCGTTGCGCTGGATCCGGAAGCAGACGTGCGGGCCAGTGGCGAGCCCGGTCTGACCGACGTAGCCGATCACCTGCTTCTGCTCGACCCGATCGCCTACGCGCAGGCCGTCGGCATAGCGCGAGAGGTGCGCGTACGAGGAGACGTAGCCGTTCTCGTGCCGGATCTGCACGAGGTTCCCGTTGCCGCCAGCCCAGCTCCGCTGGATGACCACGCCGTCGGCAACGGCCCACACAGGCGTGCCGATCGAGGCCGCGTAATCGATCCCGTGGTGCGGTCGGGTGATCTTCAGGATGGGATGGCGGCGCGCGGCGCTGAAGTCCGAGGTGATCCGCGCGTGGCGCAGCGGCGCCATCAGGAACTCGCCTTCGACCGACGATCCGTCGGGCCGGTAGTAGCTGCCGTTTCCGCCGCGCGCCTCGAAATAGACGGCCGTGTAGTCGCCGCTCTCACCCTGGAAGCGCGCGGCGAGGATCCGGCCCGGCCGCACGTAGGTCTCCCGGCCGCCCACCGCGCGGTACAGCCGCTCGTAGAGGATCTGGAAGTTGTCGCCCGGGCGGAGCTCGCGTTCGAAATCGACGTCCCACGCGAATATGTCGGCGAAATCGCGCGCGAGCGACCCGTCTTCGCCGAGATTCGTGATCGCCTGATACAGGGTGGAGGTGATCACGCCGGCGATCCGCGTCGAGCGCCCATCGAGGTCGCCCTCCTCGGTCGACGCGACCAGCTCGCCCTGCACGCGCTTGACGGTGAAGCTCTGGAGCGGCGAGACGTGGTAGCGGAACTCCTGGACGTTTCCCTTGCCGTCCAGGATCAGCCGATAGCTGTGGCCGGGCATCGCCTTGCGGAAGTTGAACCGGCCCTTGAGCGCGAGCGCGATCTGGTGGACGGATTGCGGCGTGGCCCCGTCGCTGCGCAGCATCTGCGACAGGGTGCGGCCGCGCGTGATCACGCCCTCGCTGACGCGCCACTGGGGCGGGCGCGGCGTGCCGATCTGCACGCCCGAGGGAGCGACGGCGAGCGCGGAGAGCGGCGCCGCCGGGAAGGAGCCGCGTTTGGGTGCGGGATCGGCGTGGCCCACGGCCGCGATCGCGAGTGCCGCGGCCGGAGCGAACAGGACAGCGCGAGTCCGTGGCCAGATTCGTCGAGGGCGAGCGAGGCGGTGGCGAGCTTCGGGCCCAATCGGCTGGTGCGACATCGGCGACTTGCTTCCTCGGTTCGGGCTTGTGGGCGGAACCTGGGGGTGGATCGCGCCAGTCGGTTCTGGACTCTGCTCGCGTTTCTGTAGACGATTTCTAGAGCCGCCGCGACAGTCTCGCGTCTTTTTAGTGTTTTTAGTGTGACCCCACGGGGAGCGGGGATCTCGCCAGAGACTCTCACGGCTCTCGACCGGAGCTGCGACTTGCATGCCTCCGGCAATCGGCGCGCAACACTACCGGCTTGAGTGCGGATTGTCAGGTGGAACGAAGTTCCTGAACCGCCCGGTGGAGCGCCTCGAACAGCGTTTCCACTTCGCCGACTTCCAGGCACGAGAACGCGATCCGGAGGTCGTGGCCTCCGGTCGCGATCGTGCCGATGCCATACGCGTCGAGCAGGTGGAGGCGCACGCGCTCGGCCTCGACGCCCGCGATCTGCACGCACATGAAGTAGCCGCTGTTGAAGGGATAGACCTTCCAGCTCTCGCGGAAGCGCGGCGCGTTCGCCACCTCGTAGACCTTCTCCGCGCGGCGCCGCAGCGCGTCGGTCTTCTCGGCGCGCTCGCGCGAGAAAGCGGGCGACTCGAGCGCCTTCGCCACGAGGGATTGCGAGAGCTGGGGGACGTTCGACACGGCGCTGCGCACGGCCCCCTTCACCTTGGCCTCGAGCACCTCGCACACCTCCGGGGCGCTCGCGGCGCGCCCGGGGCCGAAGGTGATGAAGCCGCAGCGCAGGCCCCAGACGAACAGCTCCTTGGTCGCGCCGTCGAGCCGGATCGCGAGCAGATTCGGGTGCCGGTTCACGAGCTGCCCGAACAGCGATTCGGTCGCCGACTCGCGGCCCAGGTGATAGAAGAGGCCGAAGTACGCGTCGTCGAGCAGCGCGATCACGCGCGTACCGCGCTCGGCCTGCCGCAGCAGCGTGTCGGCGATCGACCGGTTCTCGGCCTGGGTTGTCATGTAGCCGGTCGGGTTGTTCGGAAAGTTGAGCAGCGCGATCACCTTGTCGCGCGCGCCTGCGGCGTCCTCGATCGCGCCCGCGAACGCCGCGCAGTCGAACCCGTCGCCGGCGAAGAAGGGGTGGGTGAGGATCCGCGCGCCGAGCCGCACTTCGTAGGTGAGCCGATAGTTGCCCCAGAGCTTGTCGGGCAGGACGATGACGTCGCCCGGATCCACGAACAGGTCTCCCGCGAGCATGAGGCCGTGGGTGATCGCACTCGTGACGATCGGCAGCCCGAACGACCGCCCGGCCAGCGACGGGTTCTCCGCGATGATCTTGTCGCGCCACCGCTCGCGCAATTTCTGCTGGCCAGCGGGCGGCGCGTAGTTGAACGCCTCGTCGGGCGAGATGTCGACGAGGTGCGAGGCGATCGAGCGCAAGTGCATCGGCACGCCGCGCTCGGTCGCGATTCCGATCGTGGCGTTGAGTTTGTGCGCCTTCTGCTTCGCCTCGGCGCTCTGGGTGAGAATGCCCTTCGGGAAGTAGAGCCGGCGACCGAGCGCCGACAGCATCTCGAACACCTCGGGCGCGGCCTTCGCGAGGCGCTCGTTGAGCTCGCGGGCGAGCGGGAGGATGTTCTCTTCTTCGGTTCGGGGGGACATCGCGGTCGGGCGAATCTACACGATCTCCTCGACCGGCGAGAGCCTCGGCTCGAGAGCGTACATTGCCGCGGCGGCCGCTGTTCCCCTCGGCCGATGGCTCGCCGCCTGGGATTAGTCTGCTCCGTCGAACGCTCAGGGCGACGACAGCCCGCGATTCAGTATCTCCATGTGTGCGCCGTAGCCCTGCGCGCGCCAGAACGCCTGCGCAGCGGAGTTGCGCGGCGACACGTGCACCTCGACGCGCTCGGCACCGCGCTCGATCGCCCAGCGCGTCGCGGCATCCGCGAGTGCGCGCCCGCAGCCGCGGCGTCGGCGCGCCGGCGCGACGTAGAGATCGGTGATCTCGGCTCGGCATGTCTCCGGATGGATCGGCGGTGCGCGACGCACGCAGGCGATCGCGAATGCGTCGGGCCGCTCGGGTCCACCCGCGACGAAGATCGCCGTGTCCGGATCGCGCAGCTGCGCCTCGAGCAGACGGCGCACCTCGGCCTCCGCACCCGGGCGCAGCGTGAAGTGCGGATCGAGCGCGGCGTGGTGGTCCGTGAGCTGGATCCAGAGCGAAGTCACCGCGGCGAGGTCGCCGTGCGAGGCGCGCCGCGAATCGGAGTTCCCGCTCAGAGTCTGCGCTCGACCTCGGGGAAGCTGCGCCAGACCGGGATGCCGCAGAAGTGCGTGCCCTCGGTGCAGCGCGGGCGCGCGAGGCCGTTGCGCACCACACAGGGAGGCCCGACGTGCTCCATCAGCGCCGGATGGATCTCACGCACCTGCGCGATCTCGTCCATCGAAGCCCGCCAGATCTCCCACTGCGCGTTGAGACAGCTGCGCATCGTCCACTTGTGGAGCAGGTCGAGCAGCGTGCCCGACTCCTCGAATCGCACCGCGAGTGCGTTCGGCAGCACGTAGAGCGCGATCTCCGGACTCGCGCCGAGCTCGAGCAGCGCCGCGCGCGCCTGCCACTGATCTGCGATCGCGTCCTCGAACAGGCGGTGGCTCGCGGGGTCGCTGCGGATCAGCTCCGGTTCGATCACGTCCGGGAGGCCGGGCACCGTGCGCGAGAGCAGCGGCCGCGACCCCGGCACGGTGCGGTGGCGCTGGTCCTGCGAGTCGGCAGTGTGGGAGAGCTTCTTGCGGAACACGAAGTGCGCGTGCGCGAGCGCGCGCATCACGGGCGAGTGGGTCGAGACGTTGAGGTTCTCGAGCCGGTAGCGGTTGACCTTCGGGTCGAGCGCAGCGGCAAGCGCGTCGGTGTCGGAGAGGTCGGCCCGGCCCAACACGTGGCGCACCGCGTCGGCCACCACCTCGGGCGCGCGCGCGCTCCAATCCACGAGCCGCGAAGTGCGCCCGTCGAGCGATTTGTCGAACGCCTCGACCGCCGCCGCGTCGCCGAGGCCCGGCGGAGCGAGCACGGACTCGAGCACGGCGTGGGGTTCGAGCGGCGCGTCGCCGACGCGCGCGAAGAAGCTCGGGTCGAGCTTCTCCACCTCGGCGACCATCAATCGGACCACGCGCGCGGCCTCGCCCGGCACGTCGCCCACGCGCGCCATCCGCCGCAGCCGGTGCAGCACGAGGCCCGAGATCGTGTAGACCATCGCGGTGTGGCACGCGACGGGAATCACGTAGCGCGCGGTCTCGATCGCCTTCTTCTCGGCCTCGCGCGCGAGGCTCTTGCCGAACGCCTGGTTGGCGCGGCGATCGAGGTGCCACAGGTCGCCGAGGATCTCGCGCGCGATCGGCGCGAGTCGCTCGGTGAGCGCGCGATAGGCGGCCCACGCGCGCTCGATCGACGCCGTGTACCGCTCGCGCGTGCCGCCGCCGAGCTCGGGCGGCACGTGGGCGGACGGAGCGCCGAGCTTCACGTAGCGCTGGCTCTGCTGCTCGGTGTTGTAGAACGGAAACCCGTGCAGCACCGACCACACGAGCTGGCGCGAGACGCCTGACAGCTCGAACTCGAACGTCGCATGCTGGAAGACCGTGTGGTGCCCGCCGCCGTACGTGAGTGGGCCGATGCTGTCGCGCTGCTTGTCGGTGATCTCGCCCGGCGCGACCACGCGTGGCGAATAACAGGTACGCGCGGCCGCGATCGCATCGTCATAGGGCGTGTCGGTGGCGCTGCGCAGGCGCACGAGCGGCCCGCGGTCGATCACCGGCGGAATCGTCACTCCCACGCACCCTCCGGGCGATGCCCGGCGGCGAAGGCCGGGCGTCGCACTGCCCCGCGCTCGCCTCGCCCCCCGAAATCCCCCGAGCGCAGTGTCCAATCTGACAGAGATCCCGATTTCCCGCGAGAGGAAAACGATTGCCCAGCTGCGGCGGGCGTTGACACCGCCGGGACGCGCGCGCAACCGTCCGCTTTGCGCTGCGCGCGCGTGCAGTTCGTCGCGTAACTGCCAGCGCACGCACAGGCACGGCCGCGCCCGGCCGGTTGGCACGCCGATTGCGCAGATCTTTCGCGTCTCGTTGTAACCTTGCGCCGGAATCTCATGCCTACCACCGTCTGGATCGTTCACCGGGAGGACCGCGCCCGTGCGGCGCTCGTCCGGCTCGCCGGGATCTCGGACGCGGTGATCGGGCGGCCCTCCGACCCGATCTTCGATGCCGCACCGGCCGCAGACGTGGTGGTGCTCGGTCTCGCCGGCGACTGGGAGGCCGAGCTCGAGTTCGCCCATCGCCAGCGGTCCCGACTCGGGCACGCGCACTGGGTGCTGATCGGCGAAAAGGGCGAGGCGGACGCGGCGTTCTCGCAGTTCGATCAGCTTTCGGTCGACTTCCTCGCCTACCCGCCGCGCGCCGACGACCTCGCGCGCGTGGTACGACCGGCCGGTTCGCAGCGGCCGCCGCTCTCCCAGCGCGCTCGGCGCGAGGTGGCCGCGTCGCGCTTCTCGCGCTGGCTCGCGGACCTCGATCTGCCCGAGCTGCTGCGCGCACTGGACCCTCGCCTCGCGGGCGTGTCGGTGCTGGTGCGGGGCGAACCCGGAACGGGCCGCGGCACGCTGGTCCGCTACCTGCACCACTTCGGCGGCACCGCCGACGGCGCACTCGCGCACGTCGCGTGCACGGCCGACACCGGGCTGCACGAGATCGAGAGCGCGCTGTTCGCACTCGGGCGAGCCCATCCTCGCATCGCGTCGCAGAGCGTGTGGCTGGAGGACGTGAGCGCGCTCTTGCCGCGCGTGCAGCGCGAGCTCGCGATCTGGCTGGAAGCGGGGCCGCCGCCCGGCGTGCGCGCCACCACGCTGCGCTGGCTCGCCACCGTCGACGCGAATGGACCGGCGTTAGACCCCCAGCTTGCGCGCGCGCTCGGGACGATCGAGATCCGGCTGCCCCCGCTGCGCGAGCGCACCCACCGGATCGAGGCGATCGCGCTCGATGTCGCGTCGGCCTGGGCGCGCACGCACCGCGAGACGCCGCGCCACTTCGACGCCGATGCGATGGCCTTCCTGTGCGAGTACCCGTGGCCGGGGAACCTGCGCGAGCTCGAGGCGGTGGTGGAGCAGTCGCTTGCGTCCACGGCGCGCGACCCGCTCGGCATCGACGACCTCGTGCTCGAGGGTTTCGCGCTCGCACCGATCGACGCTTCGATCGTGGGCACGCTGCTCCCGGACGGCGCGGAAGACGCGCCCGTCGAACCAGCGGAAGCGGTCGAAGCCGCGGACTCGCCGCTGCCCCAGCCGATCGTCGGCGCGGCGTTCGGCGAGCCGCGCCCCGACGGGGAGTCGCCCCGCGGCCCGGACTCCCAGCGGATCCGCGACGACGACCCCGGGCTGCGCCGGCTCGCCAACGCGCTGATCCACCAGGTGCGCAATCCGCTCGCGACGATCCGCACCTTCGCCGAGCTGCTGCCCGAGCGCTTCGACGATCCTGACTTCCGCGCCCGCTTCCCCGAGATGGTGCGCGAGGACGTCGGCCGGATTCACGGACTGCTAGCGCGGCTCGAGCAGCTCACCTCGCTGGCTGCGCCGCGGCGCGACAAGGTAGACGTGTCCGGGATGATCGCCGAGCTGCTCGAGGAGCGGCGCGAGGTCTTCCGGAGCCGCCACCATCTCGTCCTCAAGGAGCTCGATTCGAGCCGGCCGGCGGCTCTCGCCGACGCGGGCCAGCTGCGCCTCGCGTTCGAGGCGCTGTTCGACAAGGCGATTGCGATCGTGCCAGAGCGCGGCGACATCTACGTCGCATCGCGTCGCCACGAGGGCAGCGGATCGAACGGACCGGGTATCCGCGTGCTGCTGCGGTTCAGCGATCCGTCGGCGGGCGGATCCGACTCGCTCGGGCCGCTGCAGAATTCGATCGAGCTCCTGATCGCGGAGCTGATCGTGCGCGCGCAGGGCGGCCGCCTCACGCTCGGCGCGAGCGAAGCGGAAGAGCGCGTGCTCGTGGTCGACCTGCCCGCGCCCTGATCGGCTCAGGACCCGTTATCTTGCCTGGCCGGCAGGCGGAGGCTGACCTGGCTGCCGCCCGCGCACGCGGGGCGCACGTCGATCTGGCCCGCGGCGTCGCACGCGATCAGCCGCACGGTCGCGAGGCCGAACTGGGCTTCGACCGCGGTGCGGGAGTGCGGGACGGTGCCGGGCAGATCCTCGACCGCGATCGCGACCGCCTCTGCGTCGGCGTCGGCATCGCGCGCGCTGCGGATCGCGATGCGCCCGGACCCCCCGAGCCGCGCGCGCGCGTCGAGCACGAGGTTCAGGGTCACGAGATCGAGCTCGCCCGGTGCCATCTGCACGCTGCCCGCGGCCGGGTCGAGTTGCAGTGACACCTCGACCGGCGGAGACAGCAGCAGGCGCACGGCGGCCTCGAGTTTGTGCAGCGTCGGGTTCACCGCGATCCACCGGCGCAGCGAGATCCCGCGCCGCCGCGCATCCAGGATCGCGTGCGCGACGCGGCCCGCTAGGCGAGCAGGTCGAGCCGCGCGGCCGCCGTCACCTCGGGTGAGCCCGCGAGCCGGTCGCCGCACGCGGCGACCACGTTCAGCAAGTTGCTGAGCTCGTGCGCAACCTTCGCCTCGAGTTGCGCGACCGAGGGCTGGAGGCGCTGTCCGGTGTCCGGGACGCCCGGAGTTCGCGGCGTCTGCTCATGCGTGCTCACCTACGCAGGCCTCCTGGTCCCGCCCTACGTCGGGATCGCCGCGAAGTCCCGCCATGCCTCATCGCAGGGGCACGGACGTCCCTGGGGTGCATTCCACCGCTGTGCCAAGATGAGCGCTCCGGAGGCCGCATGAACTCGGCCGACACGCGCGCGCGGATCAACGAGGTGCTGCGCGGCCCGGTCGGCCGCGTCGAGCTCGACGCGCTGGTTCCGCTCGTCTACGACGAGCTGCGCCGCCTCGCGCGCAACTACCTGCGCCGTGAGCGCCCGGACCACACGCTCCAGCCGACCGCCCTGGTCCACGAGGCGTTCGAACGACTCGTGGATCAGCGCTGCGTCGAGTGGGGAGGGCGCAGCCACTTCATGGCGATCGCCGCGATCGCGATGCGACGCCTGCTGCTCCAGCACGCCGAGAAGAAGCGCGCGGCCAAGCGCGGGGGCGGGAAACAGAGCCTGACGCTCGACGAAAGCGCGGCCGCGCTGCTCGGCGGCGAGATCGATCTCGGCGAGATCCTCGACCTGAACGCGTGCCTGCAGCGGCTCGCCGGGCTCGAGCCGCGCCATGCCCAGCTCGTGGAGCTGCGCGTGTTCGCGGGCATGACGATGGCGGAGTGCGCAGCGCACCTCGGCACGTCGCTGCGCACCGCGGAGCGCGACTGGCGCGTGGCGTCGGCTTGGCTGCGGCGCGAGCTCGCGCGCTGTGCCGACAAACCCGAGTCGACGTGAGCGCGCGATACGCCGCTGCGAGCGAGATCTTCCTCGCCGCATGCGAGCTGCCGCTCGCCGAGCGGGCGGACTATCTCGGCGGCGCTTGTCGCGGCGACCCCGCGCTGCGCGCGGAGGTGGAGGAGCTGCTCTCCTACGACGTGGATCCCGCATCGATCGAGCCCGACGCGCCGCCGCACGAGCCGCTCGCGCCCGGCGCGCTGTTCGCGGGCCGCTACCGCATCGTGGCGCAGCTGGGCCGCGGCAGCATGGGTGTCGTGTACCGCGCGGTCGACGAGCGCCTCGGCCAGACGGTCGCGCTCAAGGTGTTGCGCACGAGCTCTCCGGCGCGCCGCGAGCAGCTCGCGCGCGAGGTGCGACTCGCGCGCCAGGTCACCCACCCCGCGGTGTGCCGCGTGTACGACTTCGAGGAGGCCGGCCACGAGTGCTTCCTCACGATGGAGCTCGTCGACGGCGAGAATCTCGCCACGCTGCTCCTGCGCGTGGGGCGGCTGGCGCCGGGCCGCGTGCTCGCGATCGCGCGCGAGCTGCTCGGTGGTCTCACCGAGGCGCACGCGTCGGGCGTGCTCCATCGCGATCTGAAGCCGGCCAATCTGCTGATGGACGCCACGGGACACGTGTGCATCACCGATTTCGGGATCGCCACGGGCGGCGAGGCTGCGGACGCACTCGCGCTGCCGGCCGGAACGCCCGCCTACATGGCGCCCGAGCAGCGCTCGGGAGGTGCGCTGTCTGCGCAGACCGACCTCTATTCGCTCGGCGTGCTGCTCTACGAGCTGCTCGCGGGCGAGCGGTCGGCGAGCCCTCCCGAGCCGCCCTCGCGCCGCGTGCCCGACGTCGACCCGCAACTCGAGCGGGCGATCCTGTGCGCGCTCGAGCCCGATCCCGCGCGGCGTCCGTCGTCGGCGCGCGTGATGCTCGGAATGTTGCAGGCGCCGGAGCCGCTCGCGGCACCCGAGCGGCCACCCGACCGCGCGCTCGAGCCCGAGCAGCGCCGGATCACGGTGATGTTCGTCACGCGCAGCGACTCGAGCGAGTTCGCGCCGGGACTCACGCCCGAGGAGCTCCGGGAGATCCTGTCCGCCGAACGCGTCGCGATCCGCAGGGTGCTCGAGCGCCACGGAGGCCGCGTGGTCCAGCGGCTCGGTCGAGAGCAGCTCGCGCTATTCGGCTTTCCGGTGGCGCGCGAGGACGCGCCGACGCGCGCCGTGACCGCCGCACTCGAGATCCAGGAGGCGATCCTGCTGCTCGAGCGCGAATGGCAGTCGCGGCTCGCCGCGCCCTTCGCGGTGCGGATCGGGATCCATACCGGCCCAGCGATCGTCGAGGTCCCGGAAGACGAGACCGAGGCCTTCGCGTATGGCCCCACGGTCGACACGGCGATCGCGCTGGCCGAGCGCGCGAGCGCCGGGCAGGTGCTCGCGAGCGCCGACCTCCGGCGCCGGGTCGGCACGTCCGAGGGCTGGGTCCCGAGCGGCGCCGCGGCGGTTCCGGGCATCGCGGCGCCGATCCACTGCTTCGAGGTGTGGAGCCATAAGGAAGCGGGTGCGCGGCGCGGCCCGCTCGCACCCTTCGTCGGCCGCGAGCGCGAGATCGAGCAGATCGTTGCGCGCTTCCACCTGGCCCGCGCGGGAGAAGGTCAGCTCGTGGTGGTGCGCGGGGAGAGCGGCATCGGCAAATCGCGCCTGATCCAGGAGGTGCACGCGCGTATCGCGGAGGAGCCGCACCGCTGGCTGCAGACCCAGTGCACGCCGTACACGGTGAACACTCCGCTCTATCCGTACAGCCAGAATCTCGCGCAAGCCGCGGGCATCGAGGCCGACACCTCGACGTCCAGGCGCCGCGAACGGCTGCGCGCGGAGCTCGCCGAGCTCCACATCGAGCGGCCCGATCTGATGGCGCCGCTCGAGCGGTTGCTCGCGGTCCGTGCCCTCGGCGAACCCTCGCACAATCCCAAGGCGGAGCGCGACGCCACCCACGCCGCGATCTTCGCCGTCACGAAACGCGCGTCGGAGATCGAGCCGATCGTGTTCGTGGTCGAGGATCTGCACTGGGCCGACCCCTCCACGCTGGAGATGATCCAGCTGGCGCACGCGGTTCGCTCGGAGGTGCGCGCGGTCCTGATCTGCACGATGCGGCCCGAATTCGATTTCGCCACGCCCCAGCAAGACAACGCGATCGAGATCCAGCTAGGCCCGCTCGACGCCGATCAGACGCGCCGGATCGCCGAGCACTTCGGCGCGGGCCACGTCGCGGCAGCGGCGATCGACGCGATCGTGGCGCGCGCCGAGGGCAATCCGCTGTTCGCAGGCGAGCTCGCGCGTCATGCGCGCGAAGCGGGACCCGAGGATGAAGCGATCCCCGCCTCGCTGCACGATTCGCTGATGGCGCGGCTCGACCGGCTCGGCGACGAGAAGCGGATCGCGCAGATCGCGTCGGTGCTCGGGCGTGCGTTCGGGAGCGATCTCCTGCGCGCGCTCGTCGGCGAGGATGCGGAGCTCGACGAGGCGCTCCACCAGCTCGAGGAGCGACAGCTGATCGCGGGCGTCGGTCTTCCGCCCGGGTCGCAATACGAGTTCCGCCACGCCCTGATCCGCGACGCCGCCTACGAGTCGATTCCACCGCGGCGCCGCGCGGCGCTGCACGCGCAGGCGGCCGCGGCGATCGAGTCCGCCTATCGCGAGTGGAGCGCGCGCAATCCCGAGGTCCTCGCGCACCATTTCGAGTGCGCCGCGATGGACGAGCGCGCCGCGGAGGCGTGGGAGAGCGCCGCCGACCGCGCGCTCGAGACGGCCGCGAACGTGGAGGCGATCCGGCACCTCGAGCGCGCACTCGCGATCGCGGAGCGGATGCCTGGCTTGCGCGAGCGCGACGAGCGCGAGCTGCGCCTGCTGCTCAAGCTCGGCCGAGCACTGCTCGCCACGCGCGGGCGCGCCGCACCCGAGGTGGAGCGGACGTTCGCGCGCGCGCACGCGCTGTGCCGCGCACACGCGCCGACGCCATCCGTGTTCGGCGGACTCTCCGAGCTCCAGGTGCACAGCGCGATGCTGTGCGACGGGCACGCGCTCGAGATGGCGTCGGAGCTCTCCGAGGTCGCGGCGGCGTGCGGCGACCGGCATCTCGAGGCGCTCGCCGAGGGTGCCCGCGCCCAGATCGCGAGCTTCATGGGCCGCCACAAGGAGGCACTCGCGGCCGCCGCGCGTGCGCGCGACCACATCGACTCGGCGCGCCCCGCGAGCGCCGCGCGCACGCCGGGCGTCGACGCGCTCTCGCTCGTGAACGCCACGATTGCGCGCAGCGCGTGGCTGCTCGGCATGCCGGATCGCGCGCGCCGCGAGGCGAAGCGAGCGATCGCGGTCTCGCGAGCACTCGGCGAGCCCTACAACGAGGGCGTCACCGATTCGCTGATCGCCTATGTGCACCTCTGGTGCGGCGAGGACGATCGCGCGCTCGAGCTCGCCGAGGCGAACCTCGCGCGCGCGTCGCGATTCGGCTACGGCCTGTTCGAGGCCGCCGCGCTCGGGATTCGCAGCGAGGTGCGGCTGCGCGGCGGCCGGCCGCACGCCGCGCTCGAAGACTCGCGCGCAGAGCTCGAGATCCGCCGCGCGCTCGGCACCGCGCTCGGCCTCGGCCTCAACCACATCCAGCTCGCCCAGGCGCTCGCGCGCGTCGATTCGCTCGGCGCAGCGGTCGACGCCGCGCGCGAGGGTGTACGACTCTCGAGCCTGCCCGACGACTGCGCGCTGCTCGCCGAGGCGCACCGCGTGCTCGGGCTCCTGCTGTTGCGGCGCGGCGCCGCGGAGGAGGGCCACCGCGAGCTCGCGCGCGCGCTCGTTGTGGCGCGCGCACAGGACGCCCTGTCGCTCGAGCTGCGCGCGGCGATGGCCATCGCGCGCTCGGCGCCGGACCTGGAGCCGATCCGGAGCGCCTACCCGCGGTTCACCGAGGGATTCGACACAGCCGACCTGATGGAGGCGAGCGGCATCCTGGCCTCAGCGCCCGCGCGACTGGCGCGGCTCGCGCATTGAGGCGCAGCGCGACAGTCAATTGACGCCAGCTGTCAGAGTTCGGACGCGCGGCGCGCGCCGGGCGCGCGCCGCCGCCTTTCGCGGCGTCATCGATTTTGCGAGATGGGTCCGGGAGTTCGGCCCGGGGTTACCGGTTAGTCGCGCATTCGGCACGCAATTTGCGGTCCCCGGGCCGCTGCCACCCTGCGGAGAGCCGACATGGTCGAACGCACCCGGGAGACGATCCTCGTCGTCGACGACGAGCGCGGCCCGCGCGAGTCGCTGCGCATGATCCTCTCCCCCTTGCACCGCGTCCTCACGGCATCCAGCGCGCTCGACGCACTCGCGATCCTCCGCCGGGAGCGCGTCGAGATCGTGACGGTCGATCTCAACATGCAGGGGATGAACGGGCAGGACCTCGTCCGCCGCGTGCACGAGGAGTTCCCCGACACCGAGATCGTGGTGATCACGGGCTGCGCCACGGTCGAGAGCGCCGCCGAGTCGGTTCGGATCGGCATCTGCGACTACCTCGAGAAGCCGTTCGACGTGGTGAAGGTGGGAGCGGCGATCGCGCGCGCCGCGGCGCGGCGGCGGGCGCGCGGAGGGCTGCGATCGTTCCTCGAGGAGCTCGGCGCTGTGGTCGGGCGCGAGCAGGACGCGGCGGCGATCGTGCACGAGGTGGAGCGGAGCCAGAAGCTCCGCGGCCGGCTCTCCGACCTGCTCGCCGGGCGCGGCGACGAGCGCGCGGCGCGTGCAGAGGCCGAGGAGCTGCGCACGATCGACTTCCTGGAGGTGCTCGCCGAGACGATCGAGACCAAGGGCGATTTCATGCGCGGGCATGCGCGCCGCGTGTCGTTCTACGCGGGGCTGCTCGCCGAGCGCGTCGGCGTGTTCGGCAAGGAGCAGGAGCAGGTGCGGATCGCCGCATTCCTGCACGACCTCGGCAAGGTCGGCATTCCGGGCGAGCTCCTGCTGCGCGAGGGAGCGCTCGATCCGAGCGAGCGCAAGATCATGGAGCAGCACCCGGTGATCGGCGCGAGGCTCGTGCGGCCGCTGCTGCTGCAATCGGACCTCACACTCGCGATCCAGCACCACCACGAGTGGTGGGACGGCACGGGCTACCCCGATGGGCTCTCGGGCCTGGACATCCCGATCAACGCGCGGATCGTTGCGGTCGCCGACGCGTTCGACGCGATGAGCTGCGACCGCCCCTACCGCCGCGCGCTGCGCCGCGAGGTGGTGCTCGGCGAGTTCCGGCGCTTCGCGGGGGTCCAGTTCGACCCGAACCTCGCCAAGGAGTTCGCGGCGCTCGTCGAGTCGAGCGCCGAGGACGTCGACATCACGGTGCTGGCGGGGGCCGGAGAGGCCGCCCAGGCCGGTTAGCGCCTCCGTTCGTCTTCGCGCGCGCGCGGGCTACGCTCCCCCGCATGTTCGGTATCGGCATGCCCGAGCTCATGGTGATCTTCGTGATCGGGCTCGTCGTGCTCGGCCCCAAGCGGCTGCCCGAGCTCGCGCGCTCGCTCGGGCGCAGCCTGGCCGAGTTCCGGCGCGCGTCGAACGACATGCGGCGCGAGTTCATGAGCGCCACCGACGACGCCGACCTCTCGGCGCCGGCACTCACGGCACGAGCCACCCCGCCCGCCGCGCAGCCCGCGCCTCCGGCCACGCCGAGCAGCGCGGCCGCACCGACTGTGCCGACCGCTCCGCCCGCCGATCCCACCCGCGATGGATGAGACGCGCCTCCCGCTCACCGAACACCTCGACGAACTGCGCACGCGGATCATCCGGAGCCTGCTCGCCTGGGTGATCGGCACGGCGGCCGCCTGGAACTTCAAGGAGCAGATCTTCCGGCTGTTGCTCGCGCCCGCCGTGCGCGCGCTCGGCAAAGGACAGCCGCTCCAGGCGATCGCTCCCTCCGAGATCTTCTTCTCGTACATCAAGTGCGCCCTGCTCGCGGGCTTCATCTTCGCGCTGCCCATCGTGTTCTGGCAGGTGTGGGCGTTCGTCGCACCGGGGCTCTACCCGAACGAGAGGCGCGCGATCGTCCCGTTCGTGGTCGTTTCGAGTCTGCTCTTCGCGGGCGGCGCGTTGTTCGGGTACACGCAGATCCTGCCCGTGATGTTCGCGTTCTTCACGAGCTACGACAGCGATTGGGTCAAGTCGGCCTGGACGATGCACGAGGTGTTCAAGCTCACCACGAGCATGTTCCTCGCGTTCGGCGTCGCGTTCGAGCTGCCGGTGTTCGTGTTCCTGCTCACGCTCGCGGGAATCGTCGATGCGCCGACGCTCTGGCGCGGAACGGGCTATGCGATCCTGGTGATCTTCATCGCCGCGGCGATCCTCACGCCGTCGCCCGACTGGGTGAGCCAGTGCCTGCTCGGCGTGCCGATGGTGATCCTCTACCTGATCGGCGTGGGCGTCGCCTATCTGTTCGCGCCGCGCCGCGAGACGCCGATGCTTCCCGCGCGCCGCGCGGAGTGATCACTCCGATAGCCGCATCACGCGCTCGTGGCCGACCAGGATGAACAGGCCCTGCGCCTCGGCGGTGACCTCTCCGCCGTGCCGCACGATCGCGCGGCTCGCCACCTTGCGGCCGTCGACGGAATCCACCCAGGCTTCGAAGTCGAGCGGAGCGCCGAGCGGGGTCGGCCGCTTGTACTCCACCGCGAGCGTGCGCGTGGGGCCCGCCGTGCCCGAGTGGATGTTCGCGATGTTGATCACCTGATCGAACGCGGCGGCGATCACGGCGCCGTGCACGCAGCCGGGCGGACCCTCGTAGGGTGTGTCGAATGTGGCGCGGCCGACCGCGCGTGGCGGCTGCCACTCCATCTCGATCGGCAGCGCGATCGGGTTGTACAGGCCGAGCATCACGTCGTACGGAAAGATGTCGTGGGGCTCCTCGGGCGGGCGCATGCCGCCGTAGCGCGGCGGGGGCCTCGCGGGCAGCGCGGGCTCGAGCGCGTCGGCGATCGAGGCGATCCGCGCCGCCGCGTCCGCGGTCCACGCGGCGTCTCCCGCGTTGTTCGTGGTGATCCGGACCAGGCGCCGCACGGCGTCGGCCATCGCACGGAGCTCGCGTTCGCGGCCGGCGACATTCGGATGGATCGCCGCGCGAAACGGCCCGCCGGGCTGATTCCAGTGCGCGGTCATCAGCCGCCGGCGTCCGACTCGACCCACGCGCGGATCAGGTGATGCGCGATCGCCAACGGCGGGGGCACGGCGAGGTCGTGGCGCTGGCCCAACCGCTGGTCTTCGCTCGCCTTCGGCTCGCTGCGCGAAGCTTGCAGCGCCGCGCGCAGCGCCGCGCGCGAGAACCAGCGCGCCTCGTCGAGCTCTGCGGGATCGATCGCGATCTTCTCGCTCTCGGCCTGTCCGACGCAGCCGAGCATCAGCGAAGACGGGAACGGCCACGGCTGCGACGCGAGGTAGGTCACCTCGCCCACGCGCACGCCCGCCTCTTCGAACACCTCGCGCCGCACCGCATCCTCCAGACTCTCGCCGGCCTCGACGAAGCCCGCGAGCGCCGAGAACAGCTTCGCGGGCCAGCCCGGGCCGCGCCCGAGCAGGCACTGATCGCCGCGCACGACGACTGCGATCGCCACCGGATCGGTGCGCGGGAAGTGCTCGGCCTGACAGTCGAAGCACACCCGGTTCGCTCCGCCGAGCACACTGCGCGTGTGCCCGCCGCACGCGGCGCAGTGGCGGTGGCGCGCGTGCCAGTCGAGCAGCGTGCGCGCGTGTGCCGCGATCGCGGCGTCGGCCGCGGGAAGCAGCGCGACTGCGGCACGCAGGTCGTCGAACGACGCGACGTCCGCAATCCCGAACGCTACCTCGGGCTTCTCGGCCGCCGACACGTCGATCGCGAAGTGCGCCACTCCGTCGTCGCTGCCGAGGAATACCGGCTCGGGCGTCTCGAGGTCCTCGAAGAACTCGCGCTTGGCCCACGCCAGTCTTCGCAGGGGCCCGCCTCCGCTCGCGTGCGGCTCGCTGCGCGTCGGACCACTTTGTGGGCCTGCTCGCTCGCGCGGATCGCGCTTGAGCAGCGGTTTTGCCTGCCACACCGGAAGAAATCGGCTCGCGGAGTCCGCGAGGCGCGCGTCGAGCCACTCGCGGTCGCGGCGGCGCAGGCACTCGCGGTCGAGCGGGCTGCCGGAGAACGGGATCGGGTCCATCGCCCGCGGATGCTACCCGTCCGTCCGAGCCGCGTCTCGCGGCTCGTCTACAGTGGACCCTCACATCCCACGCTGAGGCGGCCTTCGAATAGCTCTCCGCTCAAATCGGATCCCCACGGTGTGGGGTTCCCCGCGCATGGGTCCTTCTCGTCACGGACATCGCCGTCGCGGGCGGCCGGGGCTTCCCCGGAGGCCGACTCAGCCGCGAGCCATCGACCGCAGGAAAACACCGGCCGCGGCGGCTAACTCAACAGTGCAAGGGTCGCCGCCCGCACACGCGCGGCGCGAGCCGATGCGCTCTCGGGCTCCACGCGCACGTCCGGCTCGATCGCGAAGATCCTCTGTCCTTTCGCCACCACCGTTCCGTCGCGGCCCGCCATCAGGTCCTCGACCACTGTGCCCGCGAACGGCGCGAGCACCTTGTTGAACATCTTCATCACCTCGATGATGAACAGCGGCTGCCCGGCCTCGAAGTGGTCTCCGACCTCCACCATCGGGGGCAAGTGGGGGGCCTCGCGGCTGTAGTAGGCGCCACCCATCGGTGTGACGATTTCGTCGGCGCTCGCGGCCGGCGGCGGCGCGAGCGCCTTGATGCACTCCGATGCCTTGTCCGCATCGAGGAAGCGCGCCGGGAACACCACCTTGAGCGTCTCGTCGACGGTGACCTCGGAGAAGCCCGAACGGACGCCGAGGCGCGGGATCAGGAGCAGCAGGTCGAGCCCGAGCTGGTGCCCGCGGTGCGCCGCACCGCACTCGTTCCACAGCGCGTCGTCCGCAGCAAGGCGGTGGTCGCGCGGGCCCGCGAACAGTGTGTCGAGATCGGCTCCGCGCGCGGAGGTGCGACGCGCGACCTCGGCGTAGAACTCCTCGGCCGCGCCGAGGATCGCGGCGTCGTCCTCCCAGATCTTCTCGGCCGGCGGCGTATCCGGGTTCTCCTCCATCTGGAGGTAGTGGTAGAGCTCGCGCAGGAAGCGGATCGGGTTGTCGGCGAACACGGGCTCGTCCCACCCGACCGATCTTCGCTCGCCTTCGGCTCGCTGCGCGCCGGACGGCTCGCCCGCGACCGATCTTCGCTCGCCTTCGGCTCGCTGCGCGCCGGACGGCTTGCGCGTCGTCCACAGCACTCCGTCGAACCGCCCGATGAACCCGCCGAGCACGTGCGCGTTCGCGAGCAGGCGCTGGATCGGGCGCAGGAGCAGCGTCTCCTTCCTCGCGAACAAAGCTCGCGCCTCGTCGTCGGGCAGCGCGTGCGCGAGATCGGCGGCCGCGAGCTCGAGGTCGACGTCGCGCGCGAGCTGCGCAAGCGCGCCGACCGCGGCGAGGTACGACGGCATGAAGCGGGTGTCCGGCTCGGCCATCGGGCCCTTGCCGAGGAACCAGTTGATCAGGCCGTAGTGGACGGGCGCGTTGGTCTGGAGGTCGTCGCCGCGCAGATCCATGCAGCGCAGCACCTCGGCCATGCGCTCGTAGTTGTGCCGGCGGTTGTCGCCGTCGGTGAGCAGCAGCGCGACGTTCGAATCGTAGGCGCCTGCGAGCGCGTAGTAGATGAACGAGCCCGTATCGGGGTTGCGCGCGCCGATGCCCTGATCGAAGCGGATCTCGCCCGGGATCGGCTTCGACCAGCCGCGGATCAACCCGCCCGCGTGCGGCTGGAGCGCCTGGTTGGTGGCGTTGATCCGCACCTCAACGCCCGACACCGCGCGCGGGACGCGCTCGGGCGCGGGCAGGCGCGCGCCGTGCAGCGCGAGCAGCGCCATCGCCTCGATCAGCTCGTCGACGTAGAAGAAGTCCTCCGAATCGCCGGGGTTGGTGAACTTGAGGCGGTAGGCTAGCTCGGTCACGCCGTGCTCCACCTGGATCCGCGTGTTCATCTCCATGAAGAAGTGGTTGAAGCCCTCGACGATGCACTCGAACGTGGAGACGCTGTCGAGCCCGACCGCCTCGCCGAAGCGCGCACCCTCGTTCTCCATGCGCTCGAGCGTGCCGCGGTCGCCCTCGAGGACCTCGCGCGTCTTGCCGCTTGCGAGCGCGATCTCGGCGTCGAGCAGTTCGCGCGTGAGCGACACCTCGACCAGCTTCTGCTCGTGCATCTGCACCGAGCAGTCGCGGCCACCCAGCGAGACGCACCAACGCCCGTTGCCGATCAGCTGGATCTCGTTGTGCCGGGTGCTCTCCAGGTTCAGCTCGATCAGGAAGTTCCGATTCGAGCCCGGCGGCAGCACCTTCGACTCCGCGAGCACGTCCATCACCGCGGCCGACACCTGCTCCGGCCGTGCCACGACGCGCTGTCCCTTCCCGCCACCGCCGCCGATGTGCTTGAAGCGGATCCGGTGGCGCGGGTACTCGCGCCAGATCGCGCGGCATTCGAACTCGGCCTGGGCCTGGAGCTCCTCGATCGCCACGAGCTCCACGAGCTGGTGGTAGCCGGCCTGGAGCAGTGCCTCGGCATTGTCTTCGAGCTCGCGCGCGCGGTCGAAGCGGAACGGCAGGCGATGCTCGGCAGCGAGGGCCTCCATCCCGCTGCGGTCCTTCGCTCGGTGCAGGAGGGCGCGCGCGCTCACCGTGTCGATGCCCGGGATCACCGAGTTGCCGAGCGAGCGCGCGAGCTTCTTCGCCTCGTCCTTCGCGCCCGCCTGGCGCACGACGCGCGACGACGGCCCCATGAATCCGATGCCGGCCCGCTCGATCGCCTCGATGAACGCAGCGTCTTCGGCCATGAACCCGTAGCCCGCGAAGATGTGCGTGTAGGCGTGCGCCACCGCGATGTCCACGATCTCGCGGATGCGCTGCTGCTTCTCCGCCTGCCCGACGCCCATGTAGTCGGGCACGCGGTGGACGTTGGCGGGGAAGCGGAACCCGCGTAGCTCGGGTGCGAGGCAGCGCGGATAGGTGACGGAGTCCTTCTCCGAGAGCAGCATCCCGTACTCGCGCACGCCGATCGCGTCGAAGATCTCGAACGCCTCGAGCCGCACCGGGCCGCGGCACACCACGAGACACTTGACCGGCGCGGGGTCGAACGAGCGCACCCAGGCGGAGTCGCTGTCGGCGTAGGCGCGCCGCGCGAGATCGCGGTCCCGCATCTATTCGAACTCCCGCTGCGGGCCGGTCATCGGTCCCGGCGTGTAGGTGCGCATCAGGAAGTTCAGGTTCTGGGCGAGCACGCGCCTGCTCGTGCCCGGCATCACCACGCGCGACACGGAGCCCAGCGCGAGCGCCTCCTTGGGGTTCATCAGCTCGGCCTCGTAGCGCAACGTGAGCGCGGCGAGACCCGCGTCGCGCGCGGCGTCGGCCTCCGCCTTCGACTTCCCCTGCGCGATCGCCTTTCGGTGATCGAAGTCGAGCGCGCGGATCTCGTCCTTGTAGACGAAGTCCTTGCCCGCCGGCCCCATCACGGCGATCCGCGCCATCGGCATCGTGAACACCAGGTCGGCACCCACGAAGTGCGAGTTGAAGCTCGCGTAGGCCCCGCCGAACGCGTTGCGGATGATCAGCGTCATCGACGGCACGCGCACGTCGATGATCGAGTCGAGCAGGCGCCGTCCCTCGAGGATGATGCCGCCCGCCTCCTGCTCGCGTCCGGGCAGGAAGCCCGTGGTGTCCTCGAGGAAGATCAGCGGGATGTTGTAGAGATTGCAGAAGCGGATGAAGCGCGTGCCCTTGCGCGCGGCGCCGATGTCGATCTGGCCCGACGCCACGGCCGAGTTGTTTGCCACGATCCCCACCACGTGGCCGCCGATCCGGCCGAACGCGGTGATCAGGTTGCGCGCGCGCGCGGGCTGCAACTCGAAATACTCGCCGTGGTCGCAGATCTGCTGCATGAACAGCGTGATGTCGAGCGGCGAGTTCATCCCGGCCGGCTGGTGGAACGTGCGGCGGAACAGGATGTCCTCCTCGATCGTGAAGCGGTCGATCGGGTCGGAGGTGGGGCGGAACGGCGCGAGCTCGGCGTTGTGGTTGGGCAGATAGCCGAGCAGCCGGATCGCGGTGCGCAGCGCGCCGAGCTCGTCGTCGGTGGTGAGATCGGCGACGCCATTCAAGCCGTGCACGCCCGGGCCGCCGAGGTCTTCCGCGGAGACGTCCTCGCCGAGCACGCTCCTCACCACGCCCGGCCCGGTCAGCCCGATGAACGTGCCGCCGGCCTGGATCACGAACGAACCCTGGCGCGGGAGGTAGGCGCCGCCGCCCGCGTTGTAGCCGAACATCAGACTGATGCTCGGCACGCGGCCGCTGATCTTGCGCAGCGCGGTGAACGCCTCGCTGTATCCGTCGAGGCCGCCGACGCCCGCCGGCACGAACGCACCAGCCGAGTCGTTCATGCCGATCAGCGGGATGCCGCGGTCCGCGGCCATGTAGATCAGACGCGCGAGCTTGGCGCCGTTGGTGGCGTCCATCGAGCCCGCGCGCAGCGTGAAGTCGTGGCCGTAGACCGCGATGTCGCGGCCGCCGATATCGAGGATGCCCGTGACGATCGATGCCCCGTCGAAGCTCGGGCCCCAGTTCTGGAACGTGAGATTGGGTTCGCGATCGGAGAGCACGCGGATCCGCTCGAACACGGTCATCCGCTGCTTCGCGTGCTGCGTCCGGACCCGATCGGGTCCGCCGCCGCGCTTCGGACGCTCGAGCAGGTCGAGGCCGAGCTCGAGCGCCTGCGCGTAGGGACCGGTCTCGGTCGGGCCGCTCGCAGCCGGCGGCCCCGGCGCAAGCGGGTTGTCGAGCCGGTACCGCGGAGATGTCGTCGCGGTCGCCCCCATTCTCAGAGATTCGCGACCGTCTCCTCGAGCCTGCGGCGGTAGTCCGCGAGGTCGAGCTTCAGCCGCGCGACACCGCTGTCCATCGCGGCCTGTGCCACCGCGACCGGCACGTACATCAGAATCCGCGGATCGAACGGCTTCGGGATGATGTAGCTCGGCCCGAAGTCGAACACGTCGTCGGGATAGGCGTCGCGCACCACCTTCGGCACGGCTTCGCCGCGCACGGCGAGCTCGGCCAGCGCGTGCACGGCGGCGAGCTTCATCTCCTCGTTGATCTTCCGCGCGCGCACGTCGAGTGCGCCGCGGAAGATGAACGGGAACCCGAGCACGTTGTTCACCTGATTGGGGTAATCCGAACGGCCGGTGGCCACGATCGCGTCGGTCCGCGCGCGCCGGACCGCGTCCGGCGAGATCTCCGGGTCGGGATTGGCCATCGCAAAGATGATCGGCTGCTCGGCCATGCTGCGCACCATCTCCTCGGAGACGAGGCCCGCCTGCGAGAGGCCCACGAACAAGTCGGCGCCGCGCATCGCATCGGCGAGCGTGCGCGCCCGCGACGGCCACGCCCACTCCGCCTTGTGCGGATTCATTCCCTCGCGGCGCCCCTCGTGGATCACGCCGTTGCTGTCGCACAGCGTGATGTTGCGCGCCGGGACGCCGAGGTCGCGATAGAGGCGCGCGCATGCGATGCCCGCGGCGCCGGCGCCGTTTACCACCACCGAGAGCTCGGTGATGTCGCGATCGGTGAGCTGCACCGCGTTGAGCAGCGCCGCTCCCGAGATGATCGCTGTGCCGTGTTGGTCGTCGTGGAAGACCGGGATGTCGAGCGTCTCGATCAGCCGCGTCTCGACCTCGAAGCACTCGGGAGCGCGGATGTCCTCGAGGTTGATTCCGCCGAAGGTCGGCGCGATCAGCTGCACCGTGCGCACGACCTCGTCGACGTCCTGGCTGTCGATCTCGATGTCGAAGACATCGATGTCGGCGAAGCGCTTGAACAGGACCGCCTTGCCTTCCATCACGGGCTTGCCCGCGAGCGGCCCGATGTTGCCGAGCCCGAGCACCGCGGTGCCGTTGGTGACCACCGCGACGAGATTGCCGCGCCCCGTGTAGCGGAAGACGTCGTCCGGCTGGCGTGCGATCTCGCGACAGGGCTCTGCGACCCCAGGGGTGTACGCGAGCGAGAGGTCGCGCTGGGTCTGGGTTGGCTTCGTGGGGCTGATCTTCAGCTTGCCGGGACGACCTTCGGAGTGATAGGCCAGCGCCTGCTCACGCGTGATCACGTTGCGACCTCGCGCGCGGGGACCGGTACACCGGATTGCGCGTCAAGACGGGGAGCCGCCGATCTTACCAGACTCAACCGGTGTTTTTGTAGGGCGGCTCGAATCCGGCGCTCGGACGGCCCGCCCTACGCGGTATACCCGAGCGACGCGGAGAGGCGCTCCGCGGCGACGATCACCTTGCAGCGCAGGTCGCCGACCAGGGCTTCCTCTCCTACCCGGAACAGCGGCGCGGAGACCGAGAGCGCCGCTACGAGCTCGCCGTCGCCTGCGTGAACGGGCGCCGCGGCGCAACCGAGCCCGTCTTCCAACTCTCCGATGTCGACAGCGTATCCGAGTCCCGCCACGGAGCGCAGGTGCTCGAAGAACTTGATCGGGTTGTCGATGCTGCGGTCGGTGCGCTGGGGCAGTTTTCCGCGCCTCACCACCTGTTCGTCGAACTCGCGCCAGATCCGCTCTGGCGAACATCCGAGCAGCACCTTGCCTAGAGCCGTGCAGTGCATCGGCGCTCGGCGTCCCGTGCGCACACCGATCGCGATCTCTCGCGCAGGAGCGCGCGCTTCCAGGTGCACCACTTCGAATCCATCGCGCACCGCGAGGTGGACGGTCTCGCCCGTCTCCGTCTGGAGACGATCGAGCACCGGCCGCGCGCGCTCGATCAGCGGCCGCGCGCGCGTGAACGCCTGACCCAGTGAGTGACAGGCGAGCCCGAGCCGGTAACGCCCCGACGCGCAGCTCTGCTCGATGAATCCGAGCTCCTCCATCGTCGCTAGCAACCGGAACACGTTGTTCTTCGGGAGCTCGAGTCGTCGGGCGAGCTCGGCGACTCCGACCTCGTCCTCTTCGCGAAAGACCTGCAGCAACCGCAGCGCGTTGGCGACGGCCTGAATGGCATAGTCGCTCTTCGGCTTCTTCGTCATCGACTGAGTCCTCGACCCCTCAGTCCTGCAATCACTCCCTTCGGCTCGATGTCATGGCAAGGGGGGTTTCCATCACATCGTCGGTCCCGAGGGGCTCCCAGAGCTCGAACACGTTCCGATCGATTGGATTGGATTGGCTCGCGAAGAAGACCGCGAGCACGAACGCGGCGGTTCGTACTTACTTGGACTGGCGAAGCATGTCAACGGGAACGTGTCAATAAAATGAATAGATTACAAAACTAACACATTTCGGTGTAGCTTGGCCCTTGCGCAGCCTTCCGACGGAGAAAACAAAATCGGTCGCGTGAGGCAGATCACCCCGCGACGGATCTTTTTTTCATGACATTGGCTCTTCCGGTTCGGTCGCGGCCCGATCTTCGCCTTCGCTCGCGAGCAGCTCGAGGATCAGGAGGCCCACTCCGACGACGATGAAGCTGTCGGCGAGGTTGAAATCGGGCCAGGTGTAGCCGCGCCAGAGCTTGAAATGGAGGAAGTCGACTACCTCTCCGCGGAAGATGCGGTCGAGCAGGTTTCCGACGGCACCGCCGAGGATGAGCCCGAGTGCGAGCGCAGAGAGTCGGTCCCCCGGGGCCAGCTGACGGAAGAACGAGAGGATGATCAACACCGCGGCGATCGAGACCGCGAGGAACACGAACAGCCGGGTCCGCGGATCTCCGTCGGCAAACAAGCCGAATGCTGCACCCGGATTGCGCACATGGGTGAGGTAAAAGAACCCCTCGATCACCGGAACGTGATCGGCGTAGGACAGGTTCCGCTCGACGATCCACTTGGTCAGCAGATCGAGCGGCAAGCTGATTCCAAACGCGCCTAGCGCGAACGTCTGCTTGGGCGTCATCGTCGGTCCTTGTGGTCTTCGCTCGCCTTCGGCTCGCTGCGCGAGGCTTGCAGTCTCATGGTCTTCGGTCGACCTCGGTCGCTGTGCGAGGCTTGCGGTCTACCTCAGCTCGGACGCCGAAAGCACCCCATCCCCCCACACATCGGGCGCACTGCGCGCGGCGGAGTCGAGCAGCGGCTGTGCCTCGGCGAGATTGCCCTCGAGCGCGAGCGCGGCGCCGCGCAATCCGTCGCAATGCACTTTGGCCCCGGGGGAGGCGGGTTCTTGCGTATCGAGCAGTGCCTCGGCGCGGTCGAGGTGCGAAAGCGCGCGTCCAGGATCGCCTTCCTCCACGTAATGCCGTGCGAACGCGAGGTAGACCCACGGGTTGCTCGCGTCGATCTGGAGCGCTCGCTCGTACCGGCTGAGCGCGCGGGCCGTGTCGCCGCTCTCATCGGCATCGAGGCCTTCGATCACGAGGCGTTGGCTCGCGCGAAACTGGTCGTCGCCATCCGATATTTCGGAGATGTGCGGCGGGGGCGGCGCGGTGGGAACGTGCGCGCACCCGAACACGACGGCTGCGGCTCCGATCAGAATTGATCGCGCAGCCACCGGAGGAAGCCTCGCTCATCGTGATCCACGCGATCCGTCCTGCGCCCAAACATGTTCCCGTCGGGGCAGAACGTAGTGGGCAACGTACCGGGCAGGAAGTACTCGGTGCGGTGCTCGGGGCAACCAGAGAGCGCGATCGCCCCGGACGGCGCAATCTCCGCGCGCTCGAGCGCGGCTGGGCGCGGGAACGCGCCGCGCACGGTACCGCCGGATTCCTCCTCGACGAAGCGGCGCCAGACCGGCAACGCGCCGGTCGCGCCCGCGAGCCCGACGCTGCGCGGGTCGTCGAATCCGATCCACACCACGGCGACGAGGTCGGGCGTGAAGCCCATGAACCAGAGATCGCGTTCTTCGTCCGTAGTGCCCGTCTTCGCCGCGATCGGGCCGCGCAACCCCCCAGCGCGCACACCTGCCGCCGTGCCGCGCTCGGCGACCCCTTCGAGCAGCGACGTGGCGAGGTAGGCGGTGCCGGGGTCGAGCACGCGCAGGAAGCGCAGCTCGCGGCGCGCGAGCACTCCGCCCGACGGGTCGACGACGTCCTCGATCGCCTGCGTCTCGGGCCGCACACCCCCGCTCGCGAGCGTCGCGTAGGCGCGCGCAATCTCGAGCGGGGAGACCTCCGCGGTGCCGAGCGCGAGGCTCGGAACCGCCTGGAGCGGGCTCTCGATGCCGAGCCGCTCGGCGACGTCGACCACGTTGCGCAGCCCGACGTCCTGGGCGAGCCGCACCGTCGCGACGTTGAGCGACCGCTCGATTGCCTCGCGCACGCTGACGCGGTCGTGGAACTGGCCGTCGAAGTTCTTCGGACGCCACGGCCCGGCGGGCGTGCTGATCTCGAG
Organism: Myxococcota bacterium; assembly: GCA_035258825.1. Lineage (GTDB taxonomy): Bacteria > Myxococcota_A > UBA9160 > UBA9160 > SMWR01 > JAHEJV01. The sequence continues at coordinate 26,143 of DATFWW010000114.1, forward strand.
CGGCGAATCGTCGAGAAAGGACGCGAGCGTGATCGTCGGCAGCGCATCGCGCGGCTCGAGACCCGCGATGTAGACGAACGGCTTGAACACGCTGCCGGGCTGGCGGCGCGCCTGCGTGCAGCGGTCGAACTGCGACTTCCCGTAGTCGCGCCCGCCGACCAGCGCGAGCAGCTCGCCCGTCTGCGGCCGCATCACCACGAGGCAGCCCTGGAGCTGGTGCGCGGGGTCGGTGCTCGCGAGCTTGGGCCGCAGCTTCTCGATCTGCTGCAGACCCTCTTCGAGCGCTCGTGCCGCGATCTGCTGGAGCCGGCGATCGAGCGTCGAGTAGATCCGCAGGCCCTCCTCGGTGAGCTGCTCGCCCGTGTAGATGTCGGTGAGCTGCCGGTGCAGGAAGTCGAGGAAGAAGCGCGCGTCGCCGGGCTCGGGCGTCACCATGGCGAGCCGCAGCGGCTCTTCGCGCGCCTGCTCGAAATCCGCCCGATCGAGTCGGCCCTGATCCACCATCAGCTCGAGCACGAGGTTGCGCCGCCTCAGCGCGCGGTCGGGATCGCGATAGGGAGAGATTCCGTTCGGGCTCTGGATGATCGCGGCGATCAGACCCGACTCCGCGACCGAAAGCCGGCTCACGGGCTTTCCGAAGTAGAGATGGGCCGCCTCCCCGACGCCGTGAACCGCGGTCGCGCCGCGCTGCCCGAGATAGATCTCGTTCAGGTAGGCCTCGAGGATCTCGGACTTGTCATAACGGGCCTCCACGATCAGGGCCATGCATGCTTCGCGCAGCTTGCGGCGCCACGTCCGCTCGGGCGTCAGAAAGAAGTTCTTCACGAGCTGCTGCGTTAGCGTGCTGCCGCCCTGCGCGACCCGGCCCGCGCGGAGGTTGGCGAGCATCGCTCCCGCGATGCGGCGGAAGTCGATCCCCGAGTGGGTCTCGAACCGCTGGTCTTCCACCGCGAGCACTGCGTCGACGAGGTGATGCGGCACGTCGGCGAGCCGAACCAGCTCGCGCTGTTCGCGCACCGGGCCGTAATAGGCGCCGAGTGCCTCGGGCTCGAGCAGCACCGCGCCGACCGAGCTGCCGCCCGGGATTTCGCGGATGTCGCTGATCGTGCTCCCACTCAGGGAGATCGCGATGTCGCGCGCGGGCTCGGGGCGCGTCGGGTGTTCGAAGGCGCGCAGGTGCACGCGCAACCGCGACCCCTCCCAGACGTACTGCCCAGGGGGGAGGTCGCGGCTCGAGGACGCCTCGCGGTACCCGAGCCTCGAGAGCGCATCCTTGAGGCCGAAGCGCCGCCAGTCGAGCCCCGGATAGAGGATGTCGGGCGCGCTGTAGACCCGGGACGGAACGCGGAACTGGGTGCCCTCGAAGCGCGCGCGCACCTGGCGGTCGAGTGACGCCACCATCGCGGCCGCCGCGAATCCGCCCGCGAACGCCGCGCCCAGGAACGCCAAGGCGATCTGGCGCAGCCGCGGCCGGAGCGCGCGGAGTACGCGATCGGTTCCGGCGCCGAGCGACGAGCGCCGTCCGCGTCCTGCAATACCCGGCACGGATCCCTCTCCCCTGGAATCGCGAACGTAGCTTGCGCGCGGACCGGACGTCACCGAGATTCGGTCCATGGCTTCCGATCGCCAGCGCAGCGCCTCTACACAGGAATCGGGCACGCCAGTGCGCAAGCCCTGGGGGGGGCGCTTCCGCGAAGACACCGATCCGGCGGTCGAGCGTTTCTCGGCCTCGATCGACTTCGATCGCGCGCTCGCGCGCTACGACCTGCGCCTCTCGCTGGCCCACGCCGAGATGCTCGGCTGCGTCGGATTGCTCTCCGCGGAGGACCTCGGCGCGCTGCGGCGCGGGCTCGCCGAAATCGGCGAGGAGATCGAGTCTGGCCGATTCCCATTCGACGCCGCACTCGAGGACATCCACATGAACGTGGAGGCGCGGCTGCGCGAACGCGCGGGCCCCGCGGCGGCGCGGCTCCACACGGGCCGCAGCCGCAACGACCAGGTCGCCACCGACCTGCTGCTCTACCTGCGCGACGCCGCGCGCGCGGCGCGCGCGGGCTTGCTCGAGCTCCAGTCGGTCCTCCTGACGCGCGCGCGCGAGCACCTCGACACCGTGCTGCCGGGCTACACCCATCTCCAGCGCGCGCAGCCGGTTCGGCTCGCCCATCACTGGCTCGCGTTCGTCGAGATGTTCGGCCGCGATGCCCAGCGATTCCGCGATCTCGAAACGCGCATGGCGCTCTCGCCGCTCGGCTCCGGCGCGCTCGCCGGCACGACACTCCCGCTCGACCGCGGCGCCACCGCGCGTTCGCTGGGCTTCGCGGGACCTTCGCGCAACAGCATGGACGCGGTCGCGTCGCGCGACGCGGGGCTCGAGTTCCTCGCCGCCAGCGCGATCGCCCAGGTGCACCTCTCGCGAATCGCCGAAGAGCTCGTGCTCTGGTCCACCGCGGAGTTCGGCTTCATCGAGCTCGCCGACGCCTACTCCACGGGCTCGAGCCTGATGCCGCAGAAGAAGAACCCCGACGTGCCGGAGCTCGTGCGCGGCAAGGCGGGCCGCGCGATCGGCAACCTCGTGGCGCTGCTCACGGTCTTGAAGGGCCTTCCGCTCACCTACAACCGCGATCTCCAGGAGGACAAGGAGCCGATCTTCGACACCGCGCGCACGCTGCGCGACTCGCTCCAGGTGATGGCCGGAGCGATCGCGACGCTGCGCGTGAACGAGGCGCGCATGCGCGAGGCCGCCGGCGACCCGCTGCTGCTCGCGACGGATCTCGCCGAAGCGCTCGTGCGCGAGGGTGTGGCGTTCCGCGAAGCGCACGAGGCGGTCGGGCGGATCGTCGCGCACTGCGTGGAGAAGGACGCCGACCTCCGCACGCTCTCGCGCGAGGACCTGCGCGCGTTCCACCCCGCGTTTCCGGCCCCGGCCAGCGAGCTGCTCTCGCTCGAGCGCGCGCTGGAGGGCCGATCGCTGCCTGGCGCCACCGCGCGGCCGCGCGTGATCGAAGCGCTCGATATGGCCGAGGCCGAGCTCGCCGCCGCGCGCCGCGAGCTCGAGAGCGCGCGATGACGCGCCGATCGGTCGCCCTCTGCGCCGCGCTCTGCGTCATCTTCTCGGCGTGCGGGCACTACGGCCCGCCG
>DATFWW010000115.1:0-16278 GCA_035258825.1 Myxococcota bacterium
GGGCGAGCCGCTCCGCGGTGCCGGCGAGCAGCATCACCGGGGTCGGCTCCTCGACGGGCGGCGCTTCGGCGAGCCAGTCGACGTGCGCGTCGACTGCCGTGGCGGGCACGAGCGCATCCGGCGACGTGAGCACGAGCCCGCGCGATAGCGCTTCGAGCGGAATCCCCGCGAGATTGACCGCACAGCGCGTGCCGGGCTGCGCGGCCTCCACCGCGACACCGTGGCTCTGGAGCCCGCGCACGCGCGCGCGCCGATCGTCCGGCAGCAGCGTGACGGCGTCGCCCACGCGCAGGGCGCCCCCGATCAGCGTGCCCGTCACGACCGGACCGAAGCCGCGCATCTCGAAGCAGCGGTCGACGGGCAGCCGCGGCGGACCGGCTCGCGGCGTGCGCGCCTCGGCCGCCGCTGCGAGCGCGCCCAGCGCGGCGCGCAGCGCGTCGAGGCCCGCGCCCGTGACCGACGACACGCGCACGATCGGCGCCTTTGCGAGCACCGTGGGAGAGAGCAGTGCCGCCACCTCCTCGGCCGCGAGCTCGGCGACCTCGTCGTCCACGAGATCGACCTTCGTGAGCGCGACCACGGCGCGCGTGATGCCGAGCAGCTCGCAGATCGCGAAGTGCTCGCGCGTCTGGGGCATCACGCCCTCGTCGGCCGCCACCACGAGCAGCAGGAGGTCGATGCCCGCGGCACCCGACACCATCGTGCGCACGAGCGCTTCGTGGCCCGGCACGTCGACGACTCCGAGGCGCGTGCCGTCCGGAAGGTCGAGCGGCGCGAAGCCGAGCTCGATCGTGATCCCGCGCGCCTTCTCCTCGGGCAGCCGATCCGTGTCGACCCCCGTGAGCGCGTGGCACAGCGAGGTCTTGCCGTGGTCGATGTGGCCGGCCGTGCCGAGGATCAGACGGCGCGCGTCGGGGGAACCACCCAAGAATCACCCTTCGAGCCGTCGCAAGAGCGGAGGCCCCTCTTCGACTTCGCTCGCCAATCTGATGGTCTTCGCTCGCGTGCGGCTCGCTGCGCGCGCCGCTTCGCGGCGCTTGCTAACGCGGTCCAATGCGGTCGAAGCCCGTGTACGCGCGAAGCGCCTCAGGAATCGCGATCGATCCGTCGGCCTGCTGGTGGTTCTCGAGCAGCGCGATCAGCGCGCGCGCGATCGCCACCGCGGTGCCGTTCAGCGTGTGCACGAGCTCGTTCTTCTTGCTGCCCTTGCGCCGGAAGCGCGTCCGGAGGCGGCGCGCCTGGAAGTCGGTGCAATTCGAGGTGCTGGTCACCTCTCCCCAATCGCCGCGCTCGCCGCGTCCCGGGAGCCACGCCTCGATGTCGAACTTGCGGTAGGCGGGAGCGCCGAGGTCGCCCGCCGCGATGTCGATCACGCGGTAGGGAACCTGCAGCGCCCCGAACATACGCTCTTCGATCCGCAGCAGCTCGGCGTGCATCGCCTCGGAGTCCTCGGGGCGCGTGAACGCGAACATCTCGACTTTCGTGAACTGGTGCACGCGGTACAGGCCCTTGCCCTCGCGGCCCGCCGCGCCGGCCTCCGTGCGGTAGCAATGCGATACGCCGCCGATCTTGATCGGGAGATCGTCCTCTTCGAGGACGGTGTCCTCGTAGAGGCCGCCGAGCGTGATCTCCGCCGTGCCGATCAGGTCGAGATCGGTGCCCTCGATCGAGTAGATCTGCGTCTCCTGCCCGCGCGGGCTGAACGCCATCGCATCGACGATGCGCCGCCTCGCGAGGTCGGGCGTGGTGTAGATCCGGAATCCCTCCTCGAGCAGCAGGTCGAGCGCGAGGCGCTGCAGCGCGAGCTCGAGGATCACCGCCTCGCCGGACAGGAAGTAGAACTTCTGCCCGGTCACCTTCGCGCCGGCCTCGAGGTCGAACAGGCCGAGCTGCGCGCCGAGTGCCACGTGATCGGCGGTTGCGAAGTCGAAGGTCCGCGGCGTGCCGACGCGGCGCAGCTCGCGGAAGTCTGCCTCGCCTCCGCTCGGTATGTCGGGATGCACGAAGTTCGGGAACGCCCGGAGCCGTTCATCGAGCGCCGCGCGGGCGTCAGCGAGCTTCGCCTCGAGTGCGGCGACCTCCTCCTTGCGGCGGCGACCCTCCGCGGTGTGGGCCTCGCGCTGCTCGGGCGAGAGCTTGCGCTTGCCCGCCTCCTGGTGCTCGTTGCGCAGCCGGTTGGCTTCGTTGAGCTCGGTCTGGAGTGCGGCCGCCGCGCGCTGCGCCGCGACCGCGCCGTCGACATCGAGTTCGACGCCGCGCTTGCGGGCGCTCTGCGCGATCTCGTCGCGGCGTTCGTCGAGGCTGCGCGGATCGAGCATGGCCGGGGAAGGGAAGCACAGGGCTTTCGCGGGGTCGATCTGGCCTACCCCCCCGTTCGATCCTCGCTCGCCCACCCGATGGTCTTCGCTCGCCTGTGGCTCGCTGCGCGAAACTTGCGCTCACTGCGCGCCGACCTTCGGTCGGCTCGCGGCCGGCGGAAGTAGCGCCCCGGCGATGTGCCGAGCGCGCGCCGGAACATCGCGATGAATGCGCTCGGCGTCTCGTAGCCGAGGTCGAGCGCCACGAGCGTCACCGGAACGCCCGACGCGAGCAGCTCGAGCCCGCGCAGCAGGCGCGCCTGCTGGCGCCAGGCCGCGAACGCGAGCGCGGTCTCGCGCTCGAACAGCCGCTCGAGCGTGCGCGCGGACGCGCCCGCGACGCGCGCCCAGCCGGCGAGCGTGCGCGGGTCGCCTGGGTTGGTGCGCAGTGCGTCGGCGACGCGGCGCGCGCGCGCGTCGCGCGGCATCGGCAGGTGGAGCGGCGCGCTCGGCGCAGCGCGGATCTCGTCGGCGATCACCGCGACCACGCGCGCCTCCGGCCCGTCTTCGCGATAAGGCTGTGCGAACTCCACCGCGCGCAGGATGCTCTCGCGCAACAGCGCCGACACCTGCACCACGCAGCACGCGCTGCCCGCGAGCGGTCCGAGCGCCTCGGAGACGTAGATCGTGCGCATCGAGACGCGGCCGGTCATCCGGATCGAGTGCTCGACGCGCGCCGGCACCCAGACTGCGCGCTCGGGCGGCACCACCCAGGTGCCGTGCTCGGTGGTCACCGTCATCACGCCGCTCGACGCGTAGAGCAGCTGGGCAAACGGGTGGTGATGGCGCGGGATCTCGGCGCCGGGCGCGTACTCGGCCGCGAGGCCCTCGAGTGGGCGCGCGAGGGAACGGGGCACGGGCGGTGCCGGTAGCGCCGATTGGCGGATTTTCGACATCGATTGTCAGAATACGCGAAGAGCGCCGTGTGGCGATCGACGAGAGTCACCTCATGAACACCTTCCATCGCTGGTATTGTCGATCGGCCACCTGGCGCCACGCGGTCCGCGAGCGGCTGATGCCGTGGGTGCTCGCGGGCATCGACCTGGGCCGCGACGTGCTCGAGGTGGGCCCGGGTCCCGGGCTGACCACGGACGTGCTGGCCGAGCGCGTACCGCACCTCACCTGCGTCGAGAAGGATCCGGCGCTTGCCGCGTCGCTCGCGCGGCGCCGCGCGAGCGACCGGGTGGAGGTCTTCGAGGCCGATGCCACCGACCTGCCCTTCCCGGCCGGTCGCTTCTCGGGCGCCGTGTCGTGCACGATGCTGCACCACGTGCCGTCAGTAGCGCTCCAGGACCGGCTGCTCGGCGAGGTGGCGCGCGTGCTCGCACCGGGCGCCTGGCTCGTCGGGTCCGACAGTCTCGCGAGTCTGCTGTTCCGGCTGGCGCATTGGGGCGACACGATGGTGCTCGTCGACCCGGACTCGCTCGGCGCACGGCTCGAGCGCGCGGGGTTTGGCGAGGTGCGCGTCGACCGCGTCGACCGCGCGTTCCGGTTCCAGGCGCGGCGCGGGGGTGGGGTGGCGCTCGTTGCCCCTTAGCCAGGCCTACTCGGACGCGAGCGCCACCTGCGGCGCGGCGCTCGGCGCACCCGCCTCGAGCACGGGCAGCGCCTGGGGCATCAGCGCAGTGAAGATCTGCACCGGCAGCGAGCTCGTGAAGTGGTAGTGGCCGGCTTCGGGTCCCGTCACAACGGCCGTGAGCACGCCGAAGAAGCGGTCGTCGATCAGGAACGCGAACGTCGCCGAGCGCGAGACCGGACGTTCCTCGATGATGCGCTGCCCGCGCGCCATCACCTTGTAGCGGTGGTCACCGGTACCCGTCTTGCCGCCGACCGTCGCCAGCGTGCCGTCGGCGTGGCGCAGCGCGCCGCGCGCGCGCGCGGCCGTGCCGCCCTCGACGGTGGACACGAGCGCGCGCCGCACCACCGCGCATACCTCGGGCCGCAGCACCCGCGCGGGGGCCGCCGCTGCCGGCGCCACATAGGTCTCGTAGGGCGTGTCGGCGGCGAAGCGCATCGATTCGATCCGTCGCAGCGGAACGCGCACGCCGTCGCTCGCGATGATCCCCATCAGCTCGGCGAGCGCCGTCGGCCGATCGGCCGACGTGCCCAGCGCGGTGGCCAGCGATGGCACGAGCGACGGGAACGGGTAGCCCGTGGTCTGCCACTGCGCGTGGATGCGCTGGAACGCCTCGCGCTCGAGCATCGTGCGGATCCGGGCGTTCTGCGCGCCGCGGTGACCGGGGCGGAACAGCCAGCGATAGGCGTCGAGCCGCTCGCCGCGGCTCGCGTCGAGCACCTGGGCGAACGTGGCTTTCGGGTGCTCGCGGAGATGGGCGAGCAGCCAGAGCTCGAGCGGGTGCACCTTCGCGATGTAGCCGCGGTCCTGTAGCGACCAGCGCGACGGTTCGGACTGCGCGTAGAGCTTCGCGACCAGGTCGTCGGTGAGCTGCGCCGCGGGCAGCACGACCGCGAGGCGCGCGCGGAACTGCGCGACGCCGGCGGTGGGATCGATCGCGCGGATCGCCTCGGAGACCGCCTTCGGCGACGGCCTGCGGTGTTCGTAGAGCCGCGCGAGCGCTGCATCGGGATCGAGCGACGCGTACCGCGAGTAGGCCTGCGAGAGGAAGACGCCGCCCTCCGAGTGGGCGAACAGCCAGAGATACGCGCGGCGGCGCGAATCGTCGGAGGGCGCAGCGAGGATCGCGTCGGCATCGAGCTGCGCGGCCATCACGTGATCGCGGACGTCGGCCATCAGCCGCACGAAAACGAGATTCACCGACCGCTGGAACCCCTCGCGCACGCTCGGGCGGCGCTCGTCGTCGGCGCGGTCGAAGTTGGAGAACCGGTGCTCGCCGCCGCCCGTGAAGAACACCGCGTATGGGCTCGCCGAATAGCGGCGCTCGAGAGCGTCGTCGAGCACCTGCGCGAGCGTCGCGCCGGGACGGGCGATCATCTCTTCCTGCACCCAGCGGCCGAGCCGATCGGAGCGCGCGGGCGTGAGCGCGGCGCGGCCCGCGACCGTCATCGGGGCGAGCCGGTCGTAGTCCTGGCTGATCAGCTCGAGATAGGTCACCAGCGTGCGCAGCTTGGCGGTCGAGCCGAGGTCGAGCTTGACGCCATCGGAGAGGTCGAGCGCGCCGTCGGAGTTGTCGACCTGGGCGCGCAGCCGGTGGGCGTCGGTGCCGCGCTCGTAGACGTTCAGGCTGAACTTCACGCCGTCGGTGAAGCCGGGGTCGAGCAGCCGCATGCCGAGGAGGCCCGCTGCCGCCGCGACGTCTGGATCGCCGAGGCGCGCGACGCGCTCGCTGAGCAGCTGCTGGGCGCGGATGTCGAGCGTGCTATGGACACCGAGGTCGAGGCGGTCGAGGTCGTAGAAGCCGCGCGTGCCGAGCATCGCGGCGAGCCGCGCGCGCACGGGGCCCGCGATCCGGCGCGTGGGCCCGTGGTCGACGCTGTCCGGTTCGGGGGCGCCGTCCGGGGCGAAGTTCACCGCGAGCGCGGCGTCGCGAAGCTCGGGGCTGATCACGCCCGCGCGCGCGAGCCGCGGCAGGTGGGCGCGCGTCTGCGCGATCAGCTCTTCCGGGTGTTCGAGCAGCAACGTGGTCGGGCGCCGCTGCGCGACGAACAGCGAGAGCGCGAGCACGTACGCTCGCGCGATCTGCTCGCGGTTGCTGTCGTCGAGCTCGATCGGCGGCGCGAGCCACCGGTTCACGTCCTCGGCGCGCACGCCGTACCACGCGGCGAGCCCGTCGCCGAGCCCGATCACCTCGCCGCCGCTGGGCACCGCCGAGAGCGGCACGCCGTTCACGTAGTCGACGACGATCTGGCGGCGCGCGGCCATCGTCAGATCGCTGCCGTGATAGGCGCGCAGGCTCGCCGAGAGCATCTGGCGCAGCTTCTCGGTCGGCGAGCTCGTGATGCCCTCCGGAGAGTGCCGGAACTTCTCGATCTGCGTGGCGAGCGTGCTGCCGCCCGGTCCGCCCGATCCGGTCGCGGACCAGATCGCGCGCAGCAGGCGATCCCACTCCACCGCGGGGTTGCGGCGCGGCGTGGCGTTGTCGAGCAGCTCGCGGTTCTCGATGTACAAGAGCGACGCGACGAGGACTGGCGGGATGTCCTCGAACCGCGCGTAGGCGCGCGTCGGCTGCGTGGCCTCGAACAGCGGCGCGCCCGCGCGGTCGCTGATGTGCAGGCCCGCCTGCGACTTCTCCTGATAGGGCGGGAACAGCCCGAAGCGCGTGATGCGCTCGAGCGCGGCGTTCGCGCGCGCCTGCGCGACGACGTCGAAACCCTGCGCGTGGAGCAGCGAGACGGTGTGCCGCAGTCCCGAGTATCCCATGCGGCGGTCGTAGGGCCCGGACGGCGCGGGGAGATCCCAGCTCGCGGTGCCCGGCCGCACCTCGAACCCGGCGTCGCGCGCCGCGCTGTGGAATAGATAGGCCTCGAATCCGAACGTGCGCATCTCCCACGCCGTGAACACAGCGATCCCGGTCGCGATCAGCAGCACGAGCGTGAGGCGGATGCCGAGCCGCGCGCCGCGCCATCTGCGCACCTCGGGCGCAGCGGCCGGGAGGTCGCCGGTGCGCGGCTTGGTCGAATCTACAAACGGAAGCCGGTCGGCCTGAGACACGTGGAGGGCTCCGGTGCGCGCCGAATCGGCGGTGCGCCTCGTCACGTAGGTACCATGGATTCCAGCAGAGGTGTCATCGATACACCTCGCTTTGTTACGCCTCTCGGCCCGTCTGGTATGGGGCGGGCGAGCGAGGGCTATCCCTCGATTGTGCACACGCTGAGCAGGCGTGCAGCCCAGCAACCGAGATTTCTTGGAGATTCCTCTCGGGGGGCGCGCGGCGAAGAGCGTAGGCCTTTTCAGGCGGCGAAGCGCGCGAGCCGGACCACGGCGACCGCCATCAGCCGATCGCCCTGGCCCGCGTCCACGAGCTCCACGCGCAGGCGCGCCTCGCGCGGGGAGCCGGCGAGCCAGCGCGTTCGCGACCGCACCGGCCCGACGCGGCCGAGCGCGAGGAAGTGGAGCTGGAGGTCCTGGGTGGCCGTGCCCTCCACCATGCGCGCGGAGGCCACGCTCTCGGCGGCGGCGTCGACGAGCGCCACCACCGCACCGCCCTGGAGCGCGCCCACGCTGTTGCGCACGTAGTCCGACACGGGGAGCTCCACCGCGCCGGTCTCGGCGTCGAGCACGCGACAGCCGATCTGCGCCAGAAACGGCGCGCGCAGACGCGATCCGCCGTCGGCGAACGTGAACCGCTCCGCCGCAGCTTGGACGAACGGCATCGTGTTGGCGCGCCGGGAGATGCGCGTGAAGGCCAGGCTCGCGACCGCGCAGGGACCTGCGGCGCGATCGCCGTCCGAGACCTCGACGTCGAGCACCACCTGGGTGGCTCCCGCGCGCAGCGGCGCGCCCGTGACCTCGAAATCGCGCGTGAGCGGGCGCAGGAGGTGCAGATTCAGCGCGGAGGTGACGCACCAGTCGGGTTGCACGGCGCGCAGCGAGAGGTTGCCGCCGATCACGTCCACGGCGACGCCGAGCGCCGCCGCCCCGACTGCGCCGGCCCGGCTGTGCAATTCGGGTACCGCGGGCCCGCGCACCTCGACTCCGTTGTCCCGCCGCCAGATCTCGAGGCGCAGGTCGCGCAGCATGTGCTCGGCCGGCGGGTAGGGCTGGGAGGCGGCGGCCATTCGGGTCGGTCCTCGGTGGGTGCTCGACGGATTTTGGCGGACGCGCGAGAATAGAACACGTTTCACAGCCGTTCCGCCGCGAGGTCGATCCCCATGTACATCGGTTATACAGAGGAGCAGGAGGCCCTGCGCAAAGAGCTCCGGGCCTATTACCAGAAGCTCCTCACCCCCGAGGTCCGCGCCGCGCTCGCCGCCGAGCACGGAGTCGGCCCGACCCACCGCAAGGTCGTGCGCCAGATGGGCGCCGACGGCTGGCTCGGGATCGGCTGGCCGAAGCAGTACGGCGGTCGGGGCCGCTCGGAGATCGAGCAGTTCATCTTCTTCGACGAATCGATGCGCAGCGGTGCGCCCGTGCCGATGCTCACCACGAACACGGTCGGCCCGACCATCGCGCGCCACGGCAGCGAGGAGCAGAAGGCGTTCTTCCTGCCGAAGATCCTCGCGGGCGAGATCCACTTCTGCATCGGGTACAGCGAGCCCGGCGCCGGCACCGACCTCGCCGCACTCACCACGCGCGCGGACCTCGTCGGCGACGAGTACGTGATCAACGGCCAGAAGCTCTGGACCAGCCTCGCGAGCGACGCCGACTATTGCTGGCTCGCAGTGCGCACCGATCCCAATGCATCCAAGCACGCCGGCCTCTCGATCATCATCGTCGACATGAAGAACACGCCCGGCATCCGGATCGACCCGCTGCATCTGATGGGCGAGCACGACATCAACGCGGTGTTCTTCGACGGCGCGCGCGTGCCCGCGAAGAACATCGTGCTCGGGCCGAACAAGGGCTGGAAACTGATCACGGGCCAGCTCAACCACGAGCGCGTGACGCTGTGCTCTTCGGGTGTGCTCGAGCGCTCGTTCGACGAGACGCGTGCGTGGGCGCAGCGCGCCGAGCTGCCGGACGGGCGCCGCGTGATCGATCAGGAGTGGGTGCAGATCAACCTCGCGCGCGTCTACGCGGGCCTGGAGTTCCTGCGCCTCATCAACTGGAAGGTGGCGTGGACCGCGACGAAGGGCAGCCTCTCGCCCGCCGACGCGTCGGCCACCAAGGTGTTCGGCACCGAGTGGTATCTCGAGAGCTTCCGGCTCCTGATGGAGATCCTCGGCCAGCGCGGCTACCTGAAGCGCGGGTCGCCCGAAGCCGTGTTCGATGGACAGCTCGAGATCCTCTACCGCGGTCTCCTGATCCTGACGTTCGGCGGCGGCACGAACGAGATCCAGCGCGACCTGATTGGCCTGTTCGGCCTCGGCCTCCCGCGCGTTCCGCGCATGTAAGGACCTCCATGGACTTCTCCCTCTCCGAAGATCAACAGGCGGTCGCCGACCTCGCGGCGCAGATCCTCGCCGACAAGGCCAGCCACGAGCGGCAGCGCGAGATCGAGAAGGCCGGCGCCCCGCGCTTCGATCGCGAGCTCTGGCGCGCGGTCGCCGACGCGGGGCTGCTCGGCATCGCGGTGCCGGAGGAGCACGCCGGCGCCGGGCTCGGGTTCCTCGAGGTGGCGGCGATCCTCGAGCAGGTCGGCCGCCGCAGCGCGCCGATCCCGCTGTTCGAGACCGTGGTGCTCGCGGCGCTGCCGATCGCCGAGTTCGGAACGACCGCGCAGCGCGCGGAATGGCTGCCCAGGCTCGCGAGCGGGGAGCGGATCGCCACCGCCGCGCTCGTCGAGGATGCGCCGGGCACTGCCGCGCCCGAGGGCGACGGATTCCGGCTCTCGGGCAAGAAGCTCTGCGTCCCGGCCGCGGAGTTCGCCGACCTGGCGCTGGTTCCCGCCCAGGTCGAGGGACAGGAGACGTTCTTCCTGGTCGATCCGAAGGCCGCCGGCGTGCAGCTCGACCCGATGGCCACCACGAGCGGGATGCCCGAATCGCTGATGACGCTCTCCGGTGTCGGCGTCGGTGCGGGCGCCGTGCTGGGCGGGGTCGGCCAGGGCGCGAAGGTGCGCGCATGGCTCGAGCTGCGCGCGACCGCGGCGCTGTGCATGATCTCGCTCGGCGCGTGCGAGGCGGCACTCGACCTGACCTCGGAGTACATCAAGACGCGCAAGCAGTTCGATCAGCCGATCGCGATGTTCCAGGCGGTCGGCCACCGCGCGGCGGACGCGTTCATCGACACCGAGGCGATCCGGCTCACGAGCTGGCAGGCGGCATGGCGCATCTCGGCGGGCCTCGACGCGGCGAAGCAGGTCGCCGTGGCGAAGTTCTGGTGCGCCGAGGGCGCCAAGCGCGTGGTACACGCCGCGACCCACCTGCACGGCGGCGTCGGCGTCGACAAGGAATATCCGCTGCACCGCTACTTCCTCCATGCGCGCCATCTCGAGCTCGCGCTCGGCGGCGGCACGCCGCAGCTGCTCAAGCTCGGGAGGCTTCTCGCGGCCGAATAAACCTTCAATCGCCCGCGTTCTCGAGCTGCCAGCTCCCGACGTCGATCCAGCGGCCGAACTTGCGGCCGATCCGGACCAGGTGCCCCGCCCTCACGAACCCGAGCCGCTCGTGCAGCCGCACCGACGGCTCGTTCGGCAGCGCGATCACCCCGACCAGGTGCCGGTATCCCCGCGCGAAGATTCGGCGGATCAGCTCAGCGTAGAGCTGCCCGCCGAGCCCCTTCCCCGCGAGCCCGTGGCGCAGGTAGATCGTCGACTCGGTCGCGTGCCCGTACGCGGCGCGCGCGTGGAACCGTCCCGCGTAGGCGTAGCCGAGCAGCTCGCCCGCGCGCTCGAGCACGAGCCACTCGTGCGCCGCGAGCACGGACGCGATCCGCGCGGCCATCTCGTCGGCCGACACCGGTTCCACCTCGAACGTGATCGCCGTGTGGGCGATGTACCAGTTGTAGATCTCGGCGATCGCCGCGGCGTCGGCGGTGATGGCGGAGCGGATCGCCGCTGCGTCGTTCATGCCGCAATGCTACTGGCGCGCGCGCGGCGCGCCGCTCAGAACGATTTCGAGACGTGTAGTACGAGCTCGCCGCCTCCGCGGTGGCGATCGCGGATCACGTCGAAGTTGTAGTTGTACTCGAGCTGGAGCTGCGAGTGGAACGCGAAGCCCGTCGTGAGGCGGGCTCCGACGGGATAGAGGAGGTCGTTCTGCTTGTCGATCCCGCCCGTGAATCCGATCAACGGCACCTGCAGGCGCTCGCGGTCGAGCCACGCCACTCCGCCATACGCGGAGAGATAGGTGAAGAAGAGCAGCTCGTAGCGGTACTCCGCCAGCGCGATCGCGTAATGCTTGGGCGTGAACTCGTGGATCCCCGCGCCGGGCAGCGTCGGCGACGCGAGCGACATGTACTCGTTTCCGCTCGGCCCGCCTCCCACGCGCGCCTCGGAGAAGCGATCGACGTTCCAGCCCCACCCCGCGTGCACGGATGGGATCAGGCGATGGCGCTCGCCGAGTCCCGGAATTCCCGTCGCGGCGACGGCATAGGCCTGCAGCAGCTTCGGGTACCGGCCGCGATCGGCCCGCTCCATGCGGTCGATGCCCCAGTCGTGCCAGTTCGCGCGCCAGCCGTACGTGGCGTCGAATCCCGTCGCGAACCCGTTGTGGACGAGGTCGAGCAGGTTGCGCTCCATCTGATCCCAGCGCATCGCGAGGCGCCCATCGAGCTCGAACGTGTTGTCGGGGATCTCGAAGTTGGAGAGCCCGTTTCGCTGCTGGAAGTACAGAAACCTGGGCTCCGCCAGCAGGTAGATCGAGAACATGTCGTCGGGCTTCTGCGGATCCACCCGGTCGCCGAATACGAGCGGCTGCCACCCGGCGATCAGCTGGCGCCGGTAGCCCACGCCCAGACCGCCGCGCACCGACATCTTGCGCAGCTCCTCGAAGCGGTTGCGCTCGCCGTCGACGTATTGAGCGTTGTCCTCGAACGGAACTGTGTTGTTCTCGAACGCGAATACCCCTTCGAAGTGGCTGTCGCCGAGCGATCGCGCCGCGATCACGTCGTTGTAGAGGCCTCCTACGGTGGCGCGCAGGAACCACTGCTCATCGGGGCGCCGCCAGAAGTAGAGCGACGCGAACGGGATCAGGCTGCCTTCGTCGGGGCCGTCGAAATACGCAGCCACGCCCAGATCGAGCGCGGAGGTCGATCGCCGGTCGCGCGGCTCGATCGCGAAGTCGCGCCCGAACACGCTGGTACGGAAACCCTCGCCCGCGCGAATCGTCCGGTAGTCCGCGCCCTGATCCCAGGGATCGACCTGTCGCAGCCCTGCGTCGCCCGTTGCCGGAGCGGCGTCCTCGGCGCGGGCGGGTGCCGCCAGCGCGACCGAGATCCACAGAGCCACCGCCCACCAGACCCGCATCACCCCGCCATCATCCGACCACCGGCCGGTCAGTCGCCCTTCTTCTCCTCCCACTGAACCGCGGTTGCCTGGCCGCGGTTCAGCGCCGCGATCGCACTCGATAGCGCATCTGTGCTCTGATCGAGCGGCAGCGCCACCTCGAAGGAGATCTGCTCCTCCGTGAGCGCCCGCAGCTCCAACCGCGCGCCGCGCTGCTTGAGCAGCCGTTCGAGCGGAATCCGGAGTCGCTCCGGGTCGGGCGCCGCGACGTTGAGCAGGAAGTATTCGACCGGCTCCGGCTCGAGCGATTCCACCCACCTCAGGAAGCCGATCAGGAAGGCCGTGGCGAAGACCGCGATCAGGTAGAGGCCGACGCCGCTCGCGAGCCCGATGCCGAGGCACGCGAGCATCACGCCCGCGTCCTTCGGGTCCTGGATCTTCGCGCGATAGCGCACGAGGCTCGCGACGCCGACGATGCCGAAGGCGCGCGCGAGGCTCTGACCCACAACGAGCATCACGATCGCGCCGACGATCGAGAGCAGAATCTGGGTCTGGATCACCACGGCCTTGCGCTGCGGCGTGCCCGAGGTGCGAGGCCGGAACGCGAGGGTGGCGCCGAGCAGCGCAGCGAGCGGCACCCGGAACAACGCTTCGATGAGGCCGGGTAGCTGCTCGACGAAGTCGAGATCGCCGATCCGCTGGGCGTGGTCCGGCTGGGCCGCGCCCGCAATGGAGGCGGCGAGCATCGCCCCCGCGAAGACTGCGGCTGCGCGCGACACGTGCGGCCTCAGGTCTGCGCGCCTTCGAGCGCGAGCCCTTCCTTCACCTTGGCGCGCATGCGGTCGATGAACGGGGCACCTTCCTCCTCGCTGTAGCCCGCGGCGCGGAACGCGTCGCGCCATTGGCGGTCGCGGAGCCGGGCCAGGCGCTGGCAGGTCCACAGCACGTCGTCCACAGCGATGTCGCGATCGACACCCCAGTTGAGCAGCAGGGGCCGGAAGTACAGGTCGACGCGGTCGTGCTTCACGCGGCGAATGAAGGGCTCGCGGGCGAAGTCTTCGGTGTCGTTCAGCGTGCCCAGGAAGATGCGCGCGGAGTGGCCGAACGAATCGCCGAGGTCCTTCACGACATAACGCCGCTCGGATGGCGTGCCCGGCGTCTCGTAGATCTTGTTGTTCGAGGTCTTGAGATCCCAGTTGTTGAGCATGGCCATCATCACGACGAGGCCCTGCATCTCGCGCGTGCCCGTGAACGGGTTGTCCTGCCACTTCCACTCGCCGTGCTTGTTCCAGCCGTCCTCGAGGCGGAAGCGCGCCTCCGGCTGAGCGCCGGCTTCCGGGCCGTTCGCGATCTGCCAGTTGCGCACGTAGTAGACGGGAGGCTGGTGGAACCCGATCGCCCAGAGCAGGCGCGACGCCGCGACCTCCGGCTTCACCTCTTCGCCGAACTTCGCGTTCCAGCGGCGCCCGCGCGCATCCTCGACCTCGAAGTTCGTGCTCACACCCTTCTCCTCGCGGGCGAGGAATCGGTACGGAGCATCCGAGTGCGCGCTCGCGCGTCCGCCCGGGCCGTAGAAGAGATCGCGTCTCGCGGTGTCGGAATGCAAATCGACGAGCTGCTCGATCGGCGGCCGGACATCGGCGCCCGACGGCGACTCGCCCAGGAAGGGTACGCACGCCATACACGCGGTTGTGGCGAACAGCGCGAGTCCGCGCAGCAGCGATCCCCTCGGATGCGGTGCAGCGGTTTGCACGTTCCAACGGATCGCAAACGGTGTGCCATGCGCGCGGAACGCTGCGGCGCGGCATGGCGGCAGCGATGGGGAATCGCGCGGCGAGCCCGGGAACTTTCTACAACGCGCCGTGGGACGCTCTTCTCAAGCGGCCCCCGCGCGTGGTAAGACGATCGAACCATCCGAGACCGGGGCCGGTGGCCCGGCTCGCGATATTGCGAGGGAGCATGCTGCGCAGGCGAACCGGGGCGGCGACCGAATCGATATGGATTCTCTGGATCGCGCTCGCACTCGCGGGTGCCGCGCGGGCGCAATCCGGGCCGCCCGTGTTCACCGACGGCGTCGCGAGCGGCGACCTGACGCCGACCTCGGCCGTCCTCTGGACGCGGGTCGACCGCGACGCGGCCGTGAAGGTGGAGGTCTGGAGCAATCCGCAGCTCCGGGGCAAGAAGGCGTTCCAGGAGACCGTCCCGCACGTCTCCGCCGCGCACGACTTCACGGTCAAGATCGACGCCACGGGTCTCGTACCCGAAACGGCCTACAGCTACCGGTTCAAGCACGAGGACGCCGACGGCACCTCGTTCAGCGAGGTCGGCACCTTCCACACCGCGCCTGCCCCCACAACGGCGGCGGACCTGCGCTTCACCTACACCGGCGACGCCGACGGCACCCGGCGACCCGGCGGCGCACCGGCGTACAACGACTTCGAGGTGCTCGAGGCGGCGCGCCTCGAGAGCGGCGCGTTCTGGGTGTTCGACGGGGACACGATCTATGCCGACTCGCCGTTCCGGCGCGAGGGCCCGGCCACCACGCTCGCGGAGTACCACGCCGCGCACCGCGAGAATCGCGGCTACGAGAACCTGCGCGAGTTCCTCGCCACCACCTCGGTCTACGCGACGATGGACGACCACGAGGTGGTGAACGACTACGACGCGGCAACCGTGGATCCGGCGCGTTATGCGGCCGGGCGCCAGGCGTTCCTCGACTACTACCCCGTCCGCGAGACCGGACTGCTCCGCGACCCCTCGTGCGCGGGCGATCCGCTCTACCGCCGCTTCCGCTGGGGCAGCGAGGTGGAGGTATTCCTGCTCGACGAGCGATCGTGCCGCAGCGCGTCGGCGGCGCCGATCTGCCGCGGCGACCTCGGTCCGACGCTCCCGCTCTCCGTGCGCACGAGCTTCCCGTTCGTGCTCTTCCTGCAACCGCTGCCACCGCCCGGGTGCCTCGAGGCGATCTTCGATCCCGCGCGCACGCTGCTCGGCCCCGTGCAGAAGGCGCAGTTCTTCGACGACCTCGCCGCCTCGACCGCGAAGTGGAAGCTCGTGGTGAGCGAGGAGCCGGTGCAGCAGTTCTACGCTCTTCCGTACGACCGCTACGAGGGATACCCGGTCGAGCGCACCGAGCTACTCGCGTTCATCCAGCACAACGGGATCGCGGGCGTCGAGTTCCTCACCACCGACTCGCACGCGACGCTGCTGAACCAGGTCGCGATCGACTTCTTCACGGCTCCGGAGCCGATCGCGGTCGAGCTCGTCACGGGGCCGGTCGCCACCGACACGTTCCAGAGCCAGGTGCTGGCGATCGCCGGTGCGTTCGGGCTCCAGATCTTCAACGGCCTGCTGACCTCGGTAGGCCTCGACTGCCGCAACCTGAACCGCGACTCGTACGCGCTCGTGGAAGAGCTCGCGGGCGCGGGCACGCTCACGCTCACTTCGAAGGACGAGAACGGCGCGGTGATCGTCGATCCGGTCGTCGGGGGGCAGTGCACGGTCACTCAGGGACCGTAGGCGGAGCCGGTCACACCGCGCGCGCGTGCGCGATGCGGTTCTCCGGATTGCCGCGCAGCCCGTCGCGGCGCCCGGTGCAGTAGCGGGCGTCGAGGTCGGCCGGGCCGACATCCCCGATCAGCGCGAAGCCGCGGTCGGCGAGCGCGCGCGCGAGGTCGGGTGGGTCGTAGGTGGTGATGCGCGGCTCCGCCGTGCGCGCGAGTCCGGCGTTCTTGATCCGCGCGATCGCGAGCGACTCGGGATCGAGCTGGTCGAGCGGAATCGGGTAGTCGAAGATCAGCTCGCTACCGGCCGGCACGCTTGCGCGGATCCGGGCGAGCGTCGCGAAGGCGATCGCCGCGGGCAGGTACATCGAGACACCGATCCACGTCACTAACGCGGGCCGTTCGCGGTCGAGCGAGCTGCGCGCGAGCGCCGCCGCGAGCTCCTCGCGCGAG
>DATFWW010000116.1:0-8204 GCA_035258825.1 Myxococcota bacterium
GCCAGAGCGACCGCGGCTCGCCCGGATGCGGGTGGTCGTGATGGCCGTCGTCGTGCCGGTGCGCGTGCTCGTGCTCCTGCGCCGCGTGTGCGTGCATATGGGCGTGGCGATCGAGGGTCGAGAGCGCGACGCCGGCGGCCAGCAGCAGCGCCGCCGCGAGGTGCGCGGCGGCGAGCGCTTCCCCGAGGAAGAGCATCGCGAACAGCGCCCCGAAGAACGGCGCGCTGGCGAAGGCGCTCTGTGCACGCGTCGCGCCGAGCGACTGCGACGCGGAGACGAGCAGCGCGATGCTCGCGCCGTAGGCGAGCGCTCCGACCGCGGCGGCAGCGGCGATCGTGGCCGGCGCGGCGGAGAGCGGCGCGCGGAGCACTCCGATCGCGAGGTTCACCGCGCCCGCGGCGAGCCCCTTCCAGAACGCGGTCCGACTCGGCGAGATCGAGTCGATCAGTGCGGTGAGGTGATTGTCGACGCCCCAGCACGCGCACGCCGCGAGCACGAGCCCGCCGGCCGCGAAGCCGCTCGCGCCCTCGCGCGCGGAGAGCAGCGCGACACCCGCGAGCGCGCAGGCCGCGCCCGCCGCGCCGCGCGCGCCGATCCGGTCCCGGAAGAAGATCACGCCGATCAGCGCGGTCGCCGCGACCTCGAACGAGAGCCAGAGCGAGACCGACGCCGCGCCCGCGAGCCGCAGGCCGAATAGCAAGAGCAGCGGGCCGCACACGCCGCCCGCGGCGATCGCGCCGATCAGCCGCAGGCGGTTGCGGTCGCGCGCGCGCGGCAGCCGGAACCCACCCGAGAGCGCGGCGGCCGGCGCCACGCCCAACGCGGCGCCGAGATAGAGACAACCCGCGAGCTGGAACGGCGACAGATCGGCCAGCAGCAACTTGCTCGCGGGTACGCCGGCGCCGAACAGCGCCGCCGCGACCAGGGCCAGCGCGAGCGGGCGCAGCGAGGTCACCGCGCCGCCACCTGCACCACACGGCCCGCGCCCTCGTCGCGCCCCTCCTGCTGGAGCTGCCACATCCGCGCGTAGAGGCCGCGCGCCGCGAGCAGTGCGTCGTGGGTGCCTCGCTCGACGATCCGGCCCGCGTCGATCACGAGGATCTCGTCGGAATTCATCACGGTCGAGAGGCGGTGCGCGATCACGAGGGCCGTGCGGCCGACCGAGATGCGCTCGAGCTCGGCCTGGATCGCCTTCTCCGACTTCGAATCGAGCGCGGAGGTCGCCTCGTCGAAGATCAGGATCGCCGGGTTCTTCAGCAGCGCGCGCGCGATCGCCACGCGCTGCTTCTCGCCGCCCGAGAGCTTGAGCCCACGCTCGCCGACCTCCGTCTCGTAGCCGTCGGGCAGCGTTTGGATGAACGCGTGGATGTGAGCCGCGCGCGCGGCGGCCTCCACCTCGTCGCGGCTCGCATCGGGACGCCCGTAGCGGATGTTGTAGTAGATCGTGTCGTTGAACAGCACGGTGTCCTGCGGGACGATGCCGATCGCCGCGCGCAGCGAGTCCTGGCGGAACTCGCGCAGGTCGCGGCCGTCGATCCGGATCGCGCCCCCGTCGACGTCGTAGAAGCGGTACAAGAGCCGCGCGAGCGTCGACTTGCCCGATCCCGAATGGCCTACCACCGCCACCGTGCCGCCGGGCTCGATCTCGAAGTCGACGCCGTGCAGGATCTCGCGGCGCCGGTCGTAGCCGAAGCGCACCGCGTCGAAGCGGATCCGCGGGCGCGTCACGGCGAGCCGGACCGCGCCGGGCCGATCCTGCACGTCGCGCGGCTCGTCGAGCAGCCCGAACAACCGCTCCATGTTCACGAGCGCCTGCTTGACCTCTCGGTAGACCATCCCGAGCATGAACAGCGGCGCCGAGAGCTGGATCGTGTAGGTGTTGACGAGCACGAGGTCGCCCACCGTGAGCCGACCCGCGACCACGCCCGCCGCCGCGCGCCACATCATCGCCGTCACGCCGATCGAGACCGCCACGGTCTGGCCGAGGTTCAGCACCGAGAGCGTCTTCTGCGCCATCACGCGCGCCTTCTCGAGCTCGCGCAGGCGCTCGTCGTAGAGTGCCGCCTCGTGCGCCTCGTTGTTGAAGTACTTCACCGTCTCGTAGTTGAGCAGCGAGTCCACCGCGCGCTCGTTCGCGCGCGTGTCGGCGTCGACCGCTGCGCGGAAGTAGCGCGTGCGCCACTCGGTCACGGTGAAGGTCCAGATCGAATAGCCCGCGAGCGTCGCGAGCGTGATCGCCGCGAATCCCCAGTCGTAGGCCCAGACCAGCACGGCCGTGACGAGCACGACTTCGATCGCAGTCGGCAGGATCGAGTAGATCGTGTAGTCGAGCAGGTCGGCGATCGCGGCGCCGCCGCGCTCGACGTCGCGCGCCACGCCGCCGGTGCGCCGGTCGAGATGGAATGCGAGGGAGAGCGAATGGAGATGCTCGAACACGCGCAGCGTCACGCGCCTCGAGACGCGCGCCATCACGGGCGCGAACACCACCTGCCGGAGCTCGGTGAACAGCGTGTTGCCGATCCGCGCGGCGCCGTACGAGAGCAGG
Source organism: Myxococcota bacterium (assembly GCA_035258825.1). Taxonomy (GTDB): domain Bacteria; phylum Myxococcota_A; class UBA9160; order UBA9160; family SMWR01; genus JAHEJV01. The sequence goes on from DATFWW010000116.1 coordinate 2,546, forward strand.
AGCGCCGCGGGCACGAGCACGAGGCTCGGCTTCAATGCGAGCTGGTCGACGATCCGCTTGAGCACGACCGGCACGAGCAGCAGGAACAGCTTCGCGAGCAGGATCATCGCGAGCGCGAGCGAGATCCGCAGCGAATATGGCCGCAGGTAGGGCAACAGCGTGCCGAGCACTGCGAACTCGCCGCGCAGCTCGCGGGGCTCGGATCGATCCGCAGCCGCGCCGGGGCTCATGCGCGCGCCGCGCTCAGGAGAGCTCGACCTCTTGCCAGAAGCCGAACCGGCCCGCCACCGGTGCGAGGGGGGCCCGCGGCGCCTCGTAGCACCACGCCACGCGCGCGTGGCGCACGCCGTCCAGCACGACGTCGTAGAACTGCACGCCGTGCGGGCACGCGTGGTCCGACTCCGTCTTCGGCGACTTCTCCAGCCATTCGGCGCGTACCGCCGAGGACGGGAAGTACGCGTAGCCCGCGCACTCGACGACCTCGTCGCTTTCGGCGATCACTCGTCCCTCCAGTGTCGCTCTCATCGGCGTCTCCTCCTCGGCTCGCTCACACCGGCTCTGCGCCGCCCGTCGCGGCCAGCACGCGCTCGACGTGGTCGAACAGCGTCTTGCGCTCCTCGAGCAACCCGCGCGCACCCGGGTAGAGATCGCGGTACATCGCCGAGAGCGACCCGCATACCGAGAGGTCGGCGCGGCTCAGGTGATCCGCGTAGAAGAACGGACGCGCCCCGAGCATATGCGCGAGATCATCCAGCCTGCGCACGAACTCCGGACCCGGGCCGCCGTCGCTCGTGTCGAACCATTCGGGGCTGAGCGTCCCGTCGCTGCGGATCATCCCGAGCTGCGCCATGGGGCCGAGCGGAAATCCCTCATGGGGCGCCTTGAGCGGCGCCGTCGCGCCGACGCGCCTCTGGACCCAGCGCAGGATGTAGAACCGGAACGTCTCGTCGATCCAGCGTTCGAGCCGCCGCTGTTCGCGCGCCGCGCGCGGGTCGGGCGAGAGCAGCGGCGGATCGGGGAAGCGCTCGTCGAGGTAGTCGAGGATCGCGGCCGAGTCCGGGATCCGAGCGCCGTCGACCTCGAGCACGGGCAGGAGGCCGGTCTCGGGCGAGAGCCGTCGGTAGTCCTCGGGGCTCCTGGGCTCGACCAGCTCGAACGGCAGCTTCTTCACCCGCAATCCGCGCCCCACCTTCTCCGTGAAGGGCATCGCGCGCGGGCTGTAGAGCACGATCTGCGGCGTCACGGACGTAAAGATACCAACCGAAAGGATGGCGGGATCCGCGGGATCATCGTCATTGCGGACGCGCGCGTCGCTCCCGATCCTCGCGGTGTCTTCGCTCTCGAGAAGGAGCCGAACATGACCACGCCCGCCCGCGTCCGCGCCCTCGGTGCCATCCTGTATCCCGACTTCGAGCTGCTCGACCTCTACGGACCGCTCGAGATGTTCGGCTGCCTCGGCCCGGAGCTGCGGATCGAGACGGTCGCGCAGCAGGCGGGTCCGGTGCGTTCGGCGCAGGGGCCCGAGACGGTTGCGCGATGGGGCTTCGGCGACTGCCCCGAGCTGGACCTGCTGCTCCTGCCGGGCGGGATCGGCACGCTCGCTCAGCTCGGCAACGACGCGCTGCACGAGTTCCTGCGCGCGCGCGCGCGCACGGCCGAGGTGGCGATGTCGGTGTGCTCGGGATCCGCGCTGTTCGCGCGCGCGGGGCTGCTCGACGGCCGGCGCGCGACGTCGAACAAGATCTTCTTCGAGCTCGCGCGCAGCCAGAGCGAGAAGGTCGATTGGATCGAGCAGGCGCGCTGGGTCGAGGACGGCCCGTTCGTGACCGCTTCCGGCGTCTCCGCGGGCACCGACATGGCGCTTGGCGTGATCGCACGCCTGTACGGCGGCGCACGTGCCGAAGCGGTGGCGCAGGTGACCGAGTACCAGTGGCATACCGATGCCGCGCGCGATCCGTTCGCGGGGCAGCTCAATCAGACGCACTGGCTCGCCGCGGCGACGGGATCCTGATCAGGGGAACACGGAGACGGCGTCGAGCGACGTCGAGTTGTCGCCACCGCCGCGCAGGATCACGGTCCCGAGCCGGTCGTAGACGATGCCGGTCGGGAAGAAGCCGTTGTCGATGTCGATGCTCGCGAGCTGAGTCACCCGCGCGTTCGACAGCGCCACCGCGATCAGCTTGTCGCCGCCCACTGCGAAGAAGCTCGTGACGAGCAGGCGCTTGCCGCCCTCGTCGATCTCGATCCCGTCGGGACGCCCGAGCTGGCCCGGCGCAGTGGCAAGACGCGACACGGTTCCGTTCGCCGCGATGGTCAGGAGGTGCGGCGTCGCCGAGCCGTCGTTCTCAACGGCGTAGAGGGTCCCGTCGCTCGCGAACACGATGTCGTTCAGGGTCGTGAGCATCTGGCTCGGCGTGATTTGTGCGGGCGGGTTGGGGCTCTGCGGATCGATCGCGAAGATCTCGCCCGCGTCGGTCGTGGCGATCAGGAACCCGCCGAACGAGCCGAAGCCCGCGGGCGCCAGCTCGAGCCCCAGCACGGCGTTCGCCGAAGCGGAGACGAACAGCGAGACCGCTCCGTCGGAGCTGCGCCGGTAGATGTTCCCCTGGTCGGTTCCGATGTAGATCGCCTGCGTCGCGGGGTCGATCGCGAGGCCGAGCAGCTGTTCGCCCGGAGCGCCGATGTTCGCGGCGAGTACGGTCGACGTGGCGCCGTCGCGCGAGACGCGAAACACGAAGTTGCCCATCGGATCAACGGTCTTGTTCGCGACCAGCACGAACGCGCCGTCGCGATCGAGCTCGAGGTCGCCGTAGCCGACGGTCGGGCCGGCCAGGCTCGGCCCGAAGTTCGCGTTCGAAGCGTCGATGCGCGGGAGCGCCGCGCCGCGGACCACCACCGATCCGCGCGTGACGAATGCGAGCGTGCCCGCGCCGTCGTAGGCGACGCCGCTCGGAGCGGTCGCGTCGAAGTCGTAGGGAGCGCGGTCGCTCGGCGCGCCGCCCGCCACGGGAAGCGCGCGCAGGATGTCGACACCCGCGTCGGCGACCCAGATCTCCGCGCGCCCGTCGTCGACGGCCATTCCCACCGGGTTGGCGAACCCGCCCTGGAACGACGCCACCGTGCCGGTCGCGCTGACCGTGTCGATCTCGTCGCTGGTCGCGTCGAGCGCGAACAGCGTCGTTCCCGAGAACGCGACGTCGACATAGCGGTTGCCGCTCGGAACGAGCGTCGCCACCGCGGGAGACGCGTCGGCGCTCACGGTCGCGATTCCGGCCGTGCCCGCGGCCGCGATCAGCGAGCCGCCGAGGTTGCCGAAGCCGCCCGGCGCGACCGCGAGCCCCGTGATCGCGGCGCCCGTTCCCGTGTCCGCGAACAGTTCCGCGGTGCCGCCGCTCGCGGGAATCTTCCAGATCTGGCCGACATCGTCGCCGACGAAGACGCTGCCATCCGGTCCGACCACGACCGAGCGCAGCACGGCATTGCCGTTGTCGACGTCTTGCGAGAAGGTGGTCACGGCACCGTCGCTATGCGAAATCGCGGTCACGTCGGCGCTCCCGTCGACCGCATAGAGATCGCCACCCGGCCGGAACGCCACGTCGCCGCGCCACCCCGCGACCGCGCGGCGCACCGGCAGGAAGCCCTGCGGAAATGCCGCGGAGGCAGCCGTCGCGCTGGTGGCACCGGTGTCGTTGCCGCCACCGCTGCCGCCGCCGCTGCACGCGGATCCCGCGGCCAGCGCACACACCGCGACAATCGACGAGAATCGCGCCCGCATCGCCCGCATCGCACCCCCCGGCCACCGCCGGGGTACTCATCGACGCGTCGGAACGGGCAGTTTAGTGCGCCGTTCCGGGGCATCTGGCGCGGAGTTGCCGTGACCTGAGACACATTGGGGCAGGCTGGGACTCCCCCGCCCCTCCCGCCCTATCTCTGCTCCAGCCGCAGCGCCCCGCGCACGAACCCGCGCAGCTTGTTCCCGAGGAAGCGCTCGCACCAGGCGGCCGCGCGCTGGATCGCGTCGAGCGCGTCGCCCTGCCCCGGCCAGGCCGCGCGCACGACATCGGGGTGGACGTGGTTGAGCAGCCGCGAGAGCGCGGCCGTCGCCACGACGACGTCGTCGAGCAGGCCGAGCGGGCCGAGCAGGAGCGCGGGCATCAGGTCGATCGGCGAGAGCACATAGCCGATCCCGAACAGCGCGATCAGCTTCGAGCGGCGCGGCACCCGCGGATCGCGCAAGAGGCGCGCGAGCAGCACGGTGAAGTCGGGCAGCAGCAGCAGGATGTCGGCCATTCCGGACGCCTGGCCCGGCTCCTCGATCTTCACCACACGCGTGCGCAGCCGGTCGTAGAGGCGCTGCTCGCGCGGATTCAGCTCGATCAGGACCGGCTCGTCCGCCGTTCTCACCCTCGACGCCATCACCCGAAGATACCCGACCGCTCCGCCACGCCGCGCTCGAGCATCCGGGTGATCGCGTGCCTCACGACGTCGACGCGCTCCTGGATCGCGGCGTCTTCTTCGTCGGCCTGCCCGCTGAACGAGATCGGCTCGCCGAAATAGATCCGGTACTTCACGCGCATCGGCAGAAGCCCGAGCGGGCCGAGCCACGGGAAGCCGAGCGTGATCGGGAACGCGGGCATGCCGAGCAGCTTCGCGAGGCCGCCGAGGTTCGCGAAGCCGGGCTGCTGCTCCTCGGAGCCGACGATCGCGACGGGCGCGATCGGCGTGTGCGTCTCGAGTGCGAGGCGCATGAAGCCGAGGCCGAAGCGCTGGAGCCGGTAGCGGTCGCGGAACAGCTTGTTCATGCCGCGCACGCCTTCGGGAAACACGGCCACGCACTCGCCGTGCTGGAGCATCTGCGCGCAGTTGTGCGGCGTGCCAACCATCGCGCCCATGCGCGTCGCGGCGAAGCTCACGATCGGGAGCCGCGGGATCCAGTATTCGCCCATCGCGCGCGCGATCCGCGGCGGCTCAGCCTCCATCAGGAGCGCGGTCTGGAGCATCATGCCGTCGAACGGCAGCTGGCCCGCGTGATTCGTGATCACGAGTACACGCCCGGCCGGGAGCCGGTCGATGTCGTGCGTCTCGACGCGGAAGTAGTAGCGGTAGAGCAGGAGGCCGGGCAGCGCTGTGTCGCGCAGCCAGTCCGGCGAGAGCCCGAACGGGTCGAAGCCGTACTCGTTGAGTCGGTTCGGAATCTTGCGCAGCCGATCCTCGATCTCGCTCTGGAGCTCGCGCAGCGACACTGGTAGCCGCCCGCTCGCGAGGTCCGAGAGCGACTGCCACCAGCCGCTCCGCGCGGAGTTCGACTCGGTCATCGCGCGACGCTCTGGAAGATCTCCGCGAGCTCGAACAGGCAGCGGAAGTTGGTGGCCTCGACGAAGCGGTCGCCCGCGACCGTGACCGGATACTTGAGATAGTCGAGCGCCGCGGGCGGGATCGCCTGGAAGCCCCAGCGCCACGCGCGATCGAATACTGCGCGCAGGATCGGCTCCGGCACCGGCAGCGCGCGGCCGCCGGTCTCGCGGATCGCGGTGTGCAGCGGCACCTGGCCCGGGCCGACCACATTGAACACACCCTGGAGGCTGTGCTCGAGCGCGAGCGCGATCGCCTCGGACAGATCCTCCTCGTGGATGAACTGCATCATCGGGTCGAAGCCCAT
>DATFWW010000117.1:0-8289 GCA_035258825.1 Myxococcota bacterium
GCGCGCCGCCACGGCTCGCAGCCAGTGGAACGGAGCTTCGCGCCCGCGCAGCGCGGGGGCGATCGCCTCGCACACCGCGTCGCTCTCGCCGCGCGCGCGCGCGAGCAGCGCGCGGTGCACGGCGAAGCAGCCGCGCGCGTAGGGATGTTCGGCGCGCAGCCCCACCGAGAGCGCGGAGTGCGCGCGCGCTTCGACTTCGCCGAGGCGGCCCTCGAGCAGCGCGATACCCGTGTCGTGCACCTCGAGGTGCCAGCGCATGCCGAGATGCGGCCGGCTGCCCGCGATGCGGACCGCGGCGGCGCGCCAGCGCTGCGAAGCCTCGCGGTCGCCGAGCTCGAGGCGATCGGCCGCAGTGTCGAGCAGCGCGATCACCGCGCGGTCGGCGCTGCGCGAGGCGCCCGCGGCGACCTCGATCTCGCGCGCGAGCGATTCGCGTTCGCCCAGCCCGTCGGGCCCGCCGAGCGCGAAGTGGAGCGCGTAGAGCGCGTCCTGGAGCGCGTCCGCGTCGCCAGCCGCGCGCGCCAGCGACGCAGCGCGCCGCGCGACGGGTGTTGCCTGCCCGGGAGCGGTGAGCACATCGAGATAGGCGAGCCGCGTGACGAGCCGCGCCTCCTCGACGCTGCCCGGATCGGTGGGCGCGGCGAGCGCCTCCTCGATCGCCGCGCGGGCGCCCGGGTCCGGCGCCGCCCATTCCTGGAGGTCGAGGAGCAGGTTCGCCGCGCGCGCCATCTCGCGCGGCCGCCCGAGCGCGCGCGCGAGCTCGAACGCGCCGCGCGCGCTGCGGCGGCGGCGCGAGCGCTCGCTGGCGAGCCGCCACGCTTCGGTGCAGTCGAGCGCGAGCGCGAGGCGACGCTCCGGGTCGCTGCCGGGGACCTGCTCGAACGCCTCGCGCGCCTGCTCGTGGTGCAGGGCGGCCTGTCCCCAGACGCCGAGCCGCGCGCTCTGCTCCGCCGCGCGCAGCGCCGCTGCGCAAGCGCGATCGGGGTCGCCGACCGCGAGCGCGCGGTGATGGTGATGGGCCAGCTCCGCGAGCACCGCGGTCGGATCGCCCTCGTTCTCGCGCTCCAGATGCGCGGCGGCATTCAGGTGGAGCCGCGCGCGGCGGCCCGGCGGGAGCGCCGCGAGCGTGGCTTCCTGGAACAATGCGTGCGTGAATCGGAACCCGGTCGCGCTCCCCGGCGTCGCGTCGAGCACGCCGGCCGACACGGCCTCGCCGATGCGATCGATCGCGTCGCAGCGCGACATCTCCGCGACTACGGCCGCCGCGACGAGGTCGAATTCGCGGCCCAGCACGGCGCCCGCGGAGATCAGCGCGGTTGCGGGCGCCGAGAGCCGCTCGAGCGGGCGGCGGATCAGGTCGAGCGCACTGCGCGGCAGCGCGACGGCGCCGCGCGGCACGCGCTCCGGCTCCGCGAGCGCACCGCGCTGTTCGAGCAGGCGGATCGCCTCGCGCACGAACAGCGGCACGCCCTCGGTGCGCGCGAAGATCTCCGCGGTCAGCTCGGAGGGCGCGGGCCGCCCCAGCATCTGCTCGAGCAGCGCACCGACCTCGTCCTGTGTGAACGGCGCGAGCGCGATCTCGAGCGAGAGCTCCTGCGCGCGCAGGTGGGCGAGCGCGCGTGCGACCGGATGGCCGGGCTCGCGCGGTTCGTCGCGCACGGTGGCGACCAGGAGCAGCGGCGCTTCGATCCGCTCGTAGGCGAGGTGTTCGACGAGCTGGAGGGACTCGGCGTCCGCCCACTGGAGGTCCTCGAGCGCGATCACGAACGGGCGGCGGCGCGCGACGCGTTGGAGCGACTGGCTCACGGCGTCGAACAGCAGAAATCGGCTGCGCTCCGCAGCGCGCGGTGGAGATTCGGGAGCGGGGAGCAGGCCCAGCAGATCGGCGAGTTCGCCCGCGTGCCTCGCGATCTCGCGCGTCGCGTCGGCCGCAGCGGGCTCTTCGAGCAACGCGCGCAGGATCTGCGCGAACGGCCAGAACGCCGGCACCCCATCGCCCTCGCGCGCGCGTCCGATCCGCACGAGCGCGCCCGCGGCTTCGCATTCCGCCGCCGCCAGCTCGGTGAGGCGCGTCTTGCCGATGCCGGGCGGGCCGGAGATCACGACGGCGATTCCGCGGCGCTGTGCCACCGCACCGGCGAACGCATTGCGCAACGCCGCGAGCGCATCGGCCCGGCCCACGAACGGCCGCTCGCGACCGCCTGCGGTGTCGGCCTCGCGCGGTCGCCGCGCGCCGCTCTCCAGCGCCGTCACATCGCCGCCAAACCGGTAGCCGCGCCGCGAGATGCTCCGGATCATGCGTCCCCGATGTGTGTCGCCGATCGCGCGGCGCGCATGCGAGACCGCGCGCGTGAGCGAGCCCGGAGTGACCACCGTGTCGGGCCAGAGCGTCTCCAGGAGCTCGTCGGCCGACACCACGCGGGCGCGCTCGCGCAAGAGCAGCGCGAGCAGCGCCAAGGGCTTGGGCTGGATCGCCACAGGGCGCCCACCGCAGCGCAGCTCGCTCCGCTCCTCGTCGAGCTCATAGGCACCGAACCGGAACCGCACGAGCGCAACGTTAGGGGGCTCCCGCCTCGCGCGCCCGCGCAGGCCGGCCCGCCAAGCTGCGGACCGGCCCGCTGAATGCTTCGCCGGCGCTACGACGCCTCGCCCACCGGAGTGGCGGCCCGCCCCACGCGCCCCCGCGCGCGCGGCACGAACATCGGCGTCGCTGCTCGCCAGCGCAGATAGGGCTCACCCAGCGCGGCGGCGAGGTCGCGCTCCTCGTAGCGGATCGCGATCAGGATATAGATCGTCATCGCGCTCGCGAACAGCGCGTGCCCTACCGTCATCACCGGCGCGCACCAGAACGAGGTCATCCAGCCCACGTACAGGGGGTGGCGGATGAAGCGGTAGACCTGCGGCGTGACGAAGCGCTTCTCGGTGTAGGCCGCTCCGCGCCAGGCGAGAAAGACCTGGCGTAGGCCGAACAGATCGAAGTGGTCGATCAGGAAGCTCGTGTAGAGCACGATCCCGAAGCCGAGCAGCGCGCCGGCCTGGAGCAGGACCGCGGCGACCCCTTCCGTTCGCCAGATCGCGAACGGGATCGGCTGCCACGCCGCGAACAGGGCGATCAGCACGGCGCTGGTCGCGAGCACGTAGGTGGCGCGCTCGATCGGCCGCGGCACGACGCGCGTGATCCACTGTTTGAAGCCCGGGCGCGCCATCACGGTGTGCTGGACGCCGAACAGCGCGATCAGCGCGAGATCGACGGCGACTGCGGTCGCCGCGCTTCCGGGTGCGCCCGAGTCGATCGAGGTCGGAACGGCGAGTCCGGTCACCCACCCGATCAGGTAGAGAAAGACGACGAAGAAGATCGCATAAGAAATGACACCGTAGGCGAATACCGCGGCGCGGCCCGTCGACGACATGGTGGTTCCTCCTGTGCGGGCGTCTAGGGCGCGCAGAGTAGGCAGCGGAGGAGCGCCCGGCTCGACCGGCGCCATACCGTTTCCTTACCGCTCGGCGATCCGGGAAAGCACAGGAGTTCCGGCAGGTTGCGGAGGGACGGGGACCGGCTAGGTGATCGCGCCGCCGTTGATCTCGAGCACCTGGCCGGTGATGAAGCTCGCGCGCTCCGAGGCCAGGAACACCACCGCGTCGGCCATGTCGCGCGGCCGCCCGAGTCGCCGGATCGGCCAGTAGTGCGTCATCGCCTCGAGCTTCTCGGGCGTGTAGTAGTCGAACCCCCAGCGCTGCCAGAAGCTCCCGGCGCTCGTGTGCGCGGGGTCGTCCGGCACGATCCAGCCCGGCGAAGCCGCGTTCACGGTGATGTTGAATCGGCCGAGCTCCCAGGCGAGCGCTCGCGTGAGGCCGTTCACGCCCGATTTGGTGCCCGCGTAGACGGCGTGGTCGACCGCCCCGGCGCCGCTCACCGCCGACCCGGACGTGATGTTCACGATCCGCCCCCAGCGATGCGAGATCATGTCGTCGAGCACCGCGCGCGTGCAGTTGATCACGCCCCAGTAGTTGAGCTGGATCTCCTTCTCCCAGTCCTCGCGCGACTTGTCGATGAACTTCGCCTCGCCGGGGATCCCGCCGGCGTTGTTCACGAGCGCGTCGATCTTGCCGAACCGGTCGAGCGTCTGCGCGACCATCGCCTCGACCGAGGCGAGGTCGGTCACGTCGGTCTTCACGCAGATCGCTTCGCCGCCGAGCCGATTCGCCTCCGCCACCGCGCGCCCGCCGGCTTCTTCGTCGCGCTGCGCGGCCACCACCTGGGCGCCCTCGGCCGCGAAGCCGAGCAGGATTCCGCGCCCGATGCTCGAGCTCGCGCCGGTGACGATCACCGTGCGCCCCTTGAGTCCCATGTCCATGGCGAGGACGATACCCTACGCGCCGCTCGCGACGAGATTCAACGCCGAACCCGCGCGGAACCACGCGAGCTGCCGCTCGCTGTAGGAGTGCGCGAGCGCGAACGTCTCGCTCGTTCCGTCGGCGTGCAGCGCGACGCATGCGACGGCCCGGCCGGCTGCGAGGCGGGAGAGGCCGCGCAGGCAGAGGCGATCCCCCGCGCGGATCCGCTCGTAGTCCGCGGGATCGCGAAACGCCAGCGCCAGGATCCCCTGCTTCTTGAGATTCGTCTCGTGGATGCGCGCGAAGCTGCGCGCGACGACCGCCGCGCAGCCGAGCCAGCGCGGCGACAGCGCCGCGTGCTCGCGGCTGCTTCCCTCGCCGTAGTTCGCGTCGCCGACGATCGCCCAGCGGATGCCGCGCGCGCGGAGTTCGCGCGCCGCCTTGGCAATCCCGGGCGACCGCTCGCCCGTGAACGCGTCCACCGCGCCGATCAGCAGATTGTCGCTGAACTTGTCGAGGTGGCCGCGGTAGCGCAGCCACGGTCCGGCGGGCGCGATCTGATCGGTGGTCGTCTTGCCGCGCGTCTTGATCAGCACGGGCAGCGCCTCGAAGTCGCGGCCGTCCCAGGCGGGCCACGGTGCGAGGAGCCGGAGGCGCTTGCTGCCGGCGGGGATCGCGAGCGCGAGGGCGCGCCCGTCCGCGGGCGGAGCGATATAGCGCGAATCGCCGCGCGCGAAGCCGCGCGGCGGCACCTCCGGTGCGGCTCGCGGCGGCGCGAACCGGAACTCGGCACCGTCGGCACCCGTGAGCGCGTCGCGACGCGGATCGAACGACAGCCGGCCCGCGAGGGCGAGCGCGGTCGCGATCTCCGGGCTCGCAATGAAGTGCATCGTCGCGGCGCGGCCGTCGTTGCGGCCCGAGAAGTTGCGGTTGAACGTCGTGACAATCGTGTTCGGCGCCCGGTTGTCGCCGCCGCTGCGCCGCCACTGTCCGATGCAGGGTCCGCACGCGTTGGCGAGCACCTGCGCGCCGAGCGCGCGGAGCGCGCCCAGCAGTCCGTCGCGATCGGCGGTCGCCCGGATCTGCTCGGAGCCGGGCGTCACGAGCAGCGGCACGGCGGCGCGCAGGCCGCGCGCGGCTGCCTGTGCCGCGACGTCCGCGGCGCGACTCATGTCCTCGTACGACGAATTCGTGCAGCTGCCGATCAGCGCCACCGAGATGGCGTCGACGAACGCGTTGCCCGCATCGCGCACCTCGGCCGCCAGCGCCGAGAGCGGCCGCGCGCGGTCCGGAGAATGCGGGCCGACGACGTGGGGCTCGAGCGCGGAGAGGTCGAGCGCGACCACGCGGTCGTAGACCTTCTCGGGCTGCGCCTCGGCCTCGGGATCCGGCGCGAGCAGCGTCCGGTTGCGTTCGGCGATCCGCGCCAGATCGGCGCGGCCGGTGGCGCGCAGATACGACGCCATGCGCGCGTCGGCGGGGAACAGCGACGTGGTGGCCCCGAGCTCGGCGCCCATGTTCGCGATCGTGGCCTTGCCCGTTGCGCTGAGCGCGCGCGCTCCGGGCCCGATGTATTCGAGAATCGCGTTGGTCGCACCCGAGACGCCCAGCTGTCCGGCCAGCCACAGGATCACGTCCTTGGGCGCGGTCCATCCGCCGAGCCTGCCCGTCAGGAACACGGCGATGCGTTTCGGGAAGCGCAGCTCGAAGGGCAGCCCCGCCATCACCTCGACGGCATCGGCGCCGCCGACGCCGATCGCACAGGCGCCCAGCCCACCAGCGTTAGGCGTGTGCGAATCGGTGCCGACGATCAGTGCGCCCGGGAAGGCGTAGTTCTCGAGCACCACCTGGTGGATGATGCCGGCGCCCGGCTGCCAGAATCCGGCCCCGTACCGCGCGGCGGCCGAGCGCAGGAAGGCATAGATCTCGCCGTTCTCCGCGAGAGATGCGCGCAGGTCCGCGTCGGCACCGGTGCGCGCCTGGATCAGGTGATCGCAGTGGATCGTGGTCGGCACGGCCACGCGATCGCGGCCGGTCTGCAGGAACTGCAGCATCGCGGTCTGTCCGAGCACGTCCTGCAGCACGACGCGGTCGGGCAGCAGCAGCAGTTCGCCCGCACCCGGGGCGAGCTCGGCGCGCTCGGGATCGGCGAGGTGACCGAGCAACAGCTTGTCGGCCAGTGCAAGCGGTCCGGGGATCCTGCGGCGCGCGGCCGCGAGGTGGCGCGCGAGGCGCTCGTACAAACGCGCGGCCATGTCGGGCGTCGATTCGATGTCGTGCATGGCGCCAGTGTCGGGCGCTTCGGGTCTCCAGTAAAATGGATTTATTTTCATGATTGATGTATTTAGATCATGACTCGACCCGATCCGATGAGGCTCGACACACTCGGCCTGGAGGCGTTCCTCGCGATCGCCGACCAGGGCCGCTTCCACAAGGCGGCCCGCCAGCTCCACATCACGCAGACGGCCCTGTCGCGCCGGCTCGCGAACTTCGAAGATCTCCTCGGAGTGAAGCTGGTCGAGCGGACGACGCGCTCGGTCGCGCTGACCGACATCGGGCGCTCGTTTCAACCGCGCGCGCGGAGGCTCCTCGACGATCTCACGGGCGCGCTCGTCGAGATCCGCGAGAGCGGCAGGGCGCAGCGCGGCGACGTCACCATCGCCTGCGTTCCCACCGTCGGGATCCAGTTCCTGCCGCGCATCATCCAGGACTACTCCGCGCGGCACCCGGACAACCGGATCAAGATCCTCGATCACGCCTCGGCCGGAGTTGCGGGTGCCGTACTGCGCCGCGAAGCCGAGTTCGGCATCAACATCGCGGGGCCGCATCCACCCGAGCTCGCGAGCGACGTGCTGCTCGAGGATCGCTTCGTGCTGGTCTGCCGCGCGGACCACGCTCTCGCGCGGCGTGCGCGCGTCACCTGGCAGCAGCTCGAGCCGTACCCGCTGATCTTCGTCGGCTCGGAGAGCGGGAATCGCCCGCTGCTCGACGCCGCACTCTCGGCGCAGGCTCCGAGGCTGATCGCACACTACGAGGTCCAGCGCAGCTCTACCGCGGTGGGCCTGGTCGCTGCGGGCGTCGCGGCGGCGATCGTCCCGGCGCTGGCGATCCAGAAGGGTGCGCATCCGAATCTGCGCGTGGTATCGGTGACCCATCCCGTCGTGGCGCGGATGCTCGTCCTGCTCTCGCGCAAGGGCGCGCATCTCTCGCCGGCGGCGCAGGCGCTCTACGACGCGATCCGCAGCTCGCGCGAGGGCGGCTAACTCGGCAACGAGAGCTGGTACACCTTCGCGGCGTTCTCGAACAGCAGCTTGCGCTGCACGCGCGGCGGGAGGCCCTTCAGGCTGCGCTCCTTCGTCTCCTTCACCGCCGGGTAGAGACACGTGGCGTGCGGGAAGTCGGTCTCGAACATCAGGTTGTCCTCGCCGATCCACTCGATCGCGGGGCCGGGATTGCATTCGAACCAGTACGATCCGTAGATCTGGCGCTGGAAGTACTCGGTCGGGCGCAGCTTCAGATCGTCGACGCCGTTCTCGACGAACTGATAGTCGAGGCTCTCGAGCATGAACGGCAGCCAGCCGATGCCGCTCTCCACCGATACGAACTTGAGTTGCGGGAAGCGGTCGAGCAGACCGCTCGAGATCAGGTTCACGATGCACACGAGGTTGCCCATCTGCGCCATCGTGGAGAGCGCCGCGAACGCGCGCGCGGGCGGGTACTGCCCCCACAGCCGGATCGGCCCGCCGCCGCTGCCGATGTGGAAGTTGACCGGCACACCGCGGGCCTGCGCAGCGTCCCAGAGCGGATCCCACTGCGGGTGCGAGAGCGGGGGGAGGCCCCAGGGCTCGGTGAAGTCGGTGATCACGATGCCGGTGAGGCCGAGCTCGTCCTGCGCGCGCTCGAGCTCCTTCACCGCGGCGGGCACGTCCCAGATCGGCAGCATCGCCTGCGGGA
>DATFWW010000118.1:0-9139 GCA_035258825.1 Myxococcota bacterium
GACTCAGCTCGTCGAGCTTCTGCTGGGTATCGGATAGCTGCCGCTTCGTCTCGTCCAGCTCTCGTTTGAGGCGATCGGTCTCTGTCTCGGGCTCCGCCGCGCGCGCGGCGGACGTGGTCGAGAAGACGATTGTGGCCCCGATCCACAGGGCCGCGCGCGGAAACCCGCGCGAACGGAACGACATCGTACTTCCTCTCTCGGACGGCTCGAGGCCATCCGAAAGCTCCCGCGCATCTCGGCGCACACAGCGCCGTCGGCGCTACGGAGCGCTCGGTTCGCGAACTAGGCGAGCGAGAGGGCGGGCGGAGCGCGCGGAGACGACGCGTCGAGATCGGGAGACCCGGGCAGCGCGGGTGTGTGCTCGACGGGCCGCGACGAGGCAACCGAGGCGAGGAGCGCAGCGGTGGGCAGCGAGCGGCCGACACCGGCGCGTACCTGACACAGCGCGGTGCAGATCGGGCACGCGCTCGGATCGTGCGCTGCGCAGTTCGCCGACGCCGCAGCCGCCGCCACCGAGGCCCCCGTGGAGTCGGAACCGCTGGGCGACTCGGCGCGGAGGCCATGCGCAATCGGCAGCACCAGCTGCGCGAGCAGCGCGGCCGAAGCGAGAGCGATGCGAATTCCCAGACCCGGCTTCATGCGTCGACGCTCGATGACATCGCGGGGGACGGGACCAGGCGAGCAGCGTAGCGGACGAGTTCGCGAGTTCAACACCCGATCAGTCCCGGCTCACGCGCGCCTTCACGCGCGAGTGGAGCTCCTGGTGCACGCTCGGCTCGAGGTGCGCTCCCGCCACGAACAGCAGGAAGAGCATCGCCTTCGAGAGCATGTCCGAGAGCCGCTCGCCCGCGTCGCGCTCGCCGTTGTCGCCCCGCTCGGCGAGCAGCGGCAGCACCTGCTCGGCGGCGAGCTCGCCGCCGCGCGAGAAGCGCAGCGAGCGGAACGCGGCGCACGCGGGGTCGTCTTCGAATACGGTCTCCGCGGCGCGCCGCAGCGCGTCGCCCGCGTCGGCGTCCTCCGCGGTGGCAAAGATGTCGCGGAACGCCGCGTTGAACGCCGCGAGCACGCGCGCGGGCTCGCCGTCGCCGCCCGACCGCAGCACGCGCAGCTCGTCGAGCCGGCGCACGCCCTCCATGAGCAGCCCCTCGGCCGACAGGCCCGGGACGGTCAGCGTGTCGTCGTAGCGCTCGTCGGTGAGCACGAACGCGCCGCGCGTCTCGAGCAGGATCGCCTGGAACACCGTGGTGACGTGCTCCTGCACCGCCTTCCAGAGATTGCGCTCGGACAAGAGCCGGCGCTCCACCGCGAGCCGACCCGCGCGCCGCGGGTCGCCGACCGGGGTCACGAGCTCCTCCATGTCCTCGCGCTTGATCATGCCCAGGCGCACCGCGATCTCGCCGAGCCGCTCGCTCACGCGATCGGAGTAGGCGCCGCGCACCTCGCCCGCGGAGAACACCACGGTGCGCGCGGCGGAGCTGCCGTACACGCGCAGCACGCCGCTGATCCGGCCGTGCACGATCAGGCTCACGAGCTCGGAAAACGCGATTCGCGCGAGGTCGCCCGCGAACAACACCTGGTGGCTCTCGGGCAGCTCGCGCAGCTCGTCCACGCCGAGCAGCAGCGCCGCGGGCGTGCGCAGCAGCGCATAAGATCGCCCGCGGTGGCGCTCCTCGACGCGGCCGTCGAGCTCGACGGCGCCCTTCTCACCGATCCGCAACCGCGCCTTCAACGCATGACCCCGCCGCAGGCGTTTCGGCGCGGTCCGGGGAGCGCTTGAGGCGGCGTTCCGGGTCAGCGCGAAGCGTTCAGTGGCAGCGCACCGCCCCCCGCGATCACCTCGGGTCCCGGGCCGCGCGGGTCGAGCCGGACCAGGCGCGGGGTGGCGCCCTCGATCTGCCAGGCCGGCGAGTTGGAGTTCGAGGTCCAGACGCGGCCCTCGGCGTCGAAGTCGATCTCCCGCGTGTAGGTGACGCGCGTGGGCAGGGGGTAGAAGGTGAAGCGCTCGGAGTCCGGGTCGAACCGGATCAGCGAGTCGCTCTCGGTGCCGCAGATCCAGATCTGCCCGGTCGGCCGGTGCACGTTCAGCGCGTAGGGCGTCTCGCTGCCGCGCGGCTCGATCGGGATCGGGAATTCGCGGAACACGCGCGTCGCCGGGTCGAAGCGCGCCACCACGCCCGACGAGAAGCCCGGGATCCAGAGGTCGCCGTGCGCGTCGAAGCGCAGCCGGCGTGGACCCGCGAACGGCGTGTCGATCATCTCGATCGCGAAGTCGTCCGGATCGACGCGCCCGATCCGGCGATCGTTGAGCTGACTGAACCAGACCGAGCCGTCGGGCGCGACGTCGATGCCGTACGGGATCGGCGCGCTGAAGCCGCCGCCTTCGGCCGCGGCGCCGCGCAAGTCGAAGTGGCGGCCGAACCAGAGCGCGATCGGCATCGCCCGCATCGCGAACGCCTGCCCGAGCGTACGCGACGGCAGGCGCAGCTCGCGGCCCTCGCGCGCGGCCGGGTCCCACATACCGATGTGGTTCGAGCCCGCGATCGTGTACCAGATCCGCCCGCGCGAATCGAAACGCAGCGTGTCAGGGTAGTAGCCGTGCTCGAGGCGCACGGTGGTGAACGACTCGTCCGCGGGGTCGAAGCGCGCGAGCTGGTTGCCGAGCGCGAGCGTGATCCAGATCGACCCGTCGGGCGCGACCTGGAGCGAGTGAGGACCGACGTGGGCATTCGAGCTCGGGTTGTCGGGTGGCCCACCCGTGGCGAATACGCCGCCGAGCGGCAGATCTCCGGCCGGGATCGACCACGCCCTGCGCTCACTGGTCGCGGGGTCGAACCGGTAGAGCTGATCCTGGGCCATGTCGACAGAAAACACATGCCCGTCCGGGTGCACGGCGATGTCGTACTGGAGCGAGGCGCGGCCGCCGAGGTCCCACTCTTCGATCAGCGTGCGCCGCACCTCGGGTGGAGGCGGCGGCGCGAAGTCGGGCGAGCCGAGATTCGCGGTGAGCGCCGCCACTGCGGTCTCGGGCGCGTAGGCGTCGTTGAACAGCGCGGGCAGCTTCGCGCGCAGGTCCTCGGACAGCATGCCGCCCATGCGGCCCATCAGGTGCAGCACCTTGCGCCACTCCTCCGGGTCGCGCACGCGACGCGTCGAGGAGCTGCCCTGCTGGTGACAGAACGTGCACTGACGCACGAGCTCCTCGCGCTCTACGGGATCCTCGATCTTGCGCAGCACGAGGTCGTACCAGCGGTTCGCGGGCAGCTGCGCAGCGACCGCGGCCGGATCGCGCTCGGGCTCGAGCACGAGCCCGAGCCACTGGCCGTCCTGCAGCGCGAGGTCGGTCTGGCGCAGGTCCTTCCAGCCGATCCGGCGCACGGCGAGCGCCGTGGGACCGGGGTCGGCGAGCGGCGGCGTCGCGAATCGCCCGCGCTCGTCGGTCCACACGGTGACGCGGTGCGCCGGATCGCCGCGCGAGAACGTCACGAACGCGCCCACCACGGGCTCGCCGGCCGGCCCGAGCACCGCGCCGTGCACGCGCTCCGCGGCGCGCGCCGCGCCGGCGGCGACGGCGATCGGTGTCACCGATAGAATCGCGGCGATGCGGGTGCCCCAGCTCGAGGCCATCGCGCGCGATGCTATCGCCCGCGCTCTGTGGGTGCCGCTCGCCGCCGCGCTCGCGTGCGCCGCGCCGCCCGCGGAGATCCCCATCACCGATCTGCTCGCGAGCTCCGCGCCGCAGGGCGGCGTGCGCGTCTCGCTCGTGTACGGCTCTGAGGCCGACCTCGATCTCTACGTCACGGGCCCGGCCGAGGAGACGGTGTACTTCGCCAATCAAGCTTCGCGCGACGGCGGAATCCTGATCGCCGACCGCCGTTGCGGCATGCGCACGCCGCGCGTGGAGACGATCCAGTGGACGCGCGCGGCCGAGGGCCGCTACCGCGTGGGCGTCGACTTCATGATGCGCTGCCGCGGCAGCGTGGACCGCGCGCGCTACGAGCTGATCGCCGAGCTCCCGGGGCAGCCGCCGATCCGCCAGCACGGCGAGGCGGAGTTCGGCGCGTTCGCGCCACGCGTGCTGGAATTCGAAGTGCCTGCGCGATGATCTCGCCGGAATTTTGAATCCAGCGCGGAACGCGAATCGCGGGTTCAAGCGCCGCAGCCCCTGGACCGATGTTCCATCGGGCCGCCGGGTTTCGGTGCCAGAGGGAGGGGTGCACTTGTACGGCCCGTCCGAGGGTTCGGAGATGCCGGGGGAAGCCGTACGCGTGCTGCTCGTGGGCGCGTCGAAGGCGGACCTCGCGCTCGTGCTCGACCTGCTCGGACGCTCCACGGCGATGCGGTTCGAGCTTCTCACCGCGGCGCAGGTGCAGGACTCGCTTGCCCACCCCGAGGCGCCGCACGCCGACGTGCTGCTGCTGCGCGTCGCCGCGCCCGATCTGCCCGGCCTCGCATCCGTGGCGCGCGCGCGGCTCGCGGCGCCCTCGATGCCGATCGTCGTGCTGGCCGACGAGGGCGACGAGTGGACTGCGCTGCGCGCGCTGCAGACGGGCGCGCGCGGCTTCGCGGTGATGAGCGAGCTCGGCACGCGCAGCCTCGTCACGGCGATCGCGACCTCGCTCGAGAACCACCGCATGATCCTCCAGCTCGACAGCGCGCGGGAGCGCGCGCGCCACCTCGCCACGCACGATCCACTCACGGGGCTCGCCAACCGCGCGCTGTTCCAGGACCAGCTCGCGCAGGAGATGTTCGCGGCGAGCCGCGCGAGCGATTCGCTCGCGCTGCTCTCGATCGATCTCGACGGCTTCAAGGCGATCAACGATACGCTCGGCCACGCGGTGGGCGACGGGCTGCTGCGCAGCCTGTCGCGGCGCATCAACGCCTGCCTGCGCAAGAGCGACCTCGCCGCCCGGCTGGGCGGCGACGAGTTCGGCGTGCTGCTCACCCACATCTCCGGGGTCGATGACGCGGCGATCGTCGCGCGCAAGCTGCTCGCCGAGCTCTCCGAGCCGATCCACTTCCGCAGCCAGCTCACCGCGATCCGCTGCAGCATCGGCATCGCGTCGTTTCCGGGCGACACGCGCGACCCCGAGCAGCTGATCCGGAAGGCCGACACCGCTCTGTACCACGCCAAGGGATCGGGCGGCGGCTCGTTCGCCGTGTACCGCGACGAGATGGGCGCCGCCGCCCAGAAGCGCTTCGCGCTCGAGGACAAGCTGCGCACCGCGCTCGACGAGCGCGCGCTCCTGCTGCACTACCAGCCCCAGTACGACCTCACGCGCAGCCGGATCATCGGCGCCGAGGCGCTGCTGCGCTGGCAGCACCCGGAGCTCGGCCTGCTCTCGCCCGGCGAGTTCCTGCCGATCGCCGAGGAGACCGGGCTGATCCTCCCGATCGGCTCGTGGATCCTGCGCGCCGCGTGCGAGCAGAACGCGCAGTGGACGCGCGCGGGCCACCGCGGGCTGCGCGTGTCGGTGAACGTGTCGGCGCAGCAGTTCCTCGACCCCGCGTTCGCCGAGCACGTGCGCCGCGCGCTCGACGCGAGCGGACTGCCGGCGGTCTCGCTCGAGCTCGAGCTCACCGAGAGCAGCCTGCTGCGCGACGTGAACGTCACCGTCGACACGCTCGGCCGGCTGAAGGACCTCGGCGTGCGGCTCGCGATCGACGATTTCGGCACGGGCTATTCCGCGCTCGCGTACCTGAAGCGCCTGCCGATCGACGTGCTCAAGATCGACCAGTCGTTCGTGCGCACGCTCACCACCGACCCGGCCGACGCGACGATCACGGAGATGATCGTGAAGCTGGCGGCCGGCCTGAATCTCACCACGATCGCCGAGGGCGTCGAGACGCTCGAGCAGCTGCTCCTGCTCGGGTCCTACGGCTGCAAGCGGATGCAGGGGTTCCTGTTCGGCAAGCCGGTCCCCGCGGAGACGTTCGCGGCCTGGCTCGACAACCCGCCGTTCCGCTGGGTCCAGGGCACCGATGCGCCGCGCGAGGACGGCATCGCCACACATTGATCTGTCGGACTGGATTCGGGTGCGGCCCGAGCAGTAGCGTTGGCTCGATGACGCCGCCGACCGGACCGCGGGGTGAAGCGTCCGCGGCCGCGGACGCCGTCCTGACCGTCGACCGGCTCTGCAAGACCTACGGCGACACGGTCGCCGTGGAGGACCTCTCGTTCGGCGTCGCACCCGGGGAGATCGTCGGCCTGCTCGGCCCGAACGGAGCCGGCAAGACCACCACGATCAACATGATCCTCGGGGTGCTCGAGCCCAGCTCCGGCGCGGTGCGGATCGAAGGGCTCGACGTGGCCACGCGGCGCGCTCAGGCGCTCGCGCGCGCGAACTTCACCGCCGTCTACGCGCCGCTGCCCGGCAACCTGACCGTGCAGCAGAACCTGCGCTTCTTCGGCCTGATCTACCGCGTGCCCCACCTGCGGCGGCGCATCGACGAGCTGGTCGCGCAGTTCGACCTCGAGCGGTTTCGCCACGTGAAGTCCGGCCTGCTCTCGTCCGGCGAGCAGACGCGCGTCGGGCTGGCCAAGGCGATGCTGAACCGGCCGCATCTCCTGCTGCTCGACGAGCCGACCGCCTCGCTCGATCCCGCCGTGGCGCGCGATACCCGGGCCGTGATCCTCGCGATCGCGCGCGCGGGCACGGGCGTGCTGTGGACGTCGCACAACATGGTCGAGGTCACCGAGGTGTGCGACCGCGTGCTGTTCCTCTCGCACGGGAAGATCCTGCTGGAAGGCGATCCGAAGCAGCTGCCCGCCGAGCACGGCAAGCAGACGCTCGAGGATCTGTTCATCACCGTGGCGCGCGAGCCGCTCACGCTGGGGCTCGAATAACGTGCAAATCGGACGCGTGCTCGCCGTCGTGCTGCGCCAGCTCTATCTGATGCGCGGCAGCCCCGCGCGCGTGGCGCCCCTGTTCGCCTGGGTGGCGATCGACATCGTGCTGTGGGGCTTCATCACGCGCTACCTGAATTCGGTCGCCAACGCCCGCATCGACTTCGTCTCGGCGCTGCTCGGCGCCGTGCTCCTGTGGGACTTCTTCTCGCGCGTGATGCAGGGCGTGACCACGACCTTCCTCGAGGACGTCTGGTCGCGCAACTTCCTGAACCTGTTCGCGACGCCGCTCTCGATCTCCGAGTACATCGCGGGGCTCGTGGTCAGCAGCATCCTGACCAGCCTGATCGGGCTGGCAGTGATGCTCGTCCTGGCCTCCGCCGCGTTCGGGCTCTCGTTCCTCGCCTATGGGCTCCTGCTGATCCCGTTCCTGCTCGTGCTGTTCCTGTTCGGGATCGCGCTGGGCATCACCGCGAGCGCGGTGGTGCTGCGCCTGGGACCGGCTTCGGAATGGTTCATCTGGCCCGTGCCGGCGCTGATCTCACCGTTCGCGGGCGTGTTCTATCCCGTGGCCACGCTGCCATCCTGGATGCGCGCAATCGCGCACGCGCTGCCGCCCTCCTACGTGTTCGAGGGCATGCGCGCGATCCTCGCCGGCGCGCCGTTCTCGCCCGCCGCGCTCGGCTTCGGCGCGGCACTCGCGCTGCTCTACATCCTGCTCGCCTACCGGCTCTTCGCGAGCGTCCACCGCCGCGCGATCCGCACCGGGCTCATCGCGCGCTACAGCGCCGAGACGGTGAACTGACGATCGGGCCGATCCGAGAACCGACCACCGTCCGGCCACGCGCCCCTCCCATGCCTCGTGATTCCTCCTCGCGGTGTCGATGAACGGAGACGCCGCGATGGCGTTGACGATCCCGCGATTGATCGAGGACATCGGGAACCGGAGCGGGCGCAGCACGTCGAGGAACAGGACCACGCGTTCGCGGTCCGTGTCGTTCCAGACCTCGTGTCGGTAGGTGTCGTCGAAGAACAGGCACTTGCCCTCTTCCCAGTGCGCCACCTCGTCTCCGACGCGGATGCGGCACCGCTCCCTGGGCTCCGGCACGACGAGGCCGAGGTGACACCGCACGACACCCTTGTACGGGCCGCGATGCGGCAGGATGTGTGTGCGCGGCGAGAGGATCGAGAAGAACGCGGTCTGCGCATCCGGGATCTCGTCGATCAGCTTCGCCGTGCGCGGGCAACGCGCCGCATTGGCGCGCGCGCGCAGCCCGTATCCGAAGAAGAAGAAGGCCTTCCAGTGGTTCGCAGGCGTGAGGCGCTTCTGATCGGAAACGATGTCCCGGATGTCGGGCAGATCGTCGCGATGCGCCAGGACCCACTCGAGCTCCGTGCGGATCTCGCGCCAATGATCCTCGAGCCGCTCCGCCCAGGGAAACAGGTCGGCCGGGTACAAGGGCTGCTCGCCGATCAGCGACGCACGCCGGATCCCCCTGTGCACCTGCCGCAGCACCTTGCGACCCGATTTGAGCAGATGCGTTCGGAGGGAGTGACGCACCCACTCCAAAATACCTTGCGCCGTCGACTCGCGATGAACATGACAGGGATATAATCTCTGGAAGCCGGGTAAAGATTGGACGAGATCTGGCATCCGTGCCCTGTCGACGCCCAGTGTCCCGCCTGTGCGGGAGATAGCGACTTCGACTGGTCGTTCGTGGACGCGGTCGCCTGCATCTCGCTGCGAGACCGCGAGGACCGGACCCGCGAGGCTGCGGCGCAGCTCCATCGGGTCGGCCTGTGCCGCCGCGTCGAGTTCTACCGCCCGGCTCGCCCTCCGAACCGTCCGAAGGAGGCGATCTGGGAATCGCATCGCACGGTGTTGCGGCGCGCGCTCGATGCCCGTCGCGAGACGGTTCTCGTGTTCGAAGACGACGTGGCGTTCCGCCCCGGACTCACACGGCGCAGGCTCGACAGCGTGCGCGAAGCCTTCGGTGCGTTGCCGAAGGGCTGGACGGTCTTCTACCTCGGCCATTGGCCGATCGAGCTGCACTTCCTGCGGCACAACCTCGTGCGCACCCGCTCCGCGTGCACCCACGCGTACGTCGCCAGTCGAGCGCTGATGGAGTGGCTCGTCGCCACACCTTATTCGAGCTTCATCGCTTCCTCGGGAGTGATCGGCAAGGGACTCGATGCCGCCTACGCCGCACTCGCAGGAACGTACGCACACTTTCCCATGCCCGCCGTGCAGAGCACGAGCCCGGGCGACCACAAGGCGCGCACTCACGGCGGGAT
>DATFWW010000119.1:0-11605 GCA_035258825.1 Myxococcota bacterium
GCACGCTGCTGATGTCGCCCGCGATGGTGGCGGCCGCGGCGATCCGCGGCGCCGTTGCCGATGTACGGGAAATCCTCTGATGTCCGACTCCGAGCGCGTCGAGCGCGTGTCCGGCCGCGGCTGCGTGCTGCGCGGCGACGACATCGACACCGATCGCATCATCCCCGCGCGGTTCCTGCGCTGCGTCGTGTTCGACGGGCTCGGCCACCACGCGTTCGAGGACGACCGCGCGCAGGCGAAGGGCGACCACCCGCTCGACGACCCGCGCTTCGCGGGCGCGAACGTGCTGATCGTGGGCCGCAACTTCGGCTGTGGCTCGTCGCGCGAGCACGCGCCGCAGTCGCTCTTGCGGCGCGGCTTCCGCGCGTTCGTGGGCGGATCGTTCGCGGAGATCTTCGCGGGCAACTGCACCGCGCTCGGGCTCCCGTGCCTCGTGCTCGCGCCCGACGACCTCGACGCGCTGATGAACGCCGTCGAAGCGCGTCCCGACCAGATCCTGACGATCGACGTCGCCGCGCGCAGCGTGACGTGCGACGCCGGAGCGTTCGCGGCGAAGATCCCCGACGGCACGCGCACGCAGCTGCTCGAGGGCAGCTGGAATGCCACCTCTGTGCTGCTCGACGCTGGCGACGCGATCGAGCGCACCGCGGCGCGGCTGCCCTACGTCTCCGGCTTCGCCGCGTGACCGGACGTCATTGACGACCTTCCGGGACATCACGGGGCCGGTCGACTTCGGCCGACACAGCCGCGACTACGCCGAGCAGCGCCCCGGCCCGCCCGGAACCTTCTACGACCGCCTCGACCGCCTGCGCGCACTGCGCGGCGCGCGCGCGCTCGACTTCGGCACCGGTCCGGGCGTGATCGCGCTCGAGCTCGCCGCGCGCGGCGCGCTCGTGGTCGGCCTCGACATCTCCGAGCAACAAATCGAAGCCGCGCGCGACCTCGCCGAGAGGCGCGGCCTCGCCGCCGCGTGCCGGTTCGAGGTGGCGCCGGCCGAGGAGTCGAAGCAGCCCGACGCGAGCTTCGATCTCGTCACCGCGGGAACGTGCTGGCACTGGTTCGATCACGCGCGCGCACTCGCGGAGGTGGCGCGCGTGCTGGTCCCGGGCGGGCTGCTCGCGATCGTGAACTACATCTACCTCGCGCAGTACAGCGAGATCGTGCGCGAGAGCGAGGCGCTCGTGGTGAAGTGGAACCCGGGCTGGAAGCTGGCCGGCTTCAACGGCCTGTTCCCCGGGCTCGTCGATGCGGTGGCGGTGAATCCCGCGATGCGGCTGCGCGAGCAGTTCTGCTACGACCACGATCTCGCGATCACCCACGCGGCGTGGCGCGGGCGCATGCGCACCTGCAACGGCGTCGGATCGGGCGGCATGGACGCGGAGACCGTGGCGCGCTTCGACGCCGACCTCGCGGCACTGCTCACAGAGCGCCACCCCGAGCCGCTGCGCATCCCGCACCGCGTGTTCTGCGTGGTGGCGGAGAAGGCGGCCTGAGCGCGCGCGGCCTGCGCAAGGCCGTCAAGCGGTCGCTGCGGCGGATCGCGACGCGCGCGCGCGCGGTCGCGCGCGCGCCGGCGCTCTGGGTGGAGCCGGGGCACTTCTACTCGCCGCTGCCCGGCGCGACCGAGATCGCCGACCTCGAGCGCAGCCTCGCCGGCCCGCCGCGCGGGCTGCCCGGCATAGAGATCGACGCCGCGGCGATGCTCGAGCGCCTGCGGCAGCTCGCACCGCTCCAGGATGACTTCGCGTTCGCGCTCGCGGGCGGGTCCGGCGCGCGGTATCGGCCCGACAACACCTTCTTCGCCCCCGTCGACGCCTTCGTCTACTACGGCCTCTTGCGCCAGCTCCGGCCCGCCCAGGTGATCGAGGTGGGCTCGGGCCATACCTCGGCGCTCGCGATCGACGTGAACGAGCGATTCCTCGGGTCGCGCACGCGCTTCTGCTTCATCGAGCCCTATCCGGGGCGCCTGCGGAAGCTGCTCGGCGGTGAGCGCATCGAGCTGATCGAAAAGCGCGTGCAGGACGTGGACCCGGCGCTGTTCGAGCGGCTCGGTGCCGGCGACATCCTGTTCGTCGACTCGAGCCACGTCAGCAAGCTCGCGAGCGACGTAAATCGGCTCGTGCTCGAGGTGTTCCCGCGGCTGCGGCCGGGCGTCTGGGTCCACGTCCACGACATCGGATACCCGTTCGAGTATCCGCTCGAGTGGGCGCGCGAGCGCCGCGGCTGGAACGAGGCGTACCTGTTGCGCGCGTTCCTGTGCCAGAACCCGTCGTACGCAGTGCGGATCTGGGTGCCATTCCTCGGCGCCCATCGTCCGGACGAGCTCGCGCGCGCGTTGCCCGAGCCGCTGCGCGCCGCGCACGGGGCTTCCAGTCTCTGGCTCGAGCGGCGCTCCGCCTAGCGCGTTCGGTCACGCTCCGACGAACCGGCAACTCGTGCGCAACTACTGCGTAGAATGCGCACGTCTGTGTACTTCGCTTCTCAGCGAGTCCTCTCGACTACCACTGGTGCCCGGAACTTCTTCCCGGCGAGCGCGGTCGTAAGCGCGGAAGGAGGCTCAGCCGGTCCGGCGTTGGCAGCGGTCTTGCAGCGAAATACGCGTGACCGCGCACGCGAGTACGGGAGGGGTGGACCGGCAGAGGTTCTGACGATGTGGGTCCGGGTATGGAACGGTGAACTGGGCATCGACCGGCGAGTGTGGTCGCCGATGTGCGGCGCGCTGTTGGCAGCGATTCTGCTGGATTCGGACGCCGCGCTTGCCGGTGACGAATTGCGCCGCTCTGGGGGCATGGACGGGCCGACCGCGGTGTTCGAGCCCGTGATTCCGTCGATTTCGCCGGCCGAGGTCGGTCCGGTGCCGCTCGCCGCGCCCTCCCCTCCGCCCGCCGTCGTGCTGCCGACGGGGGTCGTCGCGGCACCGGGGTCCGCCCCGGGCGTCCCGGCGGAGTTGGGGTCGGTACCTGGTATCGGCGCGCTGCGCGACGAACCCATGCCGATCCGCCTGAACGCGAGGGAGGTGCTCGGCCTGAACGACCTGTTCCTCGACCCCACGCGCACCGCGCCGATTCCCGAGGCGCCGCTCTTCTCGAGCAGCGGCCCGCACATCCGCAAGTTCGGATTCGGGGCCTCCGACAAGGAGCCGGACGAGCCCCGACCCCGGCCCGGGCACTTCCTTTCCTCGCAGCCAATGAGGTCGGGCTGGCTCGGGGAGCACATCGATCTCAGCTTCAACGACGGGATCTCCTATAAAGAGAACTTCGAATGGAACGGCATGCATCTGCGGCTCAAGCTCTGGGGCCCGATGTTGAAGGGCGACCCCGGGCTCGGCATGCGCCTGCGAGGACTCCAGTGGAGCGGGCACCCCGTCGAGGTACGCGCGCGCGCAACCACGCACTTGCAGGACGTGCAGGTCCGGATCGACTTCTGACCGCTCGCTTCCGGTGGATCGCGTGCGCGGCGATCGGCCTGGCAGGCGTAGCCCTGATGGCATGCCAGACCCCGGCGCCGGGTGTGCCGGGGCCCCCGCGCGGCTGCATCGAAGAGCGCGCGTGGCCCGGCGGCGACGCGGTGGCGCGCGAGCGCGCCGAGGTGTGCGCGCACCCGCCGTCGGCCGATGCCCTGGCGCGGTGCCAGCGCGAGCAATACCTCGAATCGACGTGCCGCGAGATCAACACCTACCGCGGCGACGCGGGGTTCGACCCCGAGCTCGCGAACTTCGACGTCCGCTTCCCGTGGGCGGAGTTCCAGTGGATCTCGCGCGAGCTCGATCTGTCCCATGGGCACACGGGCAGCGAGAGCTGGGCCGACCACCTCGGGCTCGCGGGCTTCCACGACAACCCGATCAAGCGCAAGCGCCGTGCGGTGATGAACGTGCTCACGTTCGGTCTCGCACAGCGCTGGTACGATGCGCGCGGGCTCGGGACACCCCCGGACTGATGGCCGTAGAGCGGAGGCGCTTCGGACCGCTCGCGCGAACGCTGCCCGTGATCGGACAGGGCACCTGGGAGATGGAGCACGATCGCGCCGCCGCGGTCGCGGCCTTACAGCGCGGGCTCGACGCCGGCATGACGCACGTCGACACGGCCGAGATGTATGGCGCGGGCGCGGTGGAGCGGCTCGTCGGCGAGGCGATCGCGGGGCGCCGCGGCGAGGTGTTCCTCGCCTCGAAGGTGCTGCCCGAGAACGCGTCGCGCCGCGGCACGGTGCAGGCCTGCGAGCGCAGCCTCGCGCGGCTGCGCACCGACCATCTCGATCTCTACCTGCTGCACTGGCCCGGTGATCACCCGCTCGAGGAAACGGTGGCCGCGTTCGAATCGCTGCGCGAGGCGGGCAAGATCCGCGCGTGGGGCGTCTCGAACTTCGCCGTCGACGAGCTGGCCGGGGTTGTGCGGATCGCGGGCTCCGGGCGTGTCGCGTGCAACCAGGTGCTCTACCACCTGCGCGAGCGCGCGATCGAGCACGAGGTGATCCCGTTCTGCGCGCGGCACGCCATCGCGGTGGTCGCCTACAGCCCGTTCGGCTCGGGGCGCTTCCCTGCGCGCGACCGGACGCTGCGCGCGATCGCCGATCGGCACGGAGCCTCGCCGCATCAGGTCGCGCTGCGTTACCTCGTGCGCGAACCGAATGTGTTCGCGATCCCGAAGGCCGCGCGCGCCGAGCACGCGGTCGAGAATGCGGGCGCGTCGGAGATCGAGCTCACGGACGACGACGTGCGCCGGATCGAGCGCGCGTTCCCGCGCGGGCGCAGGCGCAGGGGTGTGCCGATGATTTGAACTCTCGCCTGCGGCGCCGCCGGTGCGAGCCCGCACCGCGCACATCGGCTACGGGCTACGGGCCGGGCGAGTCGACGCGCTCGGTACCGACGAACGCGGGGACCTCGGGCTGGCTCACGTAGCGCAGCGCCGGCAGCGTCACGTCGGCGATGCTGAACGACCCCGACACGGGCGCGCTCGGGCGCAGCCCCGGACAACTCCACGCCTCGGCGTCGAACCGATCGACGAGCGGCTTCCCGCGCTCGGCGCGCGCCACGTCGAAGTCGGGGTCCACCTGCACGAGCCGCAGCCCGCGCGGCGTATGCGCGAGGTGCACGCTCGCGACGTAGTAGGCGTCGGCATTGCGCAGCGGCATCGGGTCGCGCAGCGCCAGCTCGAGCACCGCCGCGCCGCCCAGACGCACGCCCGCGCGGATCTCGTCGTAGCTGCGCGCGAGGCGCGGTTCGCCGGGTGCGAGCGCATAGCCCCACCGCGCGGCGAGCGCCGCGCGCGCGGCCTCGTTGTCGATCACCCCGCCGCGCAGGAAGCCGCGCGGTCGCAGCCCGCTGCGGCACTCGATCCGGCACTGCGCGAGCGCAAACGGGCCCCACGGGCTCTCGGGCACGCGCTGGACGAACCAGGTCACCACGGGCGGGCGGGTCGGATGGAGCCCGGGCGGCAGCAGCTCGTCGGCGCCCGCGCGTTCGACCTCGAACGCGACCTGGAGCGTCTCCACGCCGAGCAGCTTCTCGGGCTCCGTTCCAAAGCCCTCGAGCGTCGCGGCACCCCGCGCCAGCGCCCCGGGATCACCGGTTCCGACTAACATGCGCTCTCGAACACCGGCATCACCTCCTTGGCGAACAGCCGCAGGCTCGCGAGCACCTGGTCCTGGCTCAGCACCTCGGAGGCGTTCAGCAGCACGTTGATCTGGTCGACGCCGATCGATTCCCAGCGCTTGACCGCGCGGATGATGCCGGCCGGGTCGCCGATGCAGATCCCGTCCGGCACGGCGGGCCGATCCCCGGGCCCGCCGCTGCGCGACGGCGCCGGCGCGAGGTTGGCGAGCGACTGATAGGCGGACGTCGGGTACACCTCGCGCGTGAACAACAGGTGCGCGTTGAGCAGCCCGAACGTGCCGAGGAAGCGCAGGCCGTCCCGGGCAGCGACGTCCGCATCCTCGTGGCAGTAGAGGAAGTTCAGGATCGCGACGCGGTCGTTCACGGCGGCGCCGACCGGCTCGCAGAGCTGGATGCGCCGATGGTATTCGCGCGTGCGACGCTCCTGCTCCGCATAGCTCGCTGTGGCGACGCCCAGGCAGCCGAGCCCGCGGTCGGCGGCGTCGGTCTCCGTGCCCGGGCTGGTCACGGTCACCCACAGCGGCGGATGAGGCTTCTGCAGCGGCTTCGGCAGCACCGCTCGCTCGGGCATCGAGAAGCAGCGGCCGCGGTGCGCGAACGTCTCCTGCATCCACATCTTCGGCAGCACGCGCACGTATTCGTCCCAATCCTTCTTCGTGTCGTCGGGGTCCGCCTCGAAGCCGCCGATCTCGGTCCAGGTCGACGAGCGCGCGGTGCCGAACTCGAGCCGCCCACCCGACAGCAGGTCGAGGAACGCGGCGCGCTCCGCGACGCGGATCGGGTGGTTGATCTCCGGCACGCACACCACCGCGCCGTGCCCGACGCGGATGCGCTGCGTCTGCATCGCCACCGCGGTGAGGAACAGCTCCGGCGCCGACGAGTGCGAGTACTCCTCGAGGAAGTGGTGCTCGACCACCCACGCGCACTCGAAGCCGAGCGCATCGGCGAGCCGCGCCTGCTCGAGCGCATTCGAAACCACTTCGCGCTCGCGCTCGGGCGAGAACGGCCGCGGCACGGACAGCTCGAAGAAGATCCCGAACTTCATCGCGCGCGAAGGATGGCAGACCCGCGGGCGTTCAGCCCGCCGGCAACGTGCAGCGCACGCGGATCCCGTGCCCGCACGGATTGCGCTCGACAGCGAGGCTCGCGCCGATGCTGCGCGCGCGATAGGCCATGATGCGCAGCCCGTGCCCGGGCTCGAAGCGCGCGGGATCGGGCGCGCTCGCGCCGTCGTCGGCGACGCTGAGCTCGATCCCGCCCTCGCGGCTGCGCAGCTCCACCTCGACCTGATCCGCCGCCCCGTGCTTCACCGCGTTCGTGATCGCCTCCTGCGCGATGCGGTACAGGTGCGCGGCGACCGCGCCGTCGACGGCGGGCGTCTCTCCCACCGCGCCGAACGGGCATCGGATCCGGAATCGGCGCTCCGCGTCGCTCGCCAGCGCCTCGAGCGCCATCGGCAGTGCGTCGAACTCGGTCAGCGGATCGAGGCCGCGCGCGAGCGCGAGGCTCTGCGCGATCGCGCCCGACACGAGCTCGCCGAGCTCGCGCGCGTCGGCGGACTCGGGCAGCGCGCGAGCCGCGAGCTTCGCCGCCAGCGAGCGCGCCATGATCGCGATGCCCGTCAGCTGCTGGCCGAGGTCGTCGTGGAGGTCGCGCGCGATCCGCTGCCGCTCCTGCTCGCTGCTCTCGAGCACCTCCTGCTCGAGCTGGCGCCGCGCCGCGAAGTCCCGCGACCGCGTGACCGCGTAGTCGATCACTCGCCCGAGCAGGATCGCGCGCAGCTCGCTCTTCGGCAGGTAGTCCTGCGCCCCCGCCGCGACACAGGCGCGGCCGACCTCCTCGTCGCCGGTCGCGGTGAGCACGACGATCGGGACGTCGCGCGCCGCATCGACGATGCGCCGGACGGTGTCGATTCCGTGCGCATCGGGCAGCGTGAGGTCGAGCAGCACGAGGTCGATGTCGTCGTGGCCGGCCAACGCGCGACCGGCCGCCGCGGCATTCGACACGGACGTGAGCCGGTCCCCCTCACCGCGCGCGCGCCGCAGCATCACGTCGATGAACCGCGTGTCGGCGTCGGAGTCCTCGACGAGCAGCACGTGGAGCGGTCCGGATCCGGGTCCGATCGGAGGCGTTCGCGAACTCATCGGAGTGGCCATTCTACATCGGCTGGCCGAGGAGCCGAGTCACCGCATCGGTGAGGTGCGCGCTCGGCATCATCACCGACCACCGCGCGAGCAGGCGCTGGCCTAGCAGAGGATCGCTGTCGAACACCAGCCCCTCGGTGAACACCACCGCTGCCGCGATCACGGCCAGGCCGGAGACGGCGAGCACGGCTGCGCCGGCGCGCCGCCCGACCCGGCGCACGCCCTCGGCGAAGAACACCGCGGCCGCAGGCGCGAGCGGCAGCAGGTAGGAGCCCTTCACCGACGCCGACGACTGGCTGATCCACGTGTAGGCGAGGAACGCGCCCGTGCCGAGCGCGGCCATCGCGACGAACGGCGCCTCGGGCGCTCGCCCGGCCGAGCGGACCGAGCGCCACACCAACGCGGCGAAGCCGAGCAGCGTCGCGGCGGTCGGCACCAGCCCGAGCAGCACGAGCGTCGGGCCGGCGCGCACGCCGTCTTCGTGGTAGCGGATCGGAACGCGGTGGCCGAACGGGTCGTACCAGAGCGAGGCGTGCAGGAGGCCCGGCACGCTGACCATCGCGGGGTTGCGGTTGTTGCGCCGCGCCGGCAATCCAGCGAGATGGAACATCGACGGGCGCAGCAGACAGTCGCGGTCGACCCAGAAATAATCCGCCACGCGGCGCGGCCGGATGATCAGCTTCTGCTCCACGCTCCGCATCGGCTCGTAGTCGCGCGCCATCGGGAACACGCGCCCCGTGAGCGCGACGTTGCGCGCGTAGACGGGCGCCGCCACCGCGAGGCCGAGCAGCGCTGCGACGCCGAGCGCGCGCAGCGCGCGGGCGTCGAGGTCGCGCCGCGCGAACGGCACCGCGCCGGCGGCGGCC
Source organism: Myxococcota bacterium (assembly GCA_035258825.1). Lineage (GTDB taxonomy): Bacteria > Myxococcota_A > UBA9160 > UBA9160 > SMWR01 > JAHEJV01. Next base: position 8,619 of record DATFWW010000119.1, read on the forward strand.
ACCGCAAACCCGCTGAACTTGGAAATCACCGCGAGGCCCGAGAACATCCCCGCCATCGCCGCCGCGCGCACGTCGCGCGGGTCGCGCTGGAGCGCGAGCAGCGGCAGGAACGCCATCGCCGCGACTCCCGCCGCGAACGCCTCGTTTCCCTCCATCGCCGCCGCCATCTGCGCCGCGGGCAGGAACAGCACGAGCGCCGCGGCCATCCACGCGGTGGCGAAATCACCGCCCAGCCGGCGCACGAGCCGATAGCTCACCCAGCCCGCCGCCACACCCGGCAGCCCGCCCAACAATCGCAGCCCGGCGACGACGGCCTGCGGCCCGAGCGGCTCGAGCGCCCACCAGATCGCGGTGCCGAGCAGGTAGTAGAGCGGCGGATGGAACGTCGACCATCCCTCGGTCGGATGCGGCAGCCGGTGCTCGGTGAGGATCGTCAGGATGTATCCGGCGTGCCCGGGCCCGTCGTAGCCCGTGAGCGGCGGGACCATCCACGCGTTCCAAGCGCGCTGTGCGGTGGCGGCGGCCAGCAATGCGCCGAGCGCCCACGAGCGAGCTGCCAACTAGCGCACCGCCGCGATCCCCGGCAACGCGAGCGCCCCGAGCGCCGCGGAACCGAGTGGGTCGAGCGACTCGGGCCGGGAGAGCGTGAACGGGGCGACCGCGCCGCGCCGCGCGAGCTTCACGATATCCATGGACCCCACGATAACGTATGCTGCTCGCGCGGATCGAGGAGGTCTTCGTGCACACGTCGCGCATATCCCAGCTCGCGATCGCCGTCGCAAGCCTCTCGGCTCTCCTGTTCACGGCGATGCCACTCGTCACGAAGATGGACGCGATGCCGTCGCGGGTGTCGTTCCCGCTGTTCCTGCTCGGCGGACTGCTCGGTCTCCTGGCGCTCCTGCTCTCGCTCGCCGCGCTCTACACCACGCGGCGCGCGAAGGGCCGCGCCGGTCGAGGACTCGCCTGGGGCGCTCTCGCGCTGGGTCTGCTGGTGCTGAGCGGCGTCGCGCTCGCGGCGGGCCCGGGCGCGGGGCTGCCGCCGATCAACGACATCACCACCGATCCCGCCGATCCGCCGCAGTTCTCGGCGCTGCTGCACGAGGGTCCGAACGGGGGCCGCGACATGAGCTATCCGGGCGAATCCTTCGCGATCCAGCAGCGCGCCGCCTATTCCGACCTCGCGCCGATCCACTACGGCGGCTCGCCGGACCTGGCGTTCGCCGTGGTGAAGTCGAAGATCGACGGCCTGGGTTGGAGGATCGTCGCCGAGAACGCGGACGCGGGCGTGATCGAGGCGACCGACACCTCGCGCACCTTCCACTTCGTCGACGACATCGCGGTGCGGATCCGCCCGGCGCCCGGCGGCGAGGGCGCGATCGTCGACGTGCGCTCGAAGTCGCGCGAGGGCAAGGGGGATCTCGGCGCGAACGCGAAGCGGATCCGCAAGCTGCGCGACGCGCTCGGCGCGGTGCCGCGGGGCTAGCTGAGCTCGAGCGCCGCCTCCGTCGCCCAGCGATAGTCAGCCTTGCCGCTAGGCGATCGCCGTACCTCGTCCACGAACACGAATCGCTTGGGCAGCTTGTACGCCGCCACGTGCGCGCGCGCGACCGCGAGCAACGCCTCCTCCGATGGCGCCTCCCCCGCGCGCAGTCGCACCACTGCGGTCACCTGCTGGCCCCAGCGCGGATGCGGAGTGCCCACCACCACCGCGTCGTACACCGCGGGGTGGTGCTTCAGCGCCTGCTCCACTTCCTCCGCGAATACCTTCTCGCCGCCGGTATTGATCGTGACCGAATCGCGGCCCAGCAGGCGCAGGCGCCCGTCGGCCTCGAGCATCGCGCGATCGCCGGGCACCGCATAGCGCACGCCGCCGATCATCGGGAACGTCTTCGCGGTCTTCTCGGGATCGCGAAAGTAGCCGAGCGGCACCGCGCCGCTGCGCGCGAGCCAGCCCTGCTCGCCGCCGCCCGGCGCGACCGGGCCCGAGAGGTCCTCGCGCAGCACGAGATTGCCGGGCGCCAGCTGGAAGTGGCCCGACCCTGCGCTGCCGGGGCCCAGCGAAGCGTGGCTCGCCTGTGCCCCGCTCTCCGACGAGCCGAGTGCATCGAGCAGCCGCACGCCCGGCAGGAGCTCGAGCAGCTCGCGCTTGAGCGTCGCGGTCAGGATCGCGCCGCCCGAGGTGATCAGCCGCAGCGACGACACGTCGTAGTGGCGGCGCCGCAGCTCGTCCACGAGCGGCCGCCCGAACGCGTCGCCCACGATCGTCAGCGCGCTGGCGCGCTCGCGCGCCACGGTCGACCAGATGTCGGCCGGGTCGAGGCGGTCCGGGTGCGATTGGACCAGGACCGTCCCGCCGACGAACCACATGTTGAACACGACCCAGTGCGCGGCGCCGTGCATGAACGGCGGCGCGGGAAGCGCGCGGATCTCGCCCTTCTCCGCGTGCGCGAGGATCTCCTCGCACGTCGCGTCGGGCCGCGGGTAGAGCGCGGCGCGGAAGATGTCCTCCTGGCGCCAGAGCACGCCCTTCGGCATGCCCGTGGTGCCGCCCGTGTAGAGCACGTAGAGGTCGTCCGGCGATAGCTGTGCGGGCTGCGCCGGAGTCGCAGCCGCGAGCGCCGAATCGTAATCGACCGCACCCGGCAGGAGCGGCGCGCCGGATCCGTCGGCGACCTGGATCCACAACCGCACGCCGCCGAGCTGCGCGCGGATCCGCGCGAGTGTCGGCGCGAAGCGCGCGTGGTAGATCACCGCGCGCGCCCGCGCGTTCTCGAACAGGTAGACGAGCTCCTCGTCGACGTAGCGGTAGTTCACGTTGACGGGAACGCAGCGCGCCTTGAACGCGCCGAGCATCCCCTCGAGATACTCGTTGCCGTTGTGCAGGTAGAGAGCGACGTGGTCCTGGCCCGACTCCCAGTTCGGGAGCTCGCCGCGCTCGCGATGGCAGCCGAGCCCCGCGCTGCGCAGCACGTCGGCGAGCCGGCGGG
>DATFWW010000120.1:0-8130 GCA_035258825.1 Myxococcota bacterium
GATCGTCGACGCTCACGAGGATCATGTCGCTCAGTTCCATGTCCGCCTCCCGTTCCCCGATTCTGAGCCCGGCCGTCCCGGAGTCTTGAGGGCGCCGTCCTCGTGATCTATACCACGAACGCGGATCGAACCCAGCCGTGAATCTCGAGCTCTCCGAGGAGCAGAAGCTGCTGTGCGACACGTTCGCGCAGCTGTTCGCCGCCGAGTCGAGCGCCGCGCGCGTGCGCGCCGCGGAGTCGGCCGGATTCGACCCGAAGCTGTGGAAGCAGCTCGCCGAGCTGGGTGCGATCGGCATGCGCGTTCCGACCGCGCGCGGTGGGGGCGGCGCGGGCCTGCTCGACGCGTGCCTGGTCGCGGCGGAGGCGGGCCGGAGATTGGTGACGGGACCGCTCGTCGAGGCAATCGCGGCAGCGCGCGCGCTGTCGGAGTGCGGCGGCCGCGCCGAGGAATGGCTCGCGCGGCTGCTCGACGGATCGGCCGTCGTCACGCTGTGGTTCGGCGATCCAGACGCGGCGCGCCGCGTTCCGCACGGTGCCGTCGCCGATGCCGCGCTCGCGCTCGCGGGCGACGACCTCGTGCTGCTCGCGCCCACCCCGGAGCAGCGCGGACCGCGCCTCGCGAGCCTCGGCGCCGGCGCGCTCGCGGAGTGGTCCGGAAACCTGCCGCAGACGGTGCTGGCCTCGGGCCCGGAGGCGCATCGGATCTTCGGCGCCGCGCGCGAAGAGTGGAAGCTGCTGATGGCCACCGCGCTCGCGGGCCTCGCGCGCGAAGCGCTCGAGATCGCGGCGCGTTATGCGAGCGATCGGATGCAGTTCGGGCGCCCGATCGGCGCGTTCCAGGGCATCGCGCATCCGCTCGCGGAGTCGGCGGCCGAGGTCGAGGGCGCGCGCCTCACCGCCTGGAAGGCGGTGTGGGCGATCGCCAACCGGCGCCCCGACGCGGCGGCGCTCGTCTCGATGGCGTTCGCGTGGGCGTCGGAGACCGCGGCGCGCGCGGTTGCGCGCGCGCTCCATACGCACGGCGGATACGGGCTCTCGCTCGACTACGACATCCAGCTCTACCACAGCCGCGCGAAGGCGTGGCCGCTCGCGGCCGGTGATCCCCGCAGCGAGCTGCTCGCGATCGCCGATCGGCTGTGGGGCAGCGCCGCCCGGACCACGCCGCTGCCCGATACCGGCGAGGTCGCGGTCGACTTCGGATTCGGCGCCGAGGCCGACGCGTTCGCGGCCGCGGCGCGGCGCTTCTTCGAGGAGAACCTGACCGACGAGCTGCGCGCGCGCAGCCACTTCGCGTGGGAGGGCCACGATCCCGGATTCCAGCGCACGCTCGCGCGCGCGGGTCTGCTCTTCCCGGCGTGGCCGCGCGAGTACGGCGGCCAGGGGCGCAACCGCTACGAGATGGCCGCGCTCGGCCAGGTGTTCCACGAGGTCGGTTGGAGCCGCACCGCGATCGGCGTCACCGACATGGTCGGGCGCACGGTGATGCAGTTCGGCAGCGACGAGCTGAAGGGCGAAGTGCTCCCGCGCATCGCGGCGGGAGAGGCGATCTGCTGTCTCGGGTATACCGAGCCCGAGTCGGGCTCCGACGTCGCCGCGGCGAAGACGCGCGCCGCGCGCTCGGGCGACGGCTGGGTGATCGACGGCCAGAAGATGTTCACGAGCGGCGCGAACCTCGCGCAGTACGTGTTCCTGCTCACGCGCACCACGACGTCCGCGCGCAAGCATCGCGGGCTCACCACCTTCCTCGTGCCGCTCGACACGCCGGGCATCGAGGTGCAGCCCGTCGAGACGATCTCCGATGAGCGCACGAACGTCACCTACTACAACAGCGTGCGCGTGCCCGATCGCTATCGCGTCGGCGGCGCCGACGACGGCTGGTCGGTGATGGCGTACGCGCTCGAGCTCGAGCACGGAGCGGGCTATGCGTACAGTCAGTCCAAGATGCTCGCCGGGGCGCTGGAGTGGGCGCGCGAGCCGAACGCGGCGGGGGAGCGCGCGTTCGATCGGCCCTCCGTGCGCGAGCGGCTCGCGCGCGTGGCGATCCACAACGAGGTGGCGAACGCGATGGCGGCGCGTTCGCTGTACACGGCGACCGCACCCGACTCCGCGGCCGGGCCGATGGCACGGGTGGTCTCGACGAACCGGTTCATCGAGGATGCGGCGGATCTCCTCGACCTCTGCGCACCGGACTCGCTCGCCGAGGGCCGTCGCGGGGGGCACGCCGCCGGCGCAGCGGCGGTAGAATTCGCCTACCGCCTGTCCACGGCCACGACCATCTACGGCGGCACGACCGAGATCATGAAGAGCATCGTCGCGCAGGCGTCGCTCGGGTTGCCGCGCAGCCGGAGCTGACCGAAATCAGCGCCGGTTCGGATCCTCGACGCCGTAGAGCCGCGCCATCGACTGCGAGACGAGCGCGGCGAAGGGCAGCGAGAGGTGCGCCTCGCGCGCGAGCGTGAGCACGTGCGCGAGATCCTTCTCGGCGATCGCCATGTGGTTGCGCATCAGCGCCTGCACCGGCTCGGACTTGCGCACCGGCTCCGGCAGCTTGACCCCGCCGAGATAGTTGACCATCAGCGGCGTCAGCTGACCGTTCGCCTGCCCGGCCTCCTCGAGCACCTGCGTGGGAAGGCCGATCGCCTTCGCGAGCTGGAACGACTCGAACGCGGCGGCCCACTGGAGGTAGGTGATCAGGTTGATGCAGAACTTCAGCCTCGCGCCGTCGCCGAGCGCGCCCGCGTGGATGATCTTGACCGAGTTGCACGCGAACACCGGCCGCACCTTCTCGAGCGCCTGCGCGTCGCCACCGACGATGTAGGTGATCTGCTTCTGTTTGGCGCGCTCCGCGCCGCCGGTGACGCACGCGTCGAGCACGGCCACGCCATGTGCCTTGGCCGCTCCGGCGATCTCGATCGCGGTGGTGGGCAGGACCGAGCTGTGGATCGCGATCACCGCGCCGGGCTTGGCGCCCGCGAGCAGGCCGTCGTCGCCATAGACCACCGCGCGCACGTGCTCGTCGGCCGGCACGCAGATGCCGATCACGTCCGACCGCTCGCCGACTTCGCGCGGGCACGACGCCGCGCGCGCGCCGCCGGCGACGAGTTCCTGTACGGGCTCGAGCGCGATGTCGTAGACGGTGGTCTCGAATCCGGACGGCGCGAGGTGCGCCGCGATCGGCTTGCCCTGGTTCCCCAATCCGATGAACCCGACGCGAATCGCCATCGCACTCCTCCCGGACCGCCACCCTATCACAGATTACATTGCATCCGCTATGTAAATCGCGTATCGTGCAGCGCCCGGCCCGCGGCGGGCGAGGAGGACGCAGATGAAGCTCGACGGAATCGACGGCAGGGTCGCGATCGTGACGGGCGCCGGCGGCGGCATCGGCGAGGCCTACGCGAAGGGGCTCGCCGCGCAGGGCGCGCGCGTGGTGGTGGCCGAGATCGTGAAGGACAACGGCGAGCGCGTCGCGGAGGAGATCCGCAAGACTGGCGCCGACGCGATCGCGATCGAGGTCGACGTGGCCTCGCCCGAATCCACCCAGTCGCTCGCCGAGCGCACCGCGAAGGCGTTCGGCGGCGTCGATTTCCTCGTCAACAACGCCGCGATCTTCGGCGACATGAAGCTCGACTCGCTGCTCACGGTGGACTGGGACTACTACCAGCGCTTCATGAACGTGAACATGCAAGGCGCGCTCCTGTGCACGCGCGCGTGCTACCGCTCGATGAAGGAGCGCGGCGGCGGCGCGATCGTGAATCAGTCGTCGACCGCCGCGTGGATCGCCGGCGGGTACTACAGCATCGCCAAACACGGCATCAACGGGCTCACGCACTGCCTCGCGCGCGAGCTCGGCCCGCACAAGATCCGCGTGAATGCGATCGCGCCCGGCCCCACCGATACCGCCGCGCTCAAGAAGACCGCGGGCGCCTTCGCCGATCAGATCGTCGCGCAGCTGCCGCTCTCGCGGCTCGGCCAGCCCGAAGACATGGTGCGCGCCTGCCTGTTCCTGCTCTCGGACGCCGCGTCGTGGATCACGGGCCAGATCCTGAACGTCGACGGCGGCCAGATCTCCCGCCTGTAGGAGCCGCGATGGCACTCGCTCCCCTCGCCCCCGAAACGCGCAACCTGATCGACGGCGAGCTCGTCGGCGCCAGCAACGGCAACACGTTCGAGAACGTGAGCCCCTCCACCGAAGAGGTGCTCGGCACCACTGCCGACGGCACCAAGGACGACATGCTGCGCGCGGTGGCCGCCGCGCGGCGCGCGTTCGACGAGACCTCCTGGTCCACCGACCCCGCGTTCCGCGCAAAATGCATCCGCCAGCTCTACGAGGGCCTCAAAGCGGAGAAGGAGCAGTTCCGCGCGATCGTCGTGCACGAGGCCGGCGCGCCCGTTTCGCTGACCGGCTACATGCACGTCGACGACCCGATCGAGATGATGGCCTACTGGGCCGAGAAGGCGGCCTCGTACCCGTACGAGCGGCGCATGACGGACATCCCGTTCCTCGGGCGCGCGAACGGCCGCATCCTGCGGCGCGAGGCGGTCGGCGTGGTGGGCGCGATCACGCCGTGGAACGTGCCGGTGTACCTGAACATCGCGAAGATCGGGCCCGCGCTCGCGTCGGGCTGCACGATCGTGCTGAAACCCGCGCCCGACACGCCGTGGTCGGCGACGCACATCGGCAAGGTGATCTCCGAGCGCACCGAGATCCCGCCCGGCGTCGTCAACATCGTGGCCTCGTCCGACCACCTGACCGGCGAGATCCTCTCGTCGGACCCGCGCGTCGATCTCGTCACGTTCACGGGTTCGACGGCGACCGGGCGGCGGATCATGGAGTGCGCGGCGCCGACGCTGAAGAAGGTGTTCCTCGAGCTCGGCGGCAAGTCGGCCAACATCGCGCTCGACGACGCTGACTTCGACGCGGTGCTGCCCGGCGCGTCGTTCACGTGCGTGCACGGCGGCCAGGGCTGCGCGATCACGACGCGCCTGCTCGTGCCGCGCTCGCGCTACGACGAGGCCCTCGCGCTGGTCAAGAAGGGATTCGAGGGCTGGAACTACGGCGACCCGACCGACCCGAAGAATCTGCAGGGCCCGCAGGTGTCGCGGCGGCAGCAGGAGCGCGTGCTCGGCTACATCGAGAAGGGACGCAAGGACGGCGCGCGGCTCGTCACGGGCGGCGGCGTGCCCAAGCACCTGCCGAAGGGCTTCTACGTCGAGCCGACCGTGTTCGCGGATGTCGATCCCGACGCCACCATCGCGCAGGAGGAGATCTTCGGACCCGTGCTCGTGGTGATCCCGTTCGACGACGACGACGACGCGGCGCGGATCGCGAACCGCTCGGTGTACGGCCTGTCGGGCGCGGTGAACAGCCGCAGCGAGGCGCGCGCGCTCGCGGTCGCCCGCAAGATCCGCACGGGCACGATCGCCGTGAACGGCGCGCAGTGGTTCAACGTGGACACCCCGTTCGGCGGCTACAAGCAGAGCGGGCTCGGGCGCGAGAACGGCGAGCAGGGGTTCGAGGAATATCTCGAGACCAAGGTGATCGGCTGCTCGTCCCAGGGTTCGTGACGGAGCGCTCGCCCGGCTCGCCCGGCAGACTTCCCGCACTCGCGCCCGGGGTGATCCTGTTCGGCTGGAGCGCGTTCGCGTTCGGCCTGCTCGGGCAGCTCGCCTCGCGAAGTTCGGAGTTCGGCGAGAGCTCCATGCTCCGGCTCGCCGCGCTCGCTCCCACGCTGCTCGGCCCCGTCGCGATGATCGCGCTGTTCGTGCTCGGCTGGCGGACTCGCCGCGCGTGGTGGCCGGCGCTCGAGCGCCGGCTCGAGGCGCACTCGCGGGCGCTCGATGCCATCCCCGCCGAGCGCCTCGGCCCGTGGATCCTGCTGGCATCCGGTGCGGGGCTGTTCGCGGAACTGATGATGATCCGCGTCCACGCCTCCTGCTTCCAGCTGTTCGCGCTCTTCAAGAACGTGAGCCTGCTGTCGTGCTTTCTCGGGCTCGGGATCGGTTATGCGCGCAGCGATCGCGGCCCGGCGACGACACCCCTCGTGCTGCCGGCGATCGCGCTGCAGATCGCCCTGCTGCACTCGCTGCGTCTGTTCGGCATCGGAGATTTCCTGCGCAATCCGATCGCCGAGCAGGCTGCGATGGGGTTCGCCACGGTGGGGGACGTCGCCCAGGCGCTCACGGTCTACGGCTTCCTGATCGCGGTGTTCTCGATCAACGCGCTCTGCTTCGTCCCGCTCGGCCAGACCGCCTCGCGGCTGATGAGCCGATGCGAGCGGTTGCCCGCCTATGGCTGGAACCTGATCGGCAGCCTCGCCGGCATCGCGGCGTTCTCGGTGCTCTCGTTCGCCTGGACACCGCCTCCGGTGTGGGTCCTCGCGCTCGCCGCAGCGCTGCTGCCGATCCTGCGCAGCCGGGGCGAGCGGCTGTTCTCTGCGGTCGCGGTGGCCGGGCTCGTGGTGCTGCTCTCGCTCTCGGTCCAGCCGACGGCGACCGACTTCTATTCGCCATATCAGATCCTCACGCTGCACCACGCGACCGCCGGCTCCACTTCGCTCTCGGTCAACGACGCCTACTTCCAGCGACTGCTCGACCTGCGTCCGGCGGCGGTGGGAAGAAACCGCCTGCTGCGAAGCTGGTCCAACTACTATGCAATTCCCTATCGCGTGAAGCCGGAGCCCGACAACGTGCTCGTGGTGGGCGCCGGCACGGGGAACGACGTGGCGGCTGCCCTGCGCCACGGCGCGCACCACGTCGACGCGGTGGAGATCGACCCGGCGATCGTCGCGATCGGCCGCGCGGAACATCCCGAGGCGCCATATGCATCGCCGCGTGTCACCGCCATCGTCGACGACGCGCGCAGCTACGTCCGCGGATCACACTCGCAGTACGACGTGATCGTCTTCGGCCTGCTCGACTCGCACACGCTGCTCGCGGGGCTCACGAATGTTCGTCTCGACAGCTATGTCTACACCGTGGAGGCGCTGCGCGAGGCACGCGCGCGACTCGCGCCCGGGGGAGTCCTCAGCCTCTCGTTCTCGCTCCTCACGCCGGAGCTCGCTCACAAGCTGTACCTGATGCTCGAGCAGGCGTTCGACGGGACTCCGCCGCGCGCTGCGCTCTCCTACTACGATCGGAGCGTCACGTTCCTCGCGGGCGCGGGCGTGCCCGCTGATCGCGCATTGCCCGAAGGGCTGGTCGACGTGAGCGCGAACGTGGGTGATCCGTCTTTGCGCGTCGATCTCTCCACCGACGACTGGCCGTTCCTGTACATGGCGCATCGGGTCTACCCGCGCACCTACGCTGTCGTGATCGCTGCGCTGCTCGCCGTCTCGCTGATGCTGATCAGAGCATTGCTGCCCGATGCGGCGTCCCGCCTCTCGCCCCCCTGTTTCTTCCTGGGCGCAGGCTTCATGCTCCTCGAGACCAAATCGATTACCGAGCTCGCGCTCTTGTTCGGCACGACCTGGGTGGTGGTGAGCGCCGTGATCGCGTCGATCCTGGTGCTCGGATTCTTCGGCAATGCGCTGGTCGGGTGTATCCGCCAGCCGCGGCGCGGTGCGCTCTACGCGCTGCTGATCGCCTCGCTCGCGGTCTCGTGGCGGGCGGCAGGCCTCGAACTCTCCGCTCTGCCGCGCGACCTGGCGCGCCTGCTCTTCACCGTGACCCTGACCTTCCCGCTCTTCTTCGCGGGCATGGCCTTCTCGGCAGAGGTCGAGGCGGGCGCGGGGCTGCCGGGCGCGCTGTCCGCGAACCTGCTCGGCGCGATGCTCGGCGGGTTCCTCGAGTACAACTCGATGGTCCTGGGCTTCTCCGCGCTCTGGGGGTTTGCGCTCGGCGCGTACGCGCTGGCGGCCGCGACGAGCCTGCGAACGCGCTAGTTCGGCTCCGGCAGGCCGTAGAGATCGACGGCGTTCAGCCCGAAGATCCTCCGCTGCGCGGCGTCGGGCAGACCCTTCATCTGATCGCGCAGCTCGCCGACCACGCCCGGAATCTTCGCGTCGGGATGCGGGTAGTCGCTCGCCCAGATGATGCGGTCCGCGCCGACGAGCGGGCTCTCGGCGGTGAGCTTGAGCGTGCTCTCGTCGGGGTCGAACGAGATCCAGCACTGCCGCTTGAAGTACTCCGA
>DATFWW010000121.1:0-10266 GCA_035258825.1 Myxococcota bacterium
CCCGACACCGCGCCCGCCGGGACGTTCGCGCGCTTCGTCACGGTGAACGGATCTCTGGACTCACGCGGCGGCAGCGCGCCCGGCATCGCGACCGACACGAACGCCGTCGGCGGAGCCGGCGGAGCGATCCAGATCTCCGCCGGCCTGACCGCGACGGGTGGCAGCATCGCGGTCGGCGGATCCGGACCGGCCGGGCAGGTCCAGCTGAATGCGAGCGCCGGATCGGGCGCCGTGCACGGCGGGAGCGCGGTGGCGCCGGACGCGATCCGGATCGAGGCGAACGACGGCGTCGTCGTGAATGCCGATCTCACCGCGAACGGCGGCGATGCGACGGTGCAGGGCTCCGGCGGCAACGGAGGCGAGATCTCGATCGCTTCGGCGGCCGGAGACACGACGTTCACGGGCGCGATCGCGTCGAAGGCCGGCAAGAAGCTGGTGACCGACCCCACCGACACCACCGATGTCGACGGCACCGGCGGAACCGGTATCGTCGAGGGCCACGGCGCGGTAAACGTGACGCTCGAAGCGCCCGACTCGGGCACCGCCGTATCGAACCTCGATCGCTTCGAGGTGGTCGAGACCGATGTCGGCGGCTCGGTCCAAGTGGGCGGCGGAGCCGGCATCACCGCCCAGGGAACCGGGGATGCGAGCGCGCACGTCCATACCATCAATAGCATCAGCACCGCGCCCACCTCGCCCTACTTCACCTACCGCCTCGCTGACCGGGGTGATGGCGCGGTCGATCAGGTCGACATCAACACGCTCGCCGTGCAGGGCGCATCGTTCGGCGCGAACGGCGGCGCGATCGCGAACGCGCGGACCGACGCGACGCAGTTCGAGAGCGAGCGCCTGCTCGGGCCGGTCGAGGGCGCCAACGTCACGACCGCCGGCAGATTGCAGATTCTCGCGACGAACGTCGGCAGGCGCGCGCTGCCGGCGCCGACGCGACTCGGGATCGCCGGCAGCGGCAGTGCCGCCGCCGTCGAGCTCTCCGTCGCGGGGAATGCCGACGCCGACGTGACGGGAACGGTCGGCGGCGGCGTGACGCTCACGCAGCGCAACGCCGCGGGCAACGCGGACATCAAGCTGCCCGGCACCGGCAGCCAGGTGACGATCGAGGGCACCCTCGTCGACACCGGCGCGGCGCTGGTCGAGACGTCACTCGTGACGAAGGTCGACACGACCACAGGCGGTACCGGCTTCGTCTACTCGCTCGTCAACCCCACGGCCAGCGCGACGGGCGAGGGCGGCGCGGAGCCCGAGATGAGGATCGCGCGCGGTGCGGTCGCGCTCGGCGGAGACGCCGGATTCCACACGATCGGAGATCTGTTCCTCGATCGGGGCGACACTGAGCCCGCGGTCGACCCCGGAGCGGCGATCCGGGCCGGCGGCCACGCCGTCTCGCTCTCGGCCGACTCGGACGGCGACGCCTCTGGCGCGATCTTCGCGTCGGACCGCGGCACGACCGACGTGGCCGGCGCATCGCAGCTGACCGCCGCGGGCACCAGCGTCGGCGGCGCGGCCGCGCTGCGCACGAGCGGTGATGCCCCGCTCGCGCTCGTCGGGCGCACGACGAGCGGCGACTTCCAGATCACGCACTCGGGCGCCGGCGCACTTGTGATCTCGCCGTTCGCGAACGACGCCACGAGCGCGCCGATCGGCGGCGTGCAGTCCGCCGGCAAGGTCGATCTCCGCGACGCCGCGGGCGGGATCGAGCTCGGCGGCACGCAGCCGACGGCCGGACAGCTCGTGTCGCACGTCGTCAGCACGGGCGATCAGCACTATGGCGGACCCGTGCGCGTGTCGGAGAACGCGTTGCTCGCGGCGGGCGGCGGCGTGACGTTCGATGGCGACATCGACTCGATGGGGGCGACACCGCACGACCTCGTCGTGAGCTCGGGCGCGCCGGCGCAGTTCGGCGGCGACATCGGCGCCAAAACGGCGCTCGGTCGGCTCACGGTCGGGGACGCGACCTTCACGGCGCGCGCCCATACGGTGAGGGTTGCGAGCGGAGACTTCGGCGCGATCGACGGGGACGGGGCGAGCGTCTCGCTGCGCGGCGTGGGGAGCGACTCGCGGATCGACTTCCGCGAGGACGTCGGCGCGACCGCGCCGCTCCAGAGCTTCGACGCGGACGCCGGACTGCTCGTGTTCGGCACGCGCACGGGGACGAACGGCAAGCTCGCCACGAGCGCGGACCGGATCGTCGCGGGCTCGGTGGCGCTCGACAGTGCGCCGCCGCCGGACCCTCAGCTACCGCCAGGCGTGGTGCCGCGGGAGCGCCCGGTGACGGTAGGCGCCGCCGCCGCGACGATCGTCGACTCGAACGGCGGCCTCACGATCGAGAGCGCGGGCGACGTGACGATGGGCGCGGGCGAGAAGCTCTCGTCCACCGCCGCGCTCGCGATCCACGCGGGCGGCGTCGCGACGCTGGGCGATCTCTCCGCGACCGAGCTCTCCGTCGACGCCTCGCAGATCCAGATCCTCGGCCGCGCGCCGGGCCCGGTGGAGGGCGCCCCGGTTGCGGAGGACCACGGCGTCGACTGGGTGGCCAACGACATCACCACGAACGTCGTGCCCGTGTGGGACGGCAATGGCACGCCTCCCACGTTCGCGCTCGGCTCGGGCGGCATCCGGCTCGGCGGAGCGGTCCCGTACGACGTGGTGCGCTTCACTCCGGGCTACGACGAGATCACCGTCAAGAACTTCGTCAGCAGCGACACGCGCGTGCTCGATCTGACCGGCACGGGCCCGCGCGCGGTGTCGGACGCGCGCAACGACCTGCCGCGCGCCGCGCCGCCGGTGCTGCCCGCGCTCGCGGCACGCGCGGGCGAGCAGCCGCCGAGCCCGCCGCGCGCGGTGTCGGGCGAGGAGGTGATCAGCGCGCTCCACTGCCGCACGGGCGCGGGCGATGCGTGCGCGCCGCCCGCGATCGGCGACGATCCGCTCGCGAGCGAGCGCGCGATCGAGATCCGGCAGCGCTACCGCGCGCTGCTCGCGACCGACGAGGCCCGACAGAGCCTGCGCAGCTCGTTCGCACCGCTCGCGGCGGGGGGCGTGGATCCCTCCGCGCTGCCGCACGCGCTCGCGAGCGATCCCGCGCTGGGCGCCGCGCGCGCGCGGATCGGAGAGCTCGCCGTGGCGCTCGCGCAGATCGAGCTGCTGGGCCTCGAGCCGGAGCAGAGCGAGCAGGTGCGGCGCGCGGTTGCGGCCGATTTCGCGGCCGCGAGCGGCGTGGCGGGGCTCGACGCCGGCGCGGTGCTTGCCGCCGTCGACGCGAGCGGCGTCGCGGTGTTGCCGTGATCACGGGATCGAGCGCGCCAGCACCGACGCGACGGCGCGCGCGACGCGATCGGCGCCCTCGGGCGCGAGGTGGTCGTCGAGCGGGCGCAGGAACAGCCGCTCGAGCGGCTGGCCCGCGAAATCGGCGAGCGGCGTGGCGAAGCCGATCCCGCGCTCCGCGGCGATCGCGCGCAGCCGCGCCTCGTCGTCGGCCGGGATGCCATTTGCGAGCTTGTAGACGTCCGGCAGGTAGACGATCGTGAGCCCGATCCCGCGCGCGGAGAGCGCGCGCTGCATGCGGTCGAGCCAGCCCGCATACACGCGCCAGAGCTCGTCGGCACGCGCGGGCGGGAGATCGACAGACGTGAGCGGATGGCTCACCACTCCGGAGCGCTGCGCGCGCCAGTGCTTCCAGGCCACCTGCGCGCGCAGGTAGAGCTCGTAGAGCGCGCTCGTGAAGAGCGCCCGCTCGATCCCCCCGCGGCCCGCGGCCACCGCCTGCTTCTGACGCTCGTACACGACCGCGGGGAGGTCGAGGTCGGCGATGTCGTTGGCGCAGAAGCCCACCACGACCTGCGCGGGCGCGAGTGCGAGCGCGCGCTCCTCGAGGAACAGCGTCTCCGAAGAGATCGTCCAGCCGCCGACGCCGCCGTTCACAACCTCGACGTCGCGACGCTCGGCGCGCAGCAGCGCCTCGAGCCGCGCGGGCCACGTCTCGCCCTCCCCGAGGTAGAAGCCGAACGTCATCGAGTCGCCCAGTGCGAGGATCCGCGTCCGCCCGGGCGGCGGCGTGCGCGAGATCTCGGGCCCGCGCAGGCCGAGCGCATTGATGTGCACCTCGTAGGCGAGCTCGGGCGGCCACATCACGGTGCTATGCGCGCCGGGCCGGAACACGCCGATCGCTGCGGCGAAGCTCTGCGCGTCGAAGTCGAGCAGCTTGCCGAACGAGCGCACGCGATCGGTCGGCCAGCCCGCGAGCCGCAGCCCGCCCTCGAGCAGCGCCAGCGGCGCGATCCCGAGCAGGAGCGTCGCTGCCGCCTGGCGCCGGTGCGCGGTCAATGCGGGCGGCCGAGCCGCGCGCGCAGCGCGTCGCGCAGTCGCGCGAGCGCCCCGGTCATTCCGGCGTCGGAGGCGCGCTCGAGCGCGGCCTCGAGGTCGGCGATCGCGGCCGCGAACCAGCCGAGCCGCTGGTACATGACCGCGCGGTCGCGCAGTGCGACCGGATCGGTGGGGGTGAGCAGCAGGATCCGGTCGCAGCACGCGAGCAGCCGCTCGGAGTCGCCGCGACTTCCGAAGATGCGCTGCAGGTTGGTGAGCATGCGCACGAGGATCTCGCGCGCGGAGGCGTCGCGCAGGTGCACTTCGGGGCGCAGCTCGATGCCGGGGCCCAGCGCAGTGGCGAGGCGCGCCTCGCAATCGCCGAGCGTGATCGTGCGGCCGTGGAACGCGTCGACGATCTGCCCCTCGCGGCCCGCGCAGCGCACGAGGAAGTGACCGGGGAACGAGATGCCGCGCGCGTCGATTCCAGCGCGCCGTGCGACCCCCATGTAGACCAGCGCGAGCGTGATGGGGATGCCACAACGACGTGCGAGGACTTCATTGAGGTAGCTGTTGCGCGGGTCGTAGTATTCGCTCGCGCCCGCGAAGCCCTCCTCGTCGAACAGGAAGCGGTTGAGCCGCTCCACGCGCGCGGCACCCTCGCGTTCGGACGCGATCCGATCGCCCGCGCGCTCGCCGAGTCGGTCGAGCGCGCCGAGCACCGCGGCGGGGTCGAGGTCCGGATATTCCTCGGCCGCGATCAGCACCGCGCCGAGCTCGAGCTCGCCGGCGCCGAGATCGGCGTCGCGCCGGCTCGCGAGATCGGCGAACAGCTCGCGTGCGGTGCGCGCAGTCGGGGCGGCCATGCCCGGATTATCGTAGCCTCCGCGCGTGAGCGCTCCCCTCTGGCAGCCCACGGCAGAGCAGATCGAGCGCGCGCAGTGGACCGCCTTCCGGCGCCGTGCCGAACAGCGCACGGGACGCGATCTCTCCGATCCCCGCGCACTCCACCGCTGGTCGGTCGACAAGCCGGCCGCGTTCTGGGAGCTCTTCTGGTCGTTCGCGGCGCTGCGCGGCGACGGTCCGGGGCCCGCGCTCGCGCGCGGAGCCGCGCGCGCGATGCCCGGCGCGCGCTGGTTCCCGGAGGCGCGGCTCAACTTCGCCGAGAACCTGCTGCGCAACAGCGGCGGTGAGCCCGCGCTGATCTTCCGCGTCGAGGACCGCAGCGAGGGCGCCTGGAGCTGGGACGAGCTCGCGCGCGCGGTGGCCGCGTGCGCGGCGTTCCTGCGCGAACGCGGCGTGCGGCCCGGCGATCGCGTCGCGGGCTGGCTGCCCAACGGGCCGCACGCGATCGCGGCAATGCTCGCGAGCGCGAGCGTCGGGGCGGTGTGGACGTCGTGCTCGCCCGACTTCGGCGCGCGCGGCGTGCTCGACCGCTTCGGCCAGATCGCGCCGGTCGTGCTATTCGCGGCCGACGGCTATTTCTACAACGGCCGCGCACACGACGTGCTCGCGCGCCTCGACGAGGTGCGCACCGCGCTACCCGACCTGCGCGAGACCGTGCTGGTGCCGTGGGCGGATCCCGATCCGCCGCTCGCGCGCGGTGTGCGGCTCTGGGACGACGCGCTCGCCCCGCACGCGGGCGCCGCGCTCGTGTTCGAGCGCCTGCCGTTCGATCACCCGCTCTACGTGCTCTACTCGAGCGGCACCACGGGCCCCCCCAAGTGCATCGTGCACGGCGCGGGCGGCACGCTGCTCCAGCACCAGAAGGAGCAGCGGCTGCACGTCGACCTGCGCGAGCGCGAGCGGATGTTCTACTTCACCACGTGCGGTTGGATGATGTGGAACTGGCTCGCATCGGGCCTCGCGTGCGGCGCGGCGCTCTTGCTCTACGACGGATCGCCGTCGCATCCCGAGATCGCGGCGCTGTTCGAGTGGGCCGCGCGCGAGCGCGCCGCGGTCTTCGGCACGTCGGCCAAGTTCATCGACGCGGTGGCGAAGTCGGGGGTGTCGCCGCGCGCGCGCTGCGACCTCTCGCGCGTGCGCGCGATCCTCTCCACGGGCTCGCCGCTCTCGCCCGAGGGCTTCGACTTCGCGTCCGAGCACATCGCTCCGCACGCGCAGCTCGCCTCGATCTCCGGCGGCACCGACATCGTGTCGTGCTTCGTGCTCGGGTGTCCGGTCGCGCCCGTCTGGCGCGGGGAGATCCAGATGCCGGGCCTCGGCATGGCGGTCGACGTGTTCGACGACGCGGGCCGCCCGCTGCCGAGCGGCAAGGGCGAGCTCGTGTGCACGCGCCCGTTCCCGTCGATGCCGACCGGATTCTGGAACGATCCGGACGGCGCGCGCTACCGCAACGCCTACTTCGCGCGCTTCCCGGGTGTCTGGTGCCACGGCGACTATGCCGAGTGGACGCCGCACGGCGGCCTGCGCATCCACGGCCGAAGCGACGCCGTGCTGAACCCGGGTGGCGTGCGAATTGGCACCGCCGAAATCTACCGCCAGGTGGAGCAGCTCGACGAGGTGGTGGAGTCGCTCGTGATCGCGCAGGAGTGGGAGGGCGACCAGCGCGTGGTGCTGTTCGTGCGCCTGCGCGACGGCCTGGCGCTCGACGAAGCGCTGCGCGCGCGGATCCGCGAGCGCGTGAAGGGCGGCGCGAGCCCGCGCCACGTGCCCGCGCGGATCGTGCAGGTGCCCGACATCCCGCGCACGCGCAGCGGCAAGATCGTGGAGCTCGCGGTGCGCGATGTGGTGCACGGCCGTCCGGTCGGCAACCGTGAGGCGCTCGCGAACCCCGAGGCGCTCGCTCACTTCGCGGCGCGCGAGGAGCTCGCGAGCTGAAGGCAGCGGCGCCTTGCATAGCGGTGCACGGCGGCGCCGGCCGTGTTCCCGCAGAACCGGCGCACGCGCAGCGCGAGGCCGAGGGGCTGCGCGCGGCGCTCGCGGCGGGCGGCGATCTGCTCGCGGCGGGAGGCAGCGCGCTCGACGCGGTGGTCGCCGCGGTGCGCGAGCTCGAGCGCCGCGACGTATTCAACGCGGGGCGCGGCGGCGCGCTCGATCGCGACGGCGCCGTGGCGCTCGACGCGCTCGTGATGGAGGGCGGGTCGCGCCGCGCCGGGGGCGTGGTCGGCGTCGCGCGGATCGCGCACCCGATCGACGCCGCGCTCGCCGTGCTGCGCGACGGCCGCCACGTGCTGCTCGCGGGCGAGGGCGCCGAGCGGTTCGCGCGCGAGCGCGGCCTCGCGATGGTGGATCCCGACTACCACATCACCGCCGAGCGCCGCGCGCAGCTCGCGCGCGCGCTCGGGGAACGCGCGGGAAGCGCGGGCGGCACGGTGGGCGCGGTGGCACGCGACGCGGCCGGCCACCTCGCCGCGGCGACCTCCACGGGCGGCCTCGTGGCGCGCCTGCCGGGCCGCGTGTCCGACAGCGCCCTGCCGGGCAGCGGCACCTGGGCCGACGACGCTACCTGCGCGGTCTCCGCGACCGGCCTCGGCGACTTCTTCATCCGCGCGGGCTTCGCGCGCGACGTCGACGCGCGCATGCGCTATGCGAGCCGCGATCTCGCCGACGCGTGCGCCGCGGCGCTCGCGGAGGTCGCCGCGCTCGGCGGCAACGGCGGGTGCACCGCGCTCGCCGCGCGCGGCGATGCCGTATTCCATTTCGACACGGACGACATGCCGCGCGGCGTGCGGCTCGGCGCCGGCGCGCCGCGCGTCGCGATCTACGGCCGCGACGAGCTTGCTTAGGCGGCGCCGACGCGCGGCGGGAACTTCGGCTCTCGCCCTTCGAACAGATCCACGAGGTCGCGCGCGAAGTCGTCGTAGGTGCGGTGCGCGCGCGCGAACGCGTGTCCCTCGGCGGCGATCCGCGCGCGTTCTTCCGGGCGCGCGCGGTAGTGCTCGATCAGCGCGAGACACTCGTCCACCGAGCGGTACCACACGAGATGGCGGTGGTTCTCGAAGATCTCCTCGAGCCCGGGGACGTGATTGGTGAGCAGGAAGCCGCGCGCGCCGAGCGTGAACCAGGTGCGGTTCGAGAAATACCACGGCACGTCGTAGCGCCAGTCGCAGCCGAGCACGATGCCCGCGCCGCGGCAGATCGCGCGGTACTGCTCCGGGTAGACGTCGCCGCGCGCGGCCGCGAGGCCGAGCTCGCGCCAGCCGCCGCCGTAGAGCTTCAGGTCGAAGCGCGCCGCCACCGCGGGGATCAGCGCGCCGCGCGTCGCGTGCAGGTGCGAGTCGCGCGCGTACTTGCCGATGAACGCCACCTCGGAACGGAATGCGGGTTCCGCGGTGTCGACGGGGTAGTACAGATCGGGGTCATGGGCCTCCGCGAGATAGGCGGCGCGCGCCACGCCCGCGCGCTCGAACTCGGCGACCTGCCCGCGCGCAACAGTGCACAGGAGATCCACGTCGGCGGCGAGCCCGAGCTGGTCCGGCGCGATCGGCGACGGCCAGCAGTCCGGTGTGAACATCACCGTGGGCACGCGGCCCGCGATGCCCGCCAACACGCGCCGCGACACGTCCCGGGCGTGGATCAGCGCGAAATCGGGAGCGAATCGCCGCACGCTCGCGGTCGCCCAGCGCTCGGCGAGCCGGCGTCCCACCCACTGCCGGCGCTTGGCCTCGCGGATCACGCACAGCGAGTGCCCCGCGCGCTCGAGCGCTCGCGCGATCGAGCGGGTGGTCTGGGTTCGGGCCTTGCTCTTCGCGAACACGGCGATGCGCATGGGCGCGAAAGATCTCATGGGTGCCGACACCGCGCTAGGTTGTATA
This sequence comes from Myxococcota bacterium, assembly GCA_035258825.1. Lineage (GTDB taxonomy): Bacteria > Myxococcota_A > UBA9160 > UBA9160 > SMWR01 > JAHEJV01. Next base: position 9,099 of record DATFWW010000121.1, read on the forward strand.
GATGCCGCACCCGTCCCTGCGCATCGCGTTCATCGCGCTTGGCTTCCCGCCCGACGTCGGCGGCACCGAGCTCTACAACGCGGAGTATGCGAGCCGGCTCCACGCGCGCGGCCATTCGCTGCGCCTGTTCACCTGGAGCAATGCGCGCGGGCCGGAGTTTCCGTTCCCGGTCCACCGCGCGCCGCGGGGCGCGCGCGGCGAGGAGCTCGATCCGGCCCCGGTGGCCGCGTGGCTCGCGCAGGCGGCGGTGGACGTGGTGATCGTGTCGCGCGCGTCGCGCCTCTTGCGCCGCGCCGTGCGCGCCGCCGCGCGCCGCGCGCCCGTGGTGGTCTCCGTGCACGAGCTGCACGGCCGGCACACGCAGCGCGGCGTACTGGGGCGCTGGCGCGTCCGCCGCCGCTACGCGCTCCACCGCGCGCGCCGCGTGGTGGTGAACAGCGAGGACACGCGACACCGCATCGAGACGCTGCGCGCTCGCGCGCCGATCGCGCTCGTGTATCCGGGCGTCGACACGACGTCGTTCGCGCCGAGCGCAGAGCGGCGCGAGCGCGCGCGGGAGAAGCTCGGCGTCGCGAGCCGGCGCGTGCTGCTCACGGTGTCGCGGCTCGCGTCCAACAAGGGGCACGCGCGCGTGATCGCGGTGTTGCCCGCGCTGCGGGCGCGCTTCCCCGACCTCGTCTACCTCGTGGTGGGGCACGGGAGCCAGCGCCCGATGTTCGAGGACCTCGCTGCCGCTGCGGGCGTCGCCGACATCGTGCGCTTCGAGGGGCTCGTCGACGACACGCGCACCTATTACGCCGCAGCGGACGTGTTCGCGATGCCGTCGGGGCGGCTCCGCGCGAGCCAGCACGCGAAGGCGGGGGAGGGCTTCGGAATCGCCTACGTCGAAGCCGGAGCGTTCGGCGTGCCCGCCGTGGCGAGCGCGAGCGGCGGCGGCGCCGAGGTGGTGATCGACGGCGAGACGGGCTGCCTGGTCGACCCGGGCGACCTGCGCGCGATCGAGCGCGCGATCGCGGGCCTGCTCGAGGATCCCGTGCGCGCGCGCCGGCTCGGCGAGGCCGCGCGCCGCCGCTGCCTCGGCTTCGACTGGGAGCGCGGCACCGACGCGCTCGAGGCGGTGCTGCGCGAGGCGGCCGCCGCCCGGTGAAGCTCTGGATGGTGCACCCGC
>DATFWW010000122.1:0-11221 GCA_035258825.1 Myxococcota bacterium
GCCACCGAGAGCGAGAGACCCGAGACGAAGGGGAAAGGGTGCGTGGGGTCTACACCAAGGGGGATCAGCACCGGCGAGATCTGCTCGTCGAACGGTGCGAGCGCCGCCGCGCGCTCCGGCTCGGAGAGCTCGCGCCAGTGCACGAGGTCGATTCCCGCGCCGCGCAGCGCGGGGCGCAGCTCGCGCTCGAACGTCTCGTGCGCGGCCGCCGTGAGCTCGAGCACGCGCTCGCGGATCGCCGCGAGCTGCGCCGCGGGAGACAGGCCGTCGGGCGAGGGCGCGTCGTCGCGCTCCGCCACGAGGTCCTGCAGCTCCGACACGCGCACCTGGAAGAACTCGTCGAGGTTGCGCGAGAAGATCGCGAGGAACTTGGCGCGCTCGAGGATCGGCCGGCCCGCGTCGCGCGCGAGGTCGAGCACGCGGCGGTCGAAGTCGAGCCAGGAGAGCTCGCGGTTGAAGAAGCGTTCGGCGGAGTCGCGCATGCTACGAGGGTAGATCGGCTGGCGCGGCCCGCCGCTCAACCGGGGTTGCGCGCGATGTGGCTCCAGAGCGGCGGATCGGCGCGGTTCGCGCACGCGAATCGTTTCCAATCGCGTTGCTCCCCGGTGGCCAGCCAGAGCAGGTCAATCGAGATTCACCCCGCCAGGCTCGCCATCACTCTCCGCGCGGCGTCGAACAGGTCCTGCGGCTCGCGGCCCTTCGGCATCGGTGCGAGGATCTTGTGCCCCGGCGTCACGCGGATGCCGCCGCCGGCCTGGGTGAGCAGACGGAGCAGGCGCTGCGGATCGACTTTGCTGTTCTCGGCTGCCGTGAGCACGATCTCTCCGTTCGCGACGTCGACGATCGCCACGCCGAGCGAGCGCGCCTGGATCTTGAGCCGGATCACCTCGAGCAGGTGGTGCGCGTCGGGCGGAAGCACGCCGTAGCGGTCGAGCATCTCGTCGCGCAGCCGGTCGACCTCGGCGTCGTCCCGGCAGCTCGCCAGCCGCTTGTAGAGCACGAGCCGCTCGTTTACGGTGGGCACGTACTTCTCGGGCAGCCGCGCGGGCACGGGCAGCCGGATCTCCGGGTCCACCTCCGCCTCGTGCGCGAGCCCGCGCATCGCGTCGATCGTCTCCTCGAGCATCTCCATGTAGGTCTCGTAGCCGACCTCGGCGAGGTTGCCCGACTGCTCGGGGCCGAGCAGGTTGCCCGCGCCGCGGATCTCGAGGTCGAGGTTCGCCAGGCGGAAGCCGCTGCCGAGCTCGGAGAGGTCCTGGATCGCCTCGAGCCGCTTGCGCGCGTCGGGCGAGAGCTTGTCCGGTGCGTTCACCATCAGGTAGGCGTAAGCGCGCTGGGTGCTGCGCCCGACGCGACCCCGCAACTGGTAGAGCTGGGCGAGGCCGAGGGCGTCGGCGCGGTTCACGATGATCGTGTTGGCGCGCGGGTTGTCGAGGCCGCTCTCGATGATCGTGGTGCACAGCAGCACGTCGGCCTGGCCGTGCATGAATCCGAGAGTTCTCTTTTCGAGCTCGCGCTCGGGGAGCTGGCCGTGCGCGACGATCACCTTGGCCTCCGGCACGATCCGCGCGAGCGTCTCCGCCATCGCGCCGATCGTCTGCACGCGGTTGTGGACGAGAAACACCTGTCCGCCGCGGCGCATCTCGCGCAGGATCGCCTCCCGCATCACCTCTTCGGAATAACGCCCGACCTGGGTGCGAATCGCGAGCCGGTCGGCCGGCGGCGTGTCGATCACCGACAGGTCGCGCAGCCCCGCAAACGCGAGCTGGAGCGTGCGCGGGATCGGCGTCGCCGTGAGCGTGAGTACGTCGACGATCTTCTTGAGCTGCTTGATCCGCTCCTTGTGCGCGACGCCGAAGCGGTGCTCCTCGTCGATCACGAGCAGGCCGAGGTCGCGGAACGCCACGTTCTTCTGGAGCAGGCGGTGCGTTCCGATCACGACGTCGACGGTTCCGTCGGCGAGCCCCTCGAGCACGCGCTTGGCGCGCGCGTGCGTCTGGAAGCGCGACAGCGCCTCGATCCGCACGGGGTAGCCCTTGAAGCGCTCGCGGAACGTCTCTTCGTGCTGCTGACACAGAATGGTGGTAGGTACCAGCACGGCCACCTGCTTGCCGTCGAGGGCGGCGCGGAACGCCGCGCGCACGGCCACTTCCGTCTTGCCGTAGCCGACGTCGCCGCAGACGATCCGGTCCATCGGCCGCTCGCGCTGCATGTCGGCGAGCGTGTCCTCGATCGCAGTGAGCTGGTCGGGCGTCTCGTCGTAGGGGAAGGTCGCCTCGAACTCCTCCTGGAGCCGATCGCGCGGCGAGAAGGCGAAGCCCTGCGCGAGCTCGCGCGCTGCGTGCACTGCGAGCAGCTCGCGTGCGAGGTCGCGCAGCGAGTGCGCCACCGATTTCTTCGCCTTGCGCCAGGTCTCGCCGCCGAGCTTGTCGATGCGCGGAACGTGGCCGTCGGACCCCGCATAGCGCTGCACCTGGCTGATCCGGTGGACGGGCACGAACAGGCGCGCCTGCTCGGCGTACTCGATGCGCAGGAACTCGCCAGCGACACCGCGCAGCTCGAGGTCGACGAGGCCGCGGTAGATGCCGATTCCGTGCTCGGCGTGGACGAGGTAGTCGCCCGGCGCGAGCTGCGCGAGCGACTCGAGCGAGGCGCCGGCGGGCCAGGCCGGGTGTGAGACCGCGCGGCGCTTCGCGCGCGGCCCGAAGATCTCCTCCTCCGTGACGAGCGCGAGCCGATCCGCCGGCAGCGTGAAGCCTTCGGAGAGCTCGGCGACGCGGATCTCGACGCGCCCGGCCGCCGACCAGCGCCAGCACGGCTTCGGCTCGGTCTCCACTACCGCGGCGACGCGGTAGTCGGCGAGCAGCCCGCGCAGGCGCTCGGCGTGCGAGAGCGAGCCCGCCGAGAGCACGATCCGGTAGCGCGCGGCGCGCCAGTCCGCGATGCGGCGCGCGAGCGGCGCGAGCGCGGTCTCGCTCGCCCGCGCGCGCGTGAGCGACGCGCGCAGCTCGGCGTGGCCGTGCGCGGAGAGCGAGAGCCGTTCGATGCCGTCGGCCGGGTCGGCGAGGTCGATCTGCTCGAGGATCAGCGGGCGGCGCGCGAGGGCGGCGCGCCCGAGCGCCTCGGGCGCGAGCGCGACGTCGCCCGGCGCGCACACGAGCCGTCCGCTGCCGCGCGCGAGCTCGTAGTTCTCGAGCGACTCCTCGGCATAGCGCAGCATGCGCTGGCGGCCCGCCTCGAGGTCGTCGATCACGACGAGTGTGTCGCCGGGCAGGAAGTCGAAGACGGTCTCGGTGCCGGGCAGCAAGAGCGGCGCGAGTGCCTCGGCACCCGGCGGCACGTGTCCGCGCAGGAGCGAATCGACGAGCTCGTCGACGGCGCGCGACGACACGCCATCGCGCGCGCCGAGCGCGCGCAGGGCCGCGGAGCGCTCGATCACGAACGAGCGGTCGGGCAAAAGATCGCGCGGCGGCGGCGCCACCACGTGCCCGAGCGGCGTCTGACTGCGCTGGCTCGCGGGATCGAACTCGCGGATCGACTCCACCTCGTCGCCGAGCAGCTCGATCCGCACCGGCGCCGCGCGGTGGGGCGGGAAGATGTCGAGGATCCCGCCGCGCGCGGCGAGCTCGCCGCGCTCCTCGACGAGCGGCATGCGCGCATAACCTGCGCCGACGAGCGTCGCGACCAGCGCGTCGCGGTCGATCGTCTGCCCGAGCTCCAGGTGCACCGTGCGCCCGCGGACGAGGTCGCGTGTGGGGACGCGCGGCGCGAGCGCGGTCCACGGCGCGACGGCGATCGGCGCCGGCTCCGCGCGCTCGCCGGGTGGGCTCGCGAGCCATCGATACAGCACGTCCATGCGCTGCGCGACCACGAACGGCTGCGGGGAGAAGCGCTCGTACGGCTGGGTGTCGTAGCGCGGGAACGCGCGCAGGCGGCCGGTGCCGGGCGCCTCGCCGAGCGCGCAGGCGAGGTCGGCCGCGAACGCGTCGCCGGCTTTCGCGGTCGGCACGATCACGAGCAGCGGGCGATCGCCGTGCGCGCGCGCGAGCTGCGCCACCCACACGGCGCGCGCGGCGCCGCGCAGCCCCGCGATCCGCACCGCGCGGCGGCGCGCGAGCAGAGCGGCGGCGAGATCAGCCGTGCTCTGCGAGCCGGCCTCGTCGCTCTGCGAAGGGATCTCCACGCGCTCCATGTGTTTTTCTGCGCACACGCACGAAGGCCCCGACACCGCCCACCGGGGTGGGGGTGCGAGGCGCGATTTCCGATCGTTCTCGGCCGAGAGTACCGGGCGCTTGACGCGGGGGCACCGCTCCTGCGACCGTGCTGTCGCAACGCGCGCGAGAACCAAGGAGACCCCCGATGCCCAGCGTCGTCGCGATGTTCAAAGTGAAGGCGGACAAGATCGAGGAGGCGAAGCGCTTCGTGAAGCAGCTCGCCGCAGACACGCTCGCGAAGGAAAAGGGCACGCTCGCCTATCTCCCGCATCAGCGGAAGGACGACCCGGCCACCTTCGTCTTCTACGAGAAATATGCGAGCGACGCGGACCTCGCGGCGCACGGCAAGAACCTCGCCGCAGTCGGCGCGCAATTCGGCGCGCTGCTCGCGGGCAAGCCGGAGATCGTCTACCTCGAGGAGGTCTAGCGGGCCGCGCGAGCGGTCGCGCTAGCCGCACGCGTCGCGACCCGCACCGCGATCTCGGAATCCGGCCCTCGGAACGGCCGGCGCGCCTTCCGCCCGAGGTGGTTGAGCACGAGGATCCGGACGTCTCCGCTCACGCGGATCGAGGTGAGGCGCGCCTGGAGCAGCAGGTCCCGCGATTTCGTCTCCGCCTCCCAGAAACGCCTCCGGCGTTCGACGCCGAGCACCCATTGCGGTCGCTCGTCGTCGAACATCGTGAGGCGCCGTCGCACGAGCCAGGCCCGGCGCACGCCCTTGTGATCCGCGAGCTGCGCGCTGATCGCCGCGACCTGTTCGGGCGCGAGCCCGTGCGCTTCGTAGCGGCCGCCGAACGGGATCACGTCGCGCTCGCGCTGGGCGGCCTTCAGTGCTTCCTGGTGCTCGATCGCGCGCGCCATCCACCGCTGTTCGTCCGCCTCACGGCGCCCCGCGCGCAGGAACGGGATCGCCGCGTGGGTCGCGGGCGCGATCGCGCTGTGGTGGACCGCGATCGCGGATTCGAGATGGCTGAGCCCCGCCTCCTCCCCGCGTGAGACCAGCAGCCGCCCAACGGCGAGCTGCGCGCTTACGTGCTGCGGCTCGCGCGCGAGGATTTCGCGGTACAGCCGCAGCGCCTCGTCCGGGTCGCGCAGCTGTTCGACGAGCTCCGCGAGGTGGTAGGCATCGTCCCGCTCGAGCCGTCCCTCGTGAGATCGCGCTTCGAGCTCCGCGAACCGTGCGCGTCGCTCTCCTACCTCCTTGTGGTGTGCGCTCCAACTCTTCTGTGCGGCCTGCTCCCAGGCGCGGTCGAGCCACTCCGCGAGCGGCGCGAGTCCCGGCCCGAGCAACGCCTCCGCCGCGCTCTCCGAAAGCGACGCCGGCACGCGCGGCTGTTCTCCCAGGGCGACGATCCGATCGCGCAAGCACGGGTGGGTGTCGCCGTATCCGGTCTGGTCTTCGAGGGCGGCGTCCAGCAGCCGCTGGGCGTCTTCCGCTGCGAGCTCGAAATCCGCCGCGCACAGCTCGGAATAGGCCCGCACGTCGGGCTGCGGCGAGTCGTCTGCGCGGCTCCAGATGCGGCGCCAACGCGCGTCGAGACAGCGACTAGCGCGCCGGAAGCTCACCAGCGCATCGGCCGCGACGCGTGTGCCGGCGATCTGCGCGCTGCAGCGATCGGCCTCGTATTCCTGCGCGCGCGCGAGCACGAAGGAGTAGGCGTTGAAGTACGGCGCGTACCAGCGGAAGAACGGGCGGAACACGAAGCTCCCGAAACGGTTGTCCGTCTCCATCCGCTCGAGCAGCTGCCCCCAGCTGCGGCGCGACCGGTAGATCCAGGCGCCGATGTGGCCGTGTGCACCAGCCAGATGCCCGAACTCGTGCGCGATCACCGCGATCGCCTGCTCCTTCGAGAGCCCCTTCAGGAGCGGCAGCCCGAGGATCAGCGTGTTGCGCGGCCATCCGAGCACGCCCAGGCGCGGGTGCTGGACGATGCCCGCGTTGAGGTCGTCGGTCAGCAGCACCTCGTGGAGCCGGGGAGCGCGCAGCGCCGCGCGGATCTCGTCGATCGCGGCGTACAGCGCGGGGAAGCGGTCGCGCTCGAGGGCGAGGCCCTGCGGCCGATCGAACCGCACCCAGAGCGAGCGCAGCACGGCCCACGTGAACGCGATCAGCGCCCAGATGATCTTCGCGAGCACGGCCACGGCCTTGCCGAACACCGCGGCCCAGATCACGAGCGCGAGCACCGCGAGTGCCATCGCGAGCGCGAGGGCGACATAGGCGTAGGCGAGCGCGCCGAGTGCGATCGCGCGCATTTGATAGGACAGGGGGTGCCGAGCGGCATCGCGCTCCAGCCGCTTCACCAGGCTCACGAATTCGTCGTGGGTCATCGGGGTTGACCTATCGGCAGGCCACGGGTCGACCCTCATCGACGCGCCGGCGCTTCGCCCGATCCGTGCCATCGAACGGCGGCATGAGCGGGCAGCGCGCGGCGTTTTTGCATGGCAGGTTCTGCGAGAATGGTGCGCAGAGCTTACGCGCTCGCGATCGCGCTCGCGGCGCTCGCCTGCGCGTCGCGCGGCGGCGGGTTCTCGAGTACGCCCCCGGCCATCCAGGATTTCGCGATGCGCGCGCGCCTCGAGCGCGTGGCGGTGGGCCAGAGCGCCGACCAGGCGCACGCGATCCTCGGCAGCGATCCGGTCCAGCGACCGGGCCACCCGGAGAACCCGTTCCCGAGTCCACGCCGCGCGATCTCGATTGCGACGCCGACGGGCGAATCGCTGCGGATCGAGCTGTACGTGGTGGGCGCGCGCAGCGCCGAGGGATGTCCCGATGTGCACATCGAGGACGTGCCCGTGGTATTCCGAGACGGTGTGGTCGCCGCGCGAGGCTGGGAGGCGGTGGAGAGCAGCTGGCGCGGCTGGGGCGGCACGCTCGCGGAGCTGCGCGCGGTGCGCGACACCTATCAGTGCAGCGACCCGCAGGCTGCGAGCGCGCGATGAGCGATTCCGCCGCGGTGCGGCCCGCGCGCGGGGGTGATCTGCGCGCGGTGTCGCTCGTGCTCGCGCGCGCGTTTCGCGACGACCCGGTCCACCGCTGGATCCTGCCCGGCGAGTTCGACTGGGCGATCGCGAGCGACGGCTTCTTCGCAATGGTGATGCGCGACATGCTACGACACGAGAGCGTGTTCACCACGCAGAGCTGCTCGGGCGCGGCGTTCTGGGTTCCGCCCTACCCGCAGCCCGCCGCGCTGCGCGAGCGGCTGGCGATGGCGGCGCGCTGGTACGCCGCGCTGGGCCGGCGCGCGGGCGCAATCGGCGAGCAGCTCGCGCGCATCGAGCGCGCCCATCCTGCCGAGCCGCACTGGTATCTCGCGGTGCTCGGCACCGACCCGCGCCACCAGCGGCGCGGCGTGGGGTCGGCGCTGATCGCGCCGATCCTCGCGCAATGTGACGCGGATCGCGTTCCGGCCTATCTCGAGTCGTCGAAGCGCACCAACGTGCCGTTCTACCAACGCCACGGCTTCCGCGTGCTGGGCGAGCTCGCGATCCGCGGCGGCCCGGTGATCTGGCGCATGCTGCGCGAGGCGCGGGCGTGATCTTCGATCCGCTGCTCTACGCCGCCGCGCTTTTCGCCGCGGTCGCCGCGCTGTGTGCGATCGCGGCGATCGCGCTGCTGCGCCGGTCGCCGCGCGGCATCGTGCGGCTCGGCGCCGGCGCGCTCTCGGCGCTGCTCGCGCTCGCGCTGATCGCGGGCGCCGCGCTGGGCGCGGTGGTGGCGGCGGGGCTGTCGGGTTACCGCGCGCTCACGCGTGAAGATCTCGCGGCCACCGTGCACACGACGCCGACCGGCCCGCAGGCGTTCGAGGTGCGTATCGCTTTGCCCGACGGCAGCGAGGCGAACTACACCCTCGCGGGGGACCAGTTCGCGGTCGAGGCGCGGATCCTCAAGTGGCACCCATGGGCGAACCTGCTCGGGCTCCACACCGCGTACGAGCTCGACCGGGTCACCGGCCGCTACGTGAACATCGACGACGAGCGGCGGCGCCCGCGCACGGTGTTCCCGCTCGCCCCGCCCCATCGCGTCGACTTGTTCGCGTGGCGCGCCCGCCTGCCCTGGATCGCGCCGCTCGTCGACGCCGAGTACGGCTCCAGCACCTTCACACGCGGCGACCTGCTCGCCACCTACGAAGTGCGCGTGTCGACGACCGGGCTGCTCGTCCGCGCTGTCCCCTGATCCAGCCCGCCGCCTCGACAGCCGGCGACCCATTTCCCTATAGTGGCCGCCCTTTCCCCTTCCGGGCCCCAACCCTCCGGCCCTGCGAGGCATCCCGTGGCGATCGAGTTCATGTGCCGCAAGATCGGCATGACCCAGCTCTTCAACGAGGAGGGGGAGTGCATCCCCGTCACCGTGCTGGACGCGCAGCCCAACCGAGTAGTCCAGAAGAAGACGCCCGAGCGCGACGGCTACAGCGCGCTCCAGCTCGGCTACGGCGAGCGCGCCGCGCGCCACGCGAGCAAGCCGCTCCAGGGCCACTGCAAGAAGGCCGAGGTGCCGCCCACGAAGGCGCTGCGCGAGAGCCGGATCCCCGCGGAGGATCTCGACAAGTACGAGGTCGGTCAGGAGATCGGCGTCGACATCTTCAGCGCGGGCCAGCGCGTCGACGTGATCGGCACCTCGAAGGGTCGCGGCTATGCGGGCGTCGTGAAGCGCCACGGCTTCGGCGTACGCACGACCCACGGCGCGCACGAGTACTTCCGGCACGGCGGGTCGATCGGGCCCGGCTCCTTTCCGGGCCGCGTGATCAAGGGCCTGCGGATGCCCGGGCACATGGGCGACGAGCGCGTCACGACCCTGAACATCGAGGTGGTGCGGGTCGATCCGGAGAAGCGGCTCCTGTTCGTGCGCGGCGGCGTACCCGGGCACAACGACGCGATGGTGCGCGTGCGCCCCTCGATGCGCGCGCGCGGGTAGCAAGCGCCGCGGCGAGGTGGCGCAGCCAGGCGAAGCCGAGCGAAGCCCGCTCAGACCTGCGCGCACAGCGAGCCGAAGGCGAGCGAAGGCCATAAGGTGGATGCCTTAGATGGCCCGGCCCTACCAGCGCAAGGACACCTTCCACCAGCGCGCCAAGCGCGAGGGGTTCCGTTCGCGCGCGGCCTACAAGCTGCTCGAGATCCAGCGCCGCACGCAGGTGCTCCGGCGCGGGCAGCACGTGATCGATCTCGGCTGCTGGCCGGGCGGCTGGATGCAGGTGGCGGCGCGCGAGGTCGGGCCGACCGGCCGCGTGGTGGGCGTGGACCTCGCCGCGGTCGAGCCGCCGCTCGAGTTTGCGAACGCGATCGCGTTGGCGGGCGACCTCGCGCAACCTGCCGTGCGGGAAGCGGTTCTCGCGGCGGCGGCCGGCCCGGCCGACGTGCTGCTCTCGGATGCGGCTCCCAAGCTCACCGGCGTGCGTGCCACGGACCGCGCCCGCGAGGAGCATCTGCTCGCCGCGATCGAGGCAGCGCTGCCCGAGCTCCTGCGGCCCGGAGGTGCGCTCGTGCTCAAGCTGATGGAGGGTCCCGAGGCGCAGGCTGCCGAGCAGCGTTTGCGTGCCCGGTTCGCGAGCGCGCGGTCGGTGCGGCCGGATGCGAGCCGCAAGGGGACGACCGAGCGGTATTGGATCGGAACTGGGTTCGAAGGAGGGAGTTGATGGTGGCGGCTCGTCCGTTCCGGGTGCTCGGGTTGCAACAGATCGCCGTGGGCGGTCCCGACAAGCTCGCGCTGCGCCGGCTCTGGATCGACCTGCTGGGCCTCACGCTCGAGGGCGAGTTCCGCAGCGAGCGCGAGAACGTCGACGAGGACATCGCCGTGGCGGGCGCCGGGCCGCACCGGGTGGAAGTCGATCTGATGCAGCCGATCGATCCGAACGGCAAGCCGAAGGTGCACGACCCCGCGCTGAACCACGTCGGGCTCTGGGTGGACGACCTCGCCGCGGCAGTCAAATGGCTGGAAGGCCAGGGTGTGCGCTTCACGCCGGGCGGGATCCGCAAGGGCGCCGCCGGTCACGACGTCTGCTTCATCCACCCCAAGGGGGGCGGCGAGTTTCCGCTCGGCGGCGAAGGCGTGCTGATCGAGCTGGTGCAGGCGCCGCGCGAGGTGATCGAGGCATTTCGCGCGTGAGCTACGCGTTCGGAGATTCCGAGCGCGCGGCGCAGCGGCTCGCGCTCGTGGCGCGCGTCTTCGAGCCCGCGTCGGAGGAATTCCTCGCGTCGGGCGGCCGGCGCGGCGGTGCGCTCGCGGTGGATCTCGGCTGCGGACCCGGCTACACCACCGAGCTGCTCGCGCGCGTGCTCGAAAGCGAGCGCACGGTGGGGCTCGACGCGTCGCCCGCCTACGTCGAGGCAGCCCGCACCAGGCTTCGCGCAGCGAGCGCAAGTCTCGCGCAGCGAGCCGCAAGCGAGCGAAGACCACAAGGTGGGCGCGCGAAGACCATCAGACCGGCGACCGCGCGCTGCGAGTTCGCCTGCCACGACGTGCTCTCGGCGCCCTACCCCTGCGGCCGAGCCGACACGCTGTACGCGAGATTCCTCGTCTCGCACCTCGCGGACCCGAACGCCGCGATCGGAATGTTCGCCTCGCAGCTCGCGCCGCGCGGGAGGCTGCTGCTCGACGAGGTGGAGTGGATCCGCAGCGAAGACGCGGCGTTCGCGCGCTACCTCGCGCTCGTGGAGGCGGTGCTCGCATCACAGGGCCACTGCCTGTTCGTCGGCCCGCGCGTGGCCGCGCTCGCGGCGCGCGACGCGCGCGCGCGCGCTCGCGCGAGTCGCTTGCGCGAGCTCACGGTGAACCCGCGCGACGCGGCCGGTATGTTCTCTCTGAACTGGGAGACGCTGCGCGAACACGCGGCGGTCGCGGCGCGCACGACCGCCTCCGAGCGCGACGCGCTCGCGGAGGCGCTCGCGGCGCTCCGCGACGGCGATGCGCTGGCGCCTCCGATCACCTGGGGACTTCGCCAGGTGGAGCTCGAGGGGTGAGTCCGTGCGGAGCCGACTCCGGAGCAGTCTTCTCGCTGCACTCTGGTGGTTCG